>JAYWIH010000211.1:0-24126 GCA_043789005.1 Sphingobacteriales bacterium
CTTCTATCAACATTTGCACTTCTATCAACATTTGCACTTCTATCAACATTTGCACTTCTATCAACATTTGCACTTCTATCAACATTTGTGCTTCTATCAACATTTGTGCTTCTAATTCTCCTTCTTCGCAAAGCCCCAAACCGTTGGGCGCAAGTTTTTGAAACCGTTTTTCACACGAGTTTTTCTTAATTTAAATTATGGACATTCGCGAATTGATAACGATTGACAATGAAGTATTAAGCGGTCAGACTGTTTTTAAGGGAACCCGGGTGCCTGTCGAATCTTTATTTGACCATCTTGAAGCCGGGGTGTCTCTTGATGACTTCCTGGATGATTTCCCTACCGTAACCAAAGCACAGGCAGTTGCATTGGTGGAATGGACCAATAAATTATTGAACACAAAAAATCCCGACCAACTTTATGCGGCTGTTGCTTAACGAGAACTTACCCAAACGGCTTAAAATTGATTTTGCGGAACATGAAATCTATATAGTCCGTGACAAGGGCTGGAACGGAATCAAAAACGGGGAGCTGCTTGAACTTCTTATGGAAAATGACTTTGATGCGCTTTTGACTTTTGACAAGAATTTACAACACCAGCAAAATTTCGCAAAGTATCCAATGGCTGTTTTTGTCTTATCGGCAAATATCAACAGCTACGAGGAGTTGACAAAACTTACGCCGAAAGTCAAGGAATACATGGACATTGCTCCCTTACCTGTCGGAGCGGTTGCCATCACATTGAAATGACCCCGCGCCACCTGCTATCTATCATGGGCTGCCGGTTTTCCTCCATTACCGATTTCCACGGGCTGTGGCACACAGACCGACAGCGCACGGGAAAACGGGCTGTGGGGACACGACCCACGGAAGCCTTCAGGTTTGTATCTGCACGAACCGCGTCCGCGACACTCACCGGACTGAACAAGGTTTTCAAAAAATAGTATGTTTTGAAAACGCCAAACCCCTTTGTATCTTTGAGTACAGAGGGGTTTTCATTTTCACCACCATTCATTACCCGGAAATTTGATGAAAGTTTTGCTTGATGAGAACATTGATGTGCGTTTCCATGACTCATTCAAGGAAACCTCTTTGGAAGTGTTCACCGTAAAATACATGGGTTGGAGTGGAGTTAAAAACGGGCAGTTGCTGCAACTTATGAAGGAGCATGAATTTGATGTTTTTATATGCGTGGACAAAAACCTTCCATATCAGCAAAACCAGAACGATTTACCTGTCACAATCATCATACTTGACGTTTTCCGGAACGTACTGGCAAGCCTTGTGCCTTACACTTCTCTGATTTTGGAGATAATAGAAAACAATCCGCCAAAGAAAGTCATCATTCTAAAAACATAAATACAAGCAATCATGCGCGCAGCGAAGGAAATCATTCAAATTGACCCGGAAATTTTAGGTGGACAACCCGTGTTTCGTGGTACCCGCGTAGCGATTCAAACGCTGTTCGACCATCTGGAAACCAGTTCGCTGGAGGAATTTCTGGCAGGCTATCCCAGTGTGTCCCGCCAGCAAGCCGAGGCTGTCATTGAATTGGCTGGCAGTCTGGTGAACACCATAGTGCGGCAGTATGAAGGGGTGGCTTGATTTAATCCGGGTTGTCAGAATAGTATCTTTTTAAAACGCCAAACCCCTACTGGCAACGGCAGGGATTTGACCAAGCCGATGTGATCCGGTTCTTCAATGTGGAGAACATTCTTGTGGCATGAAAATAGTATCTTTTAGGAACGCAAAACCCCCGTCTGCCTACAAGCGGCGGGGGTTTGGTGTTTATTCTTGAGTGACGTATCGGATGTATTTGGCCGAAAGCGTTTGAAAAACATGGGAAGCCATCCGGACAACCCATGGAAGACAACGGCGCATTTTATTTTGCCGTATTCTAACCCGATTAAACATTTATCCTAACTTGCAAGTAACTTTTGTCTAAATATGCCTCTAAAAAATGAACGGTGCAACTTCCATGAATATTCTCCTTGCCGATGATGACAAGGATGATTGCCTGCTCTTCAAAGATGCGGTTGAAGAACTTGCTTTTGCTGCTTCGCTCACAATGGTGCATGATGGCGAACAGCTTATGCACCATCTGGAAAGGGTTGCCGCAAATATTCCTGATGTACTTTTCCTTGACCTGAATATGCCACGCAAAAACGGTTTTGAATGTTTGGCCGAAATTAAAAAACATTCAACCCTCAAAAAAATTCCTGTAGTTATTTATTCCACTTCTTATGACGAAGGAAATGCAGACCGGCTTTACAACAGCGGAGCACACTGTTACATTTGCAAGCCATCTGATTTTGAAGAGCTGAAAAAAGTAGTTCACCTGGCAATCACGCTTGTGAAGCAAAATGATGAACAGGCATCAAGAAAAGATTTTTTAATCACTAAATTAAAAACAATCTTGTGATGCAGGAAACAATCAAAAATGCAATACCCGATTTCCTCTCCGGTGGTGGTGAGATGGGCAAACTCATTCGTTCTAAAGACTGGTCCAAAACACCCTTGGGTTCGCCCGATACATGGCCACAAAGTTTGCGAACCGCGATAAGTATATGTATTGCGTCTAATTTCCCCATTTGCATTAGCTGGGGGCTTCACCGGGTGCAGATTTACAACGATGGCTATTGGCCCATAACCGGCGATATGCACCCTGTTTCTGTGGGACAGGATTTTAAAGATTGCTGGATTTCGGCATGGCCCGTGATTGGGCAGGCGTTTGAAGAAGCATCTTTAGGAGCGACACGCTTTCTTGAAAACCAGCGAATCTTTCTTGACCGCTACGGATATACAGAAGAAACTTTTTTTACTTTCTCTTTCAGTCCTATTCTCGATGAATCAGGCGGTGTGGGCGGGCTCTTCCACCCCGTTATTGAACAGACGCAACAAACACTTTCCGAAAGAAGACTGAATATTTTACCTGCCGTAGCCCAACACACCCTAACCGCCAAAACTACAAAAGAAGCCTCTACATCAATATTAGACTGCTTAAAAGATTTTGAACTCGATATTCCTTTTGCATTGTTATATTCAATTACCGATAATGGTAAAGAAGCAATGATAGAGGGCAGCGTAGGTTTGGAAAGCAATTCGCCTTTGGCTCCTGCAAAAATCAACCTCGAAGAACACGCTTTAAAAAGTTGGCACTTGGCTGAAGCCGTTCAAACGGGAAAAAGTGTATTAGTTGAAAACCTAACAAGTATCTTTGGCATCTTCCATAGCGGTCCTTATCCCGAACCTCCTACACAAGCCTTGATTTTTCCTGTAACTCTTCCCGGGATTGAGAGTAATAATTATTTTTTTGTAGTCGGAATAAGTGCGAGGCGAAGACTTGATGCTAAGTGCCTATTATTCTATGAACTTTTAACAGCTTCTGTAACCAGTGTTTTAACTAAATCAAAAACTTACGAACAAGAGCGTGAAAAGGCTGAGGCACTGGCTGAGATTGACAGGGCGAAAACGGTGTTTTTCTCCAACATCAGCCATGAATTCCGCACACCACTTACACTCATGCTTAGTCCGCTTGAAGAATTGCTGAACCAGAAGAATAATAATTTCAGCGAAAGCGAAAACCAAAATATTCAGACTACACACCGCAATGCCATGCGTTTGCTCAAGCTCGTAAACACGCTGCTTGATTTCAGCCGTATTGAAAGCGGAAGACAACAGGCAGTATTTAGTTTGGCGGATATTGTTGCACTTACCAAAAATCTTGCGGCTAACTTTCGTTCAGTGATAGAAAAGGCAGGATTGAAACTGATTGTGAGAGCCGACACCATCATGCAGCCCGTGTATGTGGACAGGCAGATGTGGGAAAAAATTGTTTTCAATCTGTTGAGCAATGCGTTCAAATACACACTCGAAGGAAGCATCACCGTAGAAATTTCCGCTGAAAAGGATTCTGCCGTGTTGCAGGTAAAGGATACCGGAATTGGAATTCCTGAAAATGAATTGCCAAAAATGTTTGAACGCTTTCACCGGGTGCAGAATGTCACGGGCAGAACATATGAAGGCACCGGCATTGGCTTATCGCTGATAAAAGAACTGGTGCAAATGCACAAGGGAAGTATCAGTGTGGAAAGCGAACTGAATGAAGGAAGTGTATTCACCGTAAAAATCCCTTTCGGCAAGGAACATCTTGACGAGAATCACATTTCAACAACAGCAATGGATGCTGATGAAATCGCAGCTACCATTTATGTGGATGAAATAGAAACCCTGATTGAACCAAACAGCAGCCAAAAATCAATACCAGTTTCACCAACCGAAAAAACTGCCCTTCCCGTAGTGCTTGTGGTGGACGACAATGCCGATATGCGTCAGCACATTCGTTCTGTTTTGTCAACTAATTTTAATGTCATTACCGCCAACAACGGAATGGATGCTTTTGATAAGCTGAAAGAAACTACTCCGGCACTGGTGCTTTCTGATGTGATGATGCCCGTGATGGATGGCATCGGCTTGCTCAAAGAAATGAAAGGCAACAGAGCCACGGCAAATATTCCCGTAATCCTACTGACAGCCCGTGCGGGCGAAGAATCAAAAATTGAAGGATGGGAAACAGGGGCTGATGATTACCTGATAAAACCTTTTTCTGCCAAAGAACTGCTGGCACGCGTGCAGGCACAAATAAAAATAGTAAAGCTGAGGCAGTCACTGGAAGGCAAGGTACGCAACTTATTTATGGAAGCCCCTGCGATTATCTGTGTGCTTCGGGGTCCGCAACACGTGTTTGAACTGGCTAATGAAGTTTACCTTACACTTATTGGTAAGAGAGATGTTTTAGGAAAAACGGTATTGGAAGTAATGCCCGAACTGAAGGGACAAGGGTACATAGAGCTTTTGGATAACGTTTATGCAACAGGCGAACCCTATATCGGCAATGAAACGCCTTCGCAGATAGATAGGGGCAATGGAAAGCTGGAAGAAGCTTATTTCAACTTTGTTTATCAGCCGACTCATAACAGTGAAGGGGATATAGATGGAGTGTTGCTGTGTGGAATAGAGGTTACAGAGCAGGTTCTGGCAAGAAATAAAATTGAAGAAAGCGAGCAGCAGTTCAGCACGCTTGCAAACAACATTCAAAACCTTGCATGGATTGCAGACGGTGACGGGCAGATATTTTGGTATAACCAGAGATGGTATGATTATACCGGAACCAATCTGGAAGAAATGAAAGGATGGGGCTGGCAAAAAGTGCATCACCCTGACCATGTGGAAAGAGTAGTTGATTTTGTAAAAAAAGCATGGAAAATAAATGAACCGTTTGAATTAACCTTTCCCCTTCGGGGTGCAGATGGTAAATACCGGAGGTTCCTTACCCGTGTATTTCCTGTAACTGATGCCGAAGGAAAAATTTTACGATGGGTGGGCACCAATACAGATATTGAGAAGGAAAAAACTTTTTCAGAACATTTGGAAGAAAAAGTAAATCAACGCACCGGGCAACTAAGTGAGGCAAACCAAAGCCTTGAAGAAAAAAATACCGAGCTTCAAAAAATGAACAAAGAGCTTGAAGCATTCACTTACATCAGCAGCCACGATTTGCAAGAGCCGCTGAGAAAGATACAAACCTTTGCCGGACGGATAATCGCCACCGAAAAAGAACAGCTTTCCGATACCGCAAAAGATTATTTTAGGAGAATGAACGATGCCGCCACACGTATGCAAACGCTCATCCAGGATTTACTTGTATTCTCCCGTGTAAATACATCAGAAAGAAAATTTGAAATCACCGACCTTGCCAAAATTATTGACGAGGTAAAGGAAGATTTCAGGGAAACGATGGAAGAAAAAAATGCAACCATTACAACAGGCGAAATGTGCGAAGCACACATTATTCCTTTCCAGGTTCGGCAACTCATGCACAACCTCATAGGCAACGCACTTAAGTTTTCAAGAAAAGATATTAGACCGGTAATCAGTATTGAGAGCAAGAAAGTAAGTGCAGCAAATTCCCCTTTAAACAAACCCGCTTGCCACATTTCTGTAAGTGATAATGGCATTGGCTTTGGAAAAGAATATTCTGAAAAAATATTCGAAGTATTTCAAAGGCTGCACAGTAAAGAAGAATATGCAGGAACAGGAATAGGGCTTGCCATCGTAAAAAAAATAGTTGACAACCACCACGGCATTATTACAGCAGAGAGTGAATTTGGAAAAGGCGCAACATTCAATATTTATATTCCTGCCTGATGAAAAACAATTTTCATGTAGGTCACGCTTTTTATTGGCAGATCAAGGTATTCAGGAAAACGCATCGGCATTTCCGCGAAACTGTCAGCAAAATCAATTATTTCATCCAAAACTTGGTCAGCAGATTTTTCGGAAAATCTTTCCGAAAAATCCACTTCTGTTTTCAACTGGCTGACGGTATTGCTTGTGCAACGCAATGAATATTCGCGCACTGCCCAACCACTTTCCCGCTGCCTTTTCCCGTAAACCATTGGCCGGAATAGTATCTTTCAAAAAGCCCAAACCTCCCCCCTACCGCAGCATTTCCAACAGCAGGGTCAGGCGGGTTTTGAGTTCCTTGCGCGGCACGATGAAATCCAGAAAGCCGTGTTCCAGCACGAATTCGGCACTTTGGAAATCCTTGGGCAAATCCTTGCCGATTGTTTCACGGATTACGCGCGGGCCGGCAAAGCCGATCATTGCGCCGGGTTCGGCAATGTTGAAGTCGCCGAGCATGGCAAACGAGGCCGTCACGCCGCCCGTGGTCGGGTCGGTGAGCAGCGAAATATACGGTATGCCCGCCTCGTGCAGCAGGGCCAGTTTGGCCGAGGTTTTGGCCATTTGCATCAATGAAATGCCCGCTTCCATCATCCGTGCGCCACCCGAACGCGACACCATCAGGAAAGGCAGTTTGTGTTGCAGCGCGTAACCGATGGCACGGGCTATTTTCTCGCCCACCACCGAACCCATCGAGCCGCCAATGAACTGAAAATCCATGCAGGCAATCACGATTCCCGCACCGTTGAGTTTGCCATGGGCGGTGCGCACGGCATCGCGCAGGCCGGTTTTTTTCTGCGAGGCCACCACCCGTTCGGGATATTTCTTGGTGTCGGTGAATTGCAGCGGGTCGGCGGATTGCATATTCATGTCCATTTCAATGAACACATTGTCGTCAAACAGCAACTCGAAATACTCCTCCGAACCTATTTTTTCGTGGTATCCGCAGTGGATGCACGTGAAAGCGTTGTTTTTCAATTCCCGCGTGTGCATCACTTTCTTGCAGTCGGGGCATTTGTGCCAGAGGCCATCGGGAGCTTCCTTCTTCAGTTCGGTTGGCGTGCTGATACCTTTTTCTTTGCGGGTAAACCAAGACATATAGTTGATGGGTAAGTGAGCAAATGAATAAATGAGCAAGTGGAGCCGAGATTATTCATTTGCTCACTTACCCATTCACTCATTTCTATTAGGCGATTGTAATTTCGTTGGTCAAATATACATCTTGGATGGTTTGCAGCAAAGCGATGCCTTCGGCCATGGGACGCTGAAAGGCTTTGCGGCCCGAAATCAGGCCCGTGCCACCGGCGCGTTTATTGATGACGGCGGTTTTGACGGCTTCCGCAAAATCCGATTCGCCCGATGCGCCACCCGAATTAATCAGTCCGGCGCGACCCATGTAGCAGTTGGCCACTTGGTAGCGGCACAAGTCAATCGGATGGCCGGAGGTGAGTTGGGTGTAAATCCGCTCGTCGAGTTTGCCGTAGCTGCTGCCGCCCGTGTTCAGGGCTTTGAAGCCGCCGTTGTTTTCGGGCAGTTTCTGCTTGATAATGTCGGCTTGCATGGTGGTGCCGATGTGGTTGGCTTGTCCGGTCAGGTCGGCGGAAACGTGGTAGTCCACACCATCCTTTTTAAAGGCGGCGTTGCGCGTGTAGCACCACAAGATAGTTGCCATGCCCAGCGAATGCGCCGTTTCAAAGGCTTGCGCCACTTCAATGATTTCGCGCGTGGAATCGTCCGAACCGAAATAAACCGTGGCTCCCACGGCCACCGCACCCAAGTTCCAAGCATCCCTGACGCTGCCGAACATGATTTGTTCGGCCTTGTTGGGGTAAGTCAGCAGTTCGTTGTGGTTGATCTTGACAATGAACGGAATCTTGTGCGCATACCCGCGCGACATCATGGCCAACGCGCCGAAGGTGGTGGCCACCGCATTGCAGCCGCCTTCCATGGCCAGCCGGATGATGTTTTCCGGATCAAAATACAGCGGATTCTTGGCAAACGAGGCTCCGGCACTGTGTTCAATGCCTTGGTCTATGGGCAGGATGCTCAGGTAGCCCGTACCTGCCAACCGCCCGTGTCCGTACAGCGCGGCCAAACTGCGCAACACTTGCGGATTGCGGTTGGAGTTGACGAATATCCGGTCCAGAAAGTCGGGGCCGGGCAAGTGCAGCGTTTCCTTGGGGATTGTCTGGCTGACGTGTTCCAGCAGGTGCGGCGCGTCAGCACCCAAGTATTCGGTTATTTTCTGATAAGACATGGCGGTATGATTGGTTGGATGGATGGATTGCAAAATAGTATCTTCCGAAAAGGCCAAACCTTGCACGACTGGCGCGAGATTCCTGTCTCGTGCCGCTCATGCGGGCAGATTCTTACTCTGCCCGAGTTGCAAGTTCATCAACGCCGCCGAGATAGGAATCTCGGAACATGGGCGGCACGAGGTAGGAACCTCGCGCCAGTTTATTTCGCGAAACCATCAACTCAGCATTTTCGTCCACTTCTCGCCGCTTTGGTTCGATTTGATTACCGTGTCAATGAACAGCATTCCGCGCAAGCCTTCGGCCATGCCCGGAAAATCCAGGTAGGCCGGGTCGGGGGTTTGGCCGTTCATGCGGCTGCGCAGGGTTTTGGCGTAGTTGCGGTAAACATTGGCAAACGCCTCGATATAACCTTCCGGGTGACCGGCGGGCAGGCGTGTATTTTGCGACGACGAGGCCGAAATGCCCACACCCGTGCGCAGCAGCGTTTTCGGCTCGCCGGGGCGCGTATATTCCAGTGTGTTGGGTTCCATCTGATGCCACCACAAGCCGCCAGTTTCGCCATAGACCCGGATGTTGAAGTTATTCTCCTCCCCCACCGAAATCTGGCTGGAGTGCAGCACACCTTTGGCTCCGTTTTCAAACCGGATCAGCAAATTGGCATCGTCTTCCAGTTTGCGGCCTTCCACAAAGGTGGTCAGGTCGGCGCAGACTTCGCTGATGTGGGAGCCTACAACGTATTCGGCTAGGTTGGCGGCGTGCGTGCCGATGTCGCCGATGCAACCCGCCGCCCCCGAACGCGCCGGGTCGGTGCGCCATTCGGCCTGCTTCTGGCCGGTGGCCTCCACCAGCACGTTGAGCCAGCCTTGCGGGTATTCCACAATCACCTTGCGGATTTTGCCCAATTTACCGGCTTGCACCATTTCGCGGGCCAGTTTCACCATCGGGTAGCCGGTATAGTTGTGCGTGAGGCCAAACAGCAATCCGCTTTGCTCTATTATCTTTTGCAAGTCCTTGGCTTGCTGCAAGTTAAGCGTCACAGGCTTGTCGCACATCACATGGAAACCGTTTTCAAGTGCCATTTTGGCGGGCGGAAAATGCACGTGGTTGGGCGTGACGATGGCCACAAAATCCATGCGCTGGCCTTCGGGCAGTTTTTTCTCCTCCCGGATCATCGTTTCAAAGTCGGCATACACGCGGCTGGGCGGCAGGTACAGCATCTCGCCCGATTGGCGGGAACGTTCGGGGTCGCTGTTGAACGCGCCGCAAACCAGTTCTATTTCATTGTCCAAGGCGGCGGCCATGCGGTGTACGCCCCCGATGAAGGCTCCGATGCCGCCACCAATCATGCCCATTCTCAATTTCCTGTTCATGTGTATGTGAGGATTATGGTTTTGAATGATTGTAAACGGGCTACCCGAAAGCGGATACCGGAAAACGGAAGGAACCCGGATTCATGAAACGTCCGAATCCGCATTCACCTATCCGTGTCCACGCATGAAAATAGTATCTTCCGGAAAGCTGAAAGTCCCGTCTTTAGCGGGGCCCAAACCCGTTTGTTTTTTTAGCTGTCGAAACTACTGTTCTTTCTGCAATTGTAGGCAAAATTCAAACGAAATCATTTGCCGGGCCGGAGGAAAAATACCGGATTCTACTGGCTCGGATTTTAACGGGTTCCAAACCGCGTTTTGCCCGGCACAATTCTTTGCCCGTCCAATCCGGATGTCATGGGATGGAATTTGGACTACTCCTTAAGAAAAAATATAATTAAACCAAGTATTTTTTTAAACAAAATCATATTATTTTCGTTTATAATTTTTCAAATTTCACCAAACTACTACCATGAGCAGAATAAATACGAGAAAATCGCTTGTAACAGCGGTTCTGATGCTTCTGGGCATCCTCACGGCGCAAGCCCAATCCACAACCGTATCCGGCACCATTACTGACGGACAGAACAAGGAAACCTTGGCGGGCATCAGTGTCACGGTCAAGGGAAAAGTAATTGGTACCATCACCGACACTAAGGGCAAGTTTTCGCTGACTACCACCACCGCGCCACCGTTTACGCTGGTAGTGTCGTCTATCGGCTACAAGACGCAGGAAGTGGAAGTGACGGCCAGCAAGTCAGGGCTGGACATAACCATGGAAGAGCAAGCTGTAATGGGAAACGAAGTGGTGGTGTCGGCCTCGCGCGTGGAGGAATCGGTACTGCAATCGCCGGTTTCCATTGAGAAAATGGACATCCGGGCTATCCAGCAAACCGCCGCGCCCAGCTTTTACGACGCGCTGCGCAACCTGAAAGGCGTGGAAGTGAGCACACAAAGCCTTACGTTCAGTTCGGTAAACACGCGCGGCTTTGCGGGCAACGGCAATGTACGCGTGGTGCAGATGATTGACGGCATGGACAACCAAGCCCCCGGCCTCAACTTTGCGGTGGGCAACATCGTGGGCATTTCGGAACTGGACTTGGAGAGTGCCGAACTACTGCCCGGCGCGGCATCGGCACTGTACGGCCCCAACGCCGTGAACGGCCTGCTGCTGATGACCAGCAAAAACCCCTTCAACTACCAGGGCGTGAGTGCCTACGCAAAAACCGGCCTGATGAGTGCCAGCAACCGCGCTACCCAGACCACGCCCTTCTACGATTTCTCGCTGCGCTATGCCAAGGCATTCAACAACAAGTTTGCCTTCAAAGCCAACGTGAGCTACCTGACCGCCCAAGATTGGCAGGCCAACGATAGCCGCGACCACAGCTTTACCGGCCTGCGTGAGGGCGACCCGAACGGTTTCAACCGCACACTCGCCAACAATCCCAACTACAACGGCGTAAATGTGTACGGCGACGAGAACTCGACGAATGTGAACCTGTATAACAGCCTGCTGGCCAACGGCACACCCGGCGATGGCACCAACGGCACATCCCGTTTTCTGGGAGCCATTGCCACCACCGACTTGCGCCCCGACCTGCCGGGAGCCCAGACGCTGCCCGCCATAACCGGACAAACCCCACGGCAACTATTCGACCAGATGATCCCGAACACTTTGGTGGCCCGCACCGGCTACGCCGAACGCGACCTGGTGAATTACAATACCACCAGCCTCAAGCTCAACGGCTCGTTGCACTACCGCATCAATGACAAGCTGGAAGCAATCATGCAAGCCAACTGGGGAACCGGTTCCACGGTATATACCTCATCCGACCGCTACTACTTGCGCAATTTCAGCATGGGCCAGTACAAACTCGAACTGAAAGGTTCCAATTTCTTCGTGCGTGCCTACACCACCCAGGAACGCTCGGGCGATACGTACGCGGCGGGCATTGTAGCCAGCAACATCAGTGAGGCTTGGAAGCCAAGCACGGCGTGGTATCCGCAGTATTTCGGCGTTTTCGCAACGGGCGTTCCCGGCACTCCCACGGTTGGCGCGTTCCAGACCTATGCCGGAGCCTACGGAGCGGCCTTGCAAGCGGGCCAGACCACTGCCCAAGCAATAGCCACCGCCCAAAACGCCGTGCAAAACCAATGGGGCACTTTCCACAACAACAGCCGTGCGGTTGCCGACCAAGGCCGCCTGCTGCCCGGCACACCCGGATTTGATGCGACCGCCACGACCCTGCAAAATACGCCCATACCAGCCGGAGGGCGTTTCCTGGACAAGACCAACCTGTACCATGCCGAGGGAATGTATAATTTCAAGAGCCTCATTGCCCCAGAAACCGTGGAACTGATTGTGGGCGGCAACGTGCGGCAGTACGACCTGAACTCGGGCGGCACGCTGTTCCTCAAGAAAACGGATGGCAGCGAATACAATATCAGCGAATTTGGCGGCTATGCGCAGGCTTCCAAACTCATTGCCGAAAAACTGAAGCTGACCGGCTCCATCCGCTACGACAAAAACCAGAATTTCAAGGGTCAGTGGAGCCCGCGCCTTTCGGCGGTGTATTCGGCCACGCCCAACCACAACATCCGGGCCAGCTACCAGACGGGTTTCCGCATCCCGACCACGCAAAACCAGTTCATCAACCTGAACACGCCGGTTTCGCTGCTCATTGGCGGCCTACCCGCCCTGTGGGACAATTACAAGCTGCGCGAAAACCAAACCCCCACCCTGGAATCCGTAGTGGCGGGCAACCCGAGGGCATATTCATTCCCAGAGTTTAAGCCCGAGCGGATATTTACCTTTGAAGTCGGCTACAAGGGACTGATTTCCAATAAGTTATTGGTTGATGTGTACTATTATAACTCAACCATGCGCAACTATATCGGCGGCATACTTCTGCGCAACGGAACCAACACCACCAACGGCCTGCGCCCCGGACAGATCATCTCCATGTCGGCCAACTACGACCAGGATGTGCGCTACCAAGGGTTTGGTGCCGGGCTTGATTATTTGTTTCCGAAGGGCTACACGCTGGGCGGCAACCTGTCCAACAACACGCTCAGCGCGGGCGGCGTGGGTATGTTTGACAGCAAGAAAAACCTGAATGTGCTCGACGAAGGCTTCCAAGTGGGTTTTAACACACCCAAATACCGGTTCAACCTTTCCACGGGCAAGCGCATTACGACTGGCTCCAACTGGGGCTACAATGTGACCTACCGCTATCAGCAGGCATTTTACTGGCAGGATCTGATCATGCCGGCCGCCGCCCGCAATGCCGTCAACAACCGCGAAGTGCTGGTTCCGGCATTCGGCACGCTTGATGCGCAGGTGAGCTACAAAATCGCGCCGCTCAAATCCATCATCAAGATCGGGGGCAGCAACATCCTTAAAAACGAGTACCGCACCGGCTGGGGCAACCCGATCATCGGCTCGATGTATTACGTATCGCTCACGTTTGATGAGTTCCTGAACTGATGCCAAAGGTTTTGCTTCAACAAAAAAGGCTTCCCGAAACGGGAAGCCTTTTTTGTTGGTATGAAAATCACGGATCAAGTGCCCGATCTGCCTTACCGTGTCCAAAATAGTATGTTTCAAAAAGCCCAAACCCGCCTTTTTCCGTGGGACATGGCCGCAAAATCAGTTCCTGATAATGATCACTTTAGGCCCCCTGCCATTTTGCGCAATCACCGATTGGGCTCGCATGGCGGCTTTCAGGCTGGCGGCCAGTTCCTTGGCGTGCTGCTCCGCTTGCTGGCGAATGTCTTTCCAAACCATATTGTGCCACATTTTGTCGCCATCCACGTGGTAAGGATATTTGGTGTCGGTGGTAAGTAAGTTGAGCGAAAAACGGGCTTGGTGCGAGAAATTGGAGATTTCATACGTGTACGCGCCGTCAGTATCATGAATCAGCATCCGAACCGTGTAGTAAATCGTACCTTTGGAGTATTCGTTGCCCGAGGCCACCTTGCTCACGTACTGAAACGAACTCACGCCCTTGAAAATCCCCTGCTGGTTGCGTATCCTGGCTTCTTTTTCCTTGGGGTCAACCTTGGTATTGTTGTCAAACCAGTTCCACGCGTTGGTTACGGCGGCATCGGGCGTGAGACGGTTGTTGTAAGGCAATTTTTCGGTGTAGGTCAGTTTTGCCGACTGGCAGAAAGCCGGAATGCACAGCATTGTCAGCAGGAAGGCGAGGGTAGCGTTTTTTTTCATGGTCTGGCTGGTAAATTAGATAGGTGCAATATGACTTTTCTGATATACCGTAGTACGTATCGGGGCGGGGCGGGGTTGCGGGAGTATTCGTTGTTTTCTTACGCGTCCGGCATTTTATGGGCGCACATACAAAAACCACCTTATCCCCGTTGAATCCCTGAATGAGAGTCATTGTGCGGATGCGGATCCGAGCCGGACACAAAAAACAAAAGCCGTATTTCCGGAGGCCAAAGAAAAAACCATACCTGACAAATACAAGCCCAAATTTAATTCAAACATTTGATTGTTAGGCTTTTAACGTAGTAATAACTTCATTGCGAAACCGCTGTCACAAGCCGGAAACGCTTATTACCGACTAAAAAACAGCCACGCGCCAACCGAAACAGTACCGGCACGAAAGTTCTGTCATGGCGCGCAAATTTTCACCGATTCACAAAAAACACCCGTATGACAACCTTTAATTCGCAATTTTTTGTGGCAAACATTACATTTTACAGCGGTTGGATGCGCAAAACAAGTTGCATTTGTCCGGCAAATCATTACAACTTTTATACAGTTTCAATCATTGTGCTGACTGCCAGTATTTTATGTTTTTCAAAGACATTCCACGGTTCCCCAAAGTGGCTGTTTTTCACTGAACCAGCTTTCAAAATAGTATCTTTCGGGCAAGCCAAACCCACTTTCAATGCCACCGACTGGCAACTGGAAAAAGACGCGGACGGTGTGCAGATTTACGTCCGACAAATGGATGGCACCAGTTACCGGCAGGTGAAGGCGGTGACCAAAGTGGCGGCTTCTCTGGGCGGCATGGTCACGCTCATCAAAGATGACCATGCTTCGCCCCAATGGATGGATCGGGTGGAAAAATTTGAAACCGTGCGGCAAGTGGCTGATAATGAGTGGTACACGTATGCGGAAGTGGGCATTCCGTGGCCTTTCAAGAATATTGACATGGTGACGCGCAACACGCTTTTGCAGGACGGAAACCGCAACGTAACGGTCACCATCCAGAACGTACCCGGATTCCTGCCCAAGCGCAAGGACAAGTCACGCGTGATCCGTGCGCAAGGCAGTTGGCTGCTGATTCCCAAAAAAGATGGCGTATTGGTGGAATACATTTTCCAAGCCAAGCCCGAAGGCATTGCACTGCCGCCTTGGCTGGTCAACTCGCTGACTGTCCACAGTTTCCACCGTGGCATCGGGCGGATGCGCAAACTGGCCGAAACGGAAAAGTACAAAAACGCGGCATTGGATTACATCCGGGAATGAAAGCCGGGTGCCATTTGTTTGCGGCAGTAATGCACAAAGCCAACCAAGTTTGAAATGCAGCAACTGTTAAGAAGGGATAAAATATTTGAAAAATCAAAATAAATGAAAATGAAAAAAACCATTAAGCAGATCATTTTTACCGAGGTCAGTCTTTTTATCATATTTCAGATACTTCTCTATTTAGTAAAGGGCAATGGCTACATAATCTATGCTACATTCCCGATAGTAATATTTCTGATGTTTTTTACATTTTTCTATTTAAGCATCTTGATAACAAGTTCGGTTATGTTTTTTAATGTCAAACAAGAATTCTTGAAAAATCCAGGTTCTGTTTATGAATTTTTACTTAAATATAGATTATTAATTTTTTTTCATTTTATTTTCTATGGCTATCTATTGATGTTTAGCTATTATAGTTTTCATAGCGTTTATTTTCATGATATCAGAAACGTTGTTAGAGCATTATTAAGTTTAATCTTATAGCCGACTGCGGTTTCCGGTCTAACACTGCTTGTCAGACCGGCGTGTTTTTGAATCCTGCACCTAACAAATTCCTGCCTGTCCGTCAGGCTGATTTAAAATAGTATCTTTCAAAAACGCCAAACCCACCCGTTTTTTCCAACCGTTCCAACACCAATGCCCATTCGTTCCGCCGCCAATCCCAACATCCAACCGCCCAACCAGCCTGCCGAAAACCTGAGTTTTAAAGACCGGCTGGGGGCTTTGCGCAATCTTCCGGCTTTTTTCCGCATGGTGTGGGCAGCCTCGCCGCCGCTGTTCCTTGCCAATGCCATCCTGAGGCTTTTCCGCGCCGCCATCCCACTTCTGGTACTGTACGTGGGCAAACTGATTATTGACGAAGTGATTCTGCAAGCCGGCACCAAGGTTTCGCATGACTTGGCACACCTCTGGACACTGGTGGGAATCGAATTGGGGCTGGCCATTCTCTCGGACGTGTTGGGCCGTGCCATTTCACTGACCGACAGCCTGTTGGGCGATTTATTTGCCAACCAGACTTCGGTGCGGATCATGGAACACGCCGCCACGCTTGACTTGGAGCAGTTTGAAGACCCGGCTTTTTACGACAAACTGGAACGTGCCCGCCAGCAAACCGTCGGGCGGACGGTCTTGTTGTCGCAGGTGCTGGGCCAGATCCAAGACTTGATCACGATGGCCTTTTTGGCGGGCGGCATGGTGGCTTTCAACCCGTGGCTCATTTTGATTTTGCTGGCGGCGGTGATTCCGGCGTTTATCGGCGAGAATTATTTCAACCAGCAAAGCTACTCGCTGGTGCGCAGTTGGACTCCCGAACGCCGCGAACTGGATTACCTGCGTTTCATGGGAGCCAGCGACGAATCGGCCAAGGAGGTGAAAATCTTCGGCTTGTCGGGCTTCCTGATCCACCGTTTCAGTGAACTTTCGGGGCGGTTTTTCCTGAAAAACAGGAACTTGTCCGTACGGAGGGCTTCGTGGGGCGGTTTGTTGTCGGGCATTGGCACGGCGGGCTATTATGCGGCTTACGTGGTCATCCTTTACCAAACCGTGGGCGGACGGATATCCATTGGCGATTTGACTTTTCTGGCCGGTTCGTTCCGGCAGATGCGCGGCCTGCTCGAAGGCATCCTGTCGCGGTTTTCCAGCGTGTCGCAGGGTGCGCTGTACCTGCGCGACTTGTTTGAATACTTTGAAATCCAACCGAATATCATCTCATCCGCGCAACCGTTGCCATTCCCGAAAATAATCCGGCAGGGATTCGTGTTTGAGAATGTCGGCTTCAAGTACCAGCATTCCGAACGGTGGGCCAACCGGCATTTGAGTTTCACGCTGCATCCGGGCGAAAAACTGGCCTTGGTGGGCGAAAACGGGGCTGGAAAGACCACACTCGTCAAGTTGTTGGCCCGGCTTTACGACCCGGCGGAAGGACGCATCCTGCTGGACGGCCACGACCTGCGCGACTACGATTTGCGGGAACTGCGCGAAAACATCGGGGTCATTTTCCAGGATTTTGTCCGTTTCAAGATGACGGCGGGCATCAACATCGCCATTGGCCGCATCAGCGAGCAAGCCAACCAGCCCCGCATTGAACAATCGGCGCACCAAAGCCTGGCCGACTCTGTGATTGCCAAACTGCCCGCCGGATACGGCCAGATGCTGGGCAAGAGTTTCGGAAAAGGCGTGGAACTATCGGGCGGCGAGTGGCAGAAAATAGCTCTTGGCCGCGCCTATATGCGTGATGCCCAAGTACTTATACTCGACGAACCAACTGCCGCACTGGATGCCCGCGCCGAATACGAGGTTTTCCAACGCTTTGCCGAACTGACAGCGGGAAAATCGGCGGTGCTGATTTCGCACCGGTTCTCCACCGTCCGCATGGCCGACCGCATTTTGGTCTTGGAAAACGGCCAGCTCATAGAATCAGGCAGCCACGACGAACTGCTCACGGTCAATGGCCGCTATGCCGAACTGTTCCGGTTGCAGGCACGGGGCTACCAGTAGCGGCGCAGGTGGGTTTGGCGTTTTCAAAACATACTATTTACAAAAGCAAAATCCCCGGATTTCCTTTAGGGAGGAAATCCGGGGATTTTGCTTTTTCAACTTACAGTCAGGCGGTTGCCAAAACGGGCTTCCGGCCCAGTTCGCGCATGAACCTGACGTGCGAAACCACCGCGTCGGTCATGGTCGGGCATTCGTTGTACGGCAGGTTGAATTCGCGGCACGTTTCCTTGACAATGACGCTGATGGCCGGGTAATGCACATGGCTGATGCGCGGGAACAGGTGGTGTTCCACCTGGTAGTTCAGTCCGCCGACCCACCACGAAATAAACCGGTTGCCACGGGCGAAGTTGGCCGTGGTTTTTATCTGGTGGATGGCCCATTCGTTCTCGATTTTCCGGGGTTCGATGCCCGCAAACTCAAACTCGGTTTCCTCAACCACGTGCGCCAACTGGAACACCAACGCCAATGTGAGGCCCATGCACACGTGCATACACGCAAAGCCGACCGCCCACGCTTGCCAGCCCACGGCCAGCACCGGAATGGCGATGTAGAACACCGCGTACAACACTTTGGTGAGCCAGAAGATGGAATGCTCGCCGAAACTCATCTTCGGAAACGGCGTGGTGACCACCTGCTGCTTGAAATACTTGTTGAAATCCATCATAAATATCCACGCAAACGAGCTGATGGCATATACCAGAAATACGTAAAAATGCTGGAAGCGGTGCGCCGGAACCCACTTTTGGGTGTGGCACTGGCGCATGAGCGGACTTTTGTGGATGTCATCGTCCACGCCGTCCACGTTGGTGTAGGTGTGGTGGATCACGTTATGTTTCAGTTTCCAGATGAATGCGTTGCCACCCAAGGCATTGAGCGTCAGACCCATGAGTTCGTTCACCCATTTCTTATCCGAATAGCCGCCGTGGCAGGCATCGTGCATGACATTGAAACCGATGCCTGCCAAGATGAAACCGAAGCCGCCACTGAGCAGGATACCAACCCAAACGGGCATCTGCAGGGTCAGCAATGCCGTGTAGAGTATGGCCGCCGCCGAGAAGAGGATTGCTGTTTTGGCATACAAGTGCAGATTTCCAGTTTTGCTGATTCGGTTCTGCTGGAAATACTCGTCCACGGAACGGCGGAGCGTACTGTAAAACAGGCTATTCTTGTTGTTGAAGGTTACTTTTGACATACGGAATGGAAATTAAATGACTGATTTACGGTCAAGGTGCTGGGTTGCCGGTCAATGGTTGCACAACAGAAAAGACCGGCATTTTGTTACCAAGGTAACGGTAAAATAACAATGTTCACGGGCGAATATTGTTGCCCTGTTATTTTTTATGTAAGGTTGCGCGTCCTTTGCGCATCCGCAAAAGCCATGTCCCCCGCCCGATTGCAAACCCCGATCAGTTTCATGCACCGCCATTTTTTCCTATCCTGCTGCCTGGCCACCGGCGCGGTGCTGTACGCTTATGCCACGCACAACGGCTTGGGCATCACCCATGACTCAAGGCATTACTTGGCCGCCGCCCGCAGCCTGCTGCATGACGGCACACTGCGCAACGCCGACGGAACGGCCTATACCAATTGGCCGCCGCTCTATCCGGCATTGCTGGCACTGGCCCGAGCCGAGTTGCGCCATATCAGAATCGGGCAGGTTTTGGTGTTTTTGGGGATACTATTTTTGGCCCACCGCTTGGCCGTCCGCAATATCCGCCAGCCCGGTCTGCGGGTGTTTTTTATGGGCAGTGTTGTGTTTTCCACGCCGCTGCTGCTGGCCAGCGTTTTCGTTTGGTCTGAAGGGGTTTTTGTGCTGCTCACGCTGGCGGTACTTATTTGCTTTCGGCACTACCAATCCTCCGAACGGGCGGCTCATTTCTGGTGGCTCATCATCTTTGGCAATTTATTGTGTTTGCAGCGTCTTACGGGCACTTTCTTCGTCTTCGGCTTTGCAGTCCTGGTCTTTATCCAAGGGAAAAGCCTGAAAAAAGCGATACTCTACAGTGTTTTTTCGCTGGCGGGCACGGCCGCTTGGCTTTTCAGGAACACTTTCCTTGAACATAGTCCCGCTTTCCGGCAAAACATTTTTGTCATTTCGCCACTGCAAAGTTTCATTGGCTACACTGAGGCTTTCGGCGATTGGTTTGTACCCATATCCGCACCATTTGCCCTCAAACTGGCGGTGGGGGTTTTGTGGTTTTCGGGCATACTATTTTGCCAGTGGCGTTTCCGGTTCAAGCCCGACTCGTTTTTTTTCCAAGCCAATTTCTTGGCCTCATGGTATTTGGCTTGCATGGTGCTGGCCGGTGGCGAGGCATCCGAAACCGACCGCTTTGCGATACCGGCCTACCTCTTTGTTTTTGGCGGCATTGCGGCCGGCCTTGATGCGGCCTTTGCAGTGCTGCCCGCCCGCCCCCGTTTGGCGGTTGCCGTCTTATTGTTCGTGTGGCTGGCCTATCCGGTGAGCCGGGCGGTGAAAAATGCCACCTTCTGGCACCGGGCAAACACTGCGTCCGCACCAAGTGAAACGAAAATAGTATCTTTTAGAAACGCCAAACCCCCGCCCGGCAGCAGCAGCCGGGCGGGGGTTTGTGGCTTTGCCATGCGCCTGCGTCTATACCATTTTCAGAGCCGACATTCCGCCATCCACGTGCATGATCTGGCCGGTTATCCAAGCGGCATCATCCGAAAGCAGGAAGACGGCCATTTTCGCCAGTTCGTCGGCTGTGCCCACGCGGCCCAGCGGATGGCGTTTGTCCGATGCCTCGCGTTTTTCGGGCGTGGCAAGCAGGTTTCCCGCCAGCGGCGTGTCGGTGAGCGACGGCGCAATTGCGTTGAAACGGATGCGGCTGGCGGCAAATTCGGCGGCCAGCGACCGGGTCAAGCCTTCCAGCGCACCCTTGGCCGAGGCAATGGAAGCATGGAAATTCATGCCCGTGCCCGCCGCCACCGTAC
Source organism: Sphingobacteriales bacterium (assembly GCA_043789005.1). Classification (GTDB taxonomy): domain Bacteria; phylum Bacteroidota; class Bacteroidia; order Cytophagales; family 172606-1; genus Xanthocytophaga. Next base: position 20,814 of record JAYWIH010000211.1, read on the forward strand.
TGAACAGCACCACACTGGCTCCCTGCGCCTTTTTCAGGTTGGGAACCGCCGCCTGCAACACCTTCACAGCTCCCATGAAATTCACCTGCCAGTCTTGCAGAAAGTCATCTTCGGTAAGCCGCGCAAAGGGCTTGAGGTTGATGGTGCCGGGGCAATAAACCACGCCGTGCAACGCTTCGGGCAGTTCGGCGGTGAGTGCGCCGGCATTCCGGGTGGCATCAAGCACAAGGTGCCGGATGCCGGATGCCTGCAGTTCGGGCGAATTGTTGCGCGAAGCAACCGTCACGTTTGCGCCATGGCCTTGCAATTGCCACGCCACGGCCAAGCCGATACCCGATGTGCCGCCCACGACAATGATGTTTTTTCCGTTGAAGTCCATGTTTTTTTTTAAATGCGTCGTGTAAAAAGTCGTTCTGCGAAGTCTCCGACTTCGCAGTCCTATGCCCGTAGTCTTCAGACTACCGCAATATTGAACTGCCTTGCCCGGATTTTGTTTAGTTTTGGAAGCTTTTCCGAATTTCCCGCCCGGCGGGTTTGGCCTTTTTGAAACATACTATTTTCCCGATGGACAACGCACCCAACCCGGTCATTGCCGATTTGCTCAAGGCATTGGAAGACAAATACACGGCCATGGGCCAGGATATGCCCGCCTACCTGCAAGGTTTGCTCCATGCCGATTATATCACGTATTGGGATTACATCCATCTGGACACGCTGCTTTCGTTGCAGAACACGCGGACGGATTTCCCCGACGAGATGATTTTCATCACCTATCACCAGACCACCGAACTGTATTTCAGGCTGGTAATTTGGGAAATGCACCAGCTTGCCGACCGCGAGCCGCTATCGGCGGAATTTTTTGCCGAGCGGATGCGGCGCATAAACCGCTATTTCGAGATTCTGGTGCATTCGTTCGAGGTCATGACCGAGGGCATGGAAAAAGAGCAGTTCCTGAAATTCAGGATGTCGCTGCTGCCAGCCAGCGGTTTCCAATCGGTGCAATACCGCAAGATTGAGATTTGCGCCACCAAATTCAGGAACCTCGTGGATCTGGAGCAGCGGCACCAACTGCCATCCGATGCCACTTTTGCCGAACTTTATGAACACTTGTATTGGAAAAAAGGCGCGACCGAGCTTGCCACCCAGCAAAAAACCCTGACCCTCAAGCAGTTTGAGAAAAAATACTCCGATGAACTGATTGCGCTGGCTGAAACCTTCGAGCCGAAAAACCTGTGGATGCGCTACCGCAAACTCGCCGCCCAAGAGCGCGAAAACCCGGAACTGATCCAAGCCCTGCGCCGGTTTGATGTGCTGTTCAATGTGAACTGGCCGCTGGCGCACTTCAAATCAGCCGCCCGCTACCTGCACCGCGACCGGCAGGTAATTGCCGCCACTGGCGGCACCAACTGGCAGCAATACCTGCCGCCCCGCTTCCAACACCGCATTTTCTACCCCGAACTCTGGACGGATGACGAGAAAGCCGACTGGGGCAAAACCTGGGTGGAAGAAACGGTGGGGATTTGAACTTATGCTTTTCGGTGAATTCGCGGTGCGGTTTTCCATTATCCACGTTCACGCCGATAGTCTGGCAACCGGTCTTTACCGATTCCGGCAGGTTTTAGTTCAGGCTTGGGCGGTGCAGCCCGAAGCAGCGTCTCTCGGGTGGAAACACAGCAAAACCTTGCAGCCTCTGTAATCGGCCAGCCGGATCGGGTTGCCATCCTGGTCTTTTTCGCGGGGTGCTTTTGTGGCGGTCGGGTTTGGCCTTTTCAAAAGATACTATTTCGGAAACGGTGGGCGGACTTTTCAAGTCCGGCGGATTGGCGGCATTTTGCACAATGTTCTGCCCCGCGCGTCGGAGATGCGAATCCCTGCCAGTCAGTACCGCGTGCACAAAATAAAATGTCGGGCGTGGTATTCCTCCTACAACTTGCCGATTTCGTTTTCTGAAAGCCCGGTTGTTTTGGCGATAATCTCAATTGAAACGCCGTTTTCCTTGAGTGCTTTCGCTATTTCAGCCGTCCTTTCTGTTTTTCCTTCGTCAAAAGCAGTGTCAATGACACCTTTCAAGTCCCGGTAAGTCTTTAAACTGTTCTCGTAACTGTCCAATTCGGCTTGGTCAAACTTGGCAAGTTCTGCTTTCTCAAATGCTTGCGTAAAAACATCGTCTTCAAAAATTGACGGAATGGTTTGGAAATCTTCCAAATGTTTGATGAAATACAGCCATTTATCCAGACGGGTCTTCAAGCCATCTTCTGTCTGGTTGAAATTCGGCATTTCAATATAGATGTACGTGAGTTTGTCGTAAAAAACCTTGCCGTTTTGGTTCTTCAATTTGATGGTGTGTACTACTTCGCTTTTCTCCGGCTCGTTTTCGTAGTCGTCAAACGTGAAATCCAGAATGCTAACACAATAAACGGCTTTCAGGTTATAGTTCCACCCGCCTTTTTCCGCTTGTTCCCTGATGGGAAACGTCGAATAATAAATAGTCCTTTCCTTGAAATAATTTTGTTTTGCTTTTTGAAGTTCCACGATGAATTTTTCGCCATTTTCATTTTCACAATAGATGTCATAAATGGCTTTACTGTCGGCTTCGGTCTGGCCTAACTGTTCCGTGTTTTTAAAGGAAAGGCTAATGATTCTGTTCTGTTGTGGCAAAAGCGCATTCAGGAAGTCAAGCAAAAGAGGTTTGCTGGCTTCTTCACCAAAGATTTTTTTGAATCCAAAATCGGTAAATGGGTTAACATATTTCGCCTTCATCTTAACTTAAATATCGTTTGTGATTTTGAAGGGTTTGTTTTTCATGTTCCGACAGTGCGTTTTGCAAATCTGCCACATCAGATTGTCTGGCCTGCGCAACATTGGCCCGGGTTTGGCCTTTGGAAAAGATACTGTTTTTAGGCTGGCTGTTTGCTGGCTTCGGGTGTTTACAGCCGCTGTTGATATTCTCGCCAACAATTTATTGGTGCGGGGGTGCTTGCGGGTGAAAACACCCGCAAGGGCGGCAAACCGAATTCATAACGCCCAAGCCGAATTGAAACCGTATGCAAATGCAAAAACTGAATTTTGCATTTCAGCCCGCCTGACGCAAAATCCATGTTATCGGTTCGTTGTTCTTCCTTTCTGGTTTCTTGCAATTCTAAATCCAAGGTCGTCAATCTTGAATTTCAAAGGATGGCTTCTTCTTCGCGTTGTCGCCATTACGCTTCGTTCTTCGTCAGCCCAACCACCGCCCCTGAATATTCTGTACGAGCCATAAACCGTCTCGTCATAGGTGTCAGAACACCATTCCCACACGTTGCCCAACATATCG
>JAYWIH010000212.1:0-23830 GCA_043789005.1 Sphingobacteriales bacterium
GCCCTTGCCGTTGGCCCCGATCAGCGCGATTTTGTCGCCGCGTTCAATGCGGGCGGTGGTGTTTTTCAGGATCGGCTTCTGCGGGTACGATTTGCTCACATTCTTCACTTCCAGCACGTTGCGTCCACTTTGCTGCCGGAAATTGAAGCGGAAATGCACTTTCACGTTCTCTTCGGTCACCGCATCCACCATTTCCAGCCGGTCCAGCGATTTCACGCGGCTCTGCACCTGCCGCGCCTTCGATGCCTTGGCCTTGAACCGTTCAATAAACCGCTCGGTCTGCTTGATTTTGGCCTGCTGGTTTTCGTAGGCTCCGCGCTGTATTTCGTTGCGCAGGGCTTTTTCTTCCAGATAAAAGGAATAGTTTCCGGCATAGACATTAAATCTCTGCATGGATATTTCCACTGTTGTCTCAATGCAATTGTCCAGAAACTCGCGGTCGTGCGAAACAATCACAAATGCGCCTTCGTAGCGTTCCAAGTAGTTTTCGAGCCACTGGATTGAGGGCAAGTCCAAGTGGTTGGTCGGCTCATCGAGCAGCAGCAGGGCGGGCTTGGCCAGCAGCATTTTGGCCAGCATCACGCGCATCCGCCAGCCACCCGAAAACTCGCGCAGCGGCCGTTCCAGTTCGCTGGTCTTGAAACCCAGACCTTCCAGAATTTCCTCGGCGCGGGCCTGGATTGTGTAGCCGCCCAGCGCGTCGAAATGCTCTTGCAGCCGCGTAAGCTTGTCAATCAGGTTGTCGTGGTAGTTGATTTCCATCTCGTGCAGCACGGCATCAATCTGTTTTTGCAGCTTGTTTTCCTGCTCAAACGCTTGCATTGCCACCGATAATATGCTGTCGTCGGTCTGGTACGAAAGCAAATCCTGATTCAAAAACCCCACCGTGCAATCGCCTGACTTTGAGAGGCTTCCCTCGTCGGGCAGGTATTCGCCATCAATCAGCCGTAGCAGCGTGGATTTGCCCGTGCCATTGAGCCCGATCAGACCTATCTTGTCTTTGGGTTTGATGTGCAGGTTGGCCTCGCGGTACAAGGCCCGTCCGCCGAAGTAAAAGGAAAGATTGGTGATGGAAAGCATGGCTTGAGTGCGGAAATGGATTTTTCCTGCAAAGATACGAAAACGGAGGGATTTCTGCGGGCGTTGCGCGGGCGGGTTTGGGCTTTCCGGGAGATACTGTTTTGCGGTTGGCAACGGCGGTTGCCCGGCTGCCTATGGGCGGTGCAGAAGTTGCCGCAAGGCCCGCATGATTGCTTCCATTTTGGCATCCTGCGCCTGTTTGTCTTCGGCAAATTCCAAACGCAGGGCATCAATGCTGGCGTTGAATTCCTTTTTCATTTCATCCTGCCTGTCCAAGATGAAACCGAGAATCTGGGTGTTTCCGGCCACGGCCTGCATGGTTCGCAGTTGGGCCGTGCGCATGGCCGAGCTATCGTTGGCAACGGCATCGAGTTTGCGGAGTGTTTCGTCCGCGAGTGTCTTCAATTGTGCCATGCGTTCATTCTCGGTCATGTCGTTGTTTTCGAGATTCAGGAAACAGGGGTTTGGGCTTTTGGAGAGATACTATTTTCACCCGTCACACAAACTCGCGCACATCCGATATTTTGCCCGTTACGGCGGCTACGGCGGCCGTGAGCGGACTGACCAAAAACGTGCGGCTCTGCGGCCCTTGTCGGCCTTCAAAATTGCGATTGGATGTGGAAACACAGTATTTGCCCGCCGGAACCTTGTCTTCGTTCATGCCCAGGCAAGCCGAGCAGCCCGGTTCGCGCATTTCAAAACCGGCGTTGGTGAAAATCTTGTCCAGCCCTTCGGCGCGGGCTTGGTTGGCAACTTGGTTGCTGCCCGGAATAATCCAAACTTCCACATTTTCCGCTTTCTGCCTGCCTTTCACAAACCCGGCCACCAAACGCAAATCCTCAATGCGGGCATTGGTGCAACTGCCAATGAACACATAATCTACGGCCTTGCCCAGCAGCGGTGTGCCGGGTTCCAAGCCCATGTATTCCAGCGACTTACTGAACGAAGCGTGTTCCGAAACGTCCTTTAATTCGGCCAGCGTCGGTATGCGGTCGGTGATTTTAATGCCCATGCCCGGATTTGTGCCGTAGGTAATCATCGGCTCAATATCTTCGGCGCGGAATGTCAGCACGCGGTCGTATTCGGCCCCATCATCGGTGCGCAGGGTTTTCCAGTGGGCTATTTTGCGGTCTAGTTCCTCGCCCTGCGGCGCGAAACGCTTGCTTCGGATGTAGGCGAAAGTCATCTCGTCGGGGGCAATCATGCCGCCCCGCGCGCCCATTTCAATGCTCATGTTGCAGATGGTCATGCGGGCCTCCATGCTCAGCTTACGGATGGTGTCGCCAGCGTATTCCACAAAATAACCGGTGGCCCCGCTGGCCGAAATCTGCGCGATGACGTAAAGGATGATGTCTTTGGACAACACACCCCGGCCCAGCACACCGTTGATTTCGATGCGCATTTTTTTGGGTTTGTACTGCATGATGCACTGCGTGGCAAGCACCATTTCAACTTCCGAAGTGCCGATGCCAAACGCGACATTGCCAAACGCGCCGTGCGTACTCGTGTGCGAATCGCCGCAGACAATGGTCATGCCGGGCAGCGTAAGGCCGAGTTCAGGACCGATGATGTGTACAATGCCCTGAAATGGATGGCCCAGATCGTATAGTTCAATGCCGAAATCGGCGCAGTTCTTGCGCAGCGACTCCACTTGCAACCGCGACAATGCGTCTTTGATGGGCAGCAACTGGTCTTTGGTCGGCACATTGTGGTCGGGCACGGCGGTGGTGCGGCCCGTATTGAAAACCGGAACTCCCCGCTGCCGCAGGCCATTGAACGCCTGCGGACTGGTGACTTCATGAATGAAATGGCGGTCAATGAACAGCACATCCGGGTGCCCTTCCTGGCGTTTGACCACGTGGCTGTCCCAGATTTTGTCAAACAGGGTTTGGGGTTTTTGCGACATAGTATTCTAATTTTTCTTCAAAAATTTTAGCGAGTCAATATGAGCCTGATGCTGCAAAGGGTTATCAAACACAGGAAACCCCACTTCTTGAAACAAGGCTCTGAAGTTCTCGGTATAAATATTTAGATTTTCTGTTACTGCTGGAAAAACCTCAGTTTTTGAGCAGTCGTAACAAACCAAAATAGCGGCAGTCATTTCTCCTTTGTTATCATGATACACGATAATATGTCTGGGAGTAAAGCAATCCGCAACGGAATATAAGCTATCAGAAACAGTGGTAGTGAATAAAGTTTCTGTCTTTTCAACCTGTGTCTTGGATAAAACTACGTTTTTCTCTCTCTTGATTCTTTCAAAGAAGTTTCTTTTTCCACCATCCCGTTCCCTCGTCCAACAACAGGCTAAATCATTGGAAACCATGTAGGCTTTTACCGTCTTGTATTTTGGCGGTTTCCAGTCATAATGTTCAATTCTGACACTTTCCGAAACAGTCGGTATAGCATTTGCCTGTCTGTCCTTTTTCTGTTGACTTGTACAGGAAAACAAAACCATTGTGAGAATAAATATCCCAAGAATTTTGATTGTGCAAAACATACTATTGGTTAAAAATTTTTAAATGTTCGGATACAATCTGGCGAGTTTGATCCGGGCATTCTTTGATGATTGGTTGTCCGAGCAGCACTTTTCATCTTAGTGAATGTGCTCTTGCCAATTCATTCGTAACCAAGGATTTGTTGTGAAGTAAATTTCTCCGTCCCGGATTTTGTCAAACAGGGTTTGGGGTTTTTGCGACGTAGTATTTTTATTTGAGCTTGCGTTGCCTGATAATGGCATTTTCATCAATCACTGTGAACATATTTTCGATTTGTATTCCCTCCATTCCCAATAAGGAAATACAAATCTCTCCTGCTTGAAGCGGATGACTCCCTTTGAAACGGAAATAAACGACAGCGGGCGGCGGCTCCATTTTGTATTTGAAAAGCAATTCCCCGTAATCACGGTCGAAAGTGAGAATGACCAGGTTTTCGCTGGCCGCCACTGAAATGATTTTTTCGTCCGTTGCCCCGCGCATTTCCTCAAATACGGAACGAACCGCGTAGCCAGCTTCTCGCAGAAGGCTGATTGTCGGCCAAGGAATGCTTTCGTTTGCCAGAAACTCCATCAGGCCGAGTTTCTCAATGGGAAAAACATTTCCTGCTGGATGCATTCGTGCAGATACCAAAACATGGCTTTCAGGTTTTCGGCGGTCAGAGAGGGATAGCTTTCCAAAATCATTTTTTCCGTCCACCCCTTACCCATCAGCTCTAAAATGAGTTCGACAGAAATACGCGTGCCTTTGATGATTGGTTTTCCGAGCAGTATTTTTTCATCCGAGTGAATATGTTCTTGCCAATTCATTTCTATGAGAATATGTTGTGAAGTCAACTTTCCAGTCCCAAATTCTGCCGAACAGCAGGGTTTGGGTTTTTTGCGGCATACTGTTTTTATTTGAGCTTGTGCTGCCTGACAATGGCGTTTGTTGTCAGTTTTGTGTTTCGGTCAATCGGATTAGCAAGCCCAGCAATTCGTTGAGGTTCCGCTCAAAGTCATACGTTCGTTCGGTGTTTTCAATGAATACGGTGTTGCCTTCCAATTTCAGGAAACGCCAGTTAATGCCTGTCGTAACGACTCCATAAATCGTCGGGATGTCTTTTTCATGCCGTTGGTTGAACAATTGGGCGGCTACCATTTCGGCAATGCATTGCCCCAATCCGCCACGCACGTTGTCATTTTTGGCTTCCACTATTGTGATGGCTGGCGCGGTCATGAACTCGCTTTTCCCGTCGGCACTAATAATAAAATCGCAACGCCCCGAAAGCCCACGTTTGGGATCCACTTTGAAGTCAATTCCCGAAAACAAGCTGATCTTGCCCATTTCCACCTCTTGCAACTCCAACAGAATCGGTGTCACAATCATTTCGGAACGCGCCTTTTCGGTGCTGCTCCGCAGGGCAAGGGCGGTGCCGCGCCGCAAAGCTGTTTGCAGAAAATCGCTGGGCGTATGCGGTTCAAAATCTTCCACAATGCTTTTCACACTTACGGTTTTCAGGTTGAGCCGTTCCACGGCTTCTTCAAGTGTGAATTTATTGTGGGCCATGTATTTTTTCTCTTTCAGATATTTGTGGTACGGTTTCCCGATGAACCCGGCCCAGTTGAAATCCGATTTTTGCAGTTCCGCGCAGTTCATGGAGAATAGTATCTTCTAAAAAGCCCAAACCCGCCCTTTGCCGCAAAACAAAAATTGCAGGAAAAATCAAGATACGAATATCTCATCTTTCCTGCAATCTTGCTAACATAACGCTTATTTGTTCTCCGGCCGCAGTTGGCGCACGGCGGCTCCGGCCTGCCACATTTCCGATTCGCGCAGTTCCTTCAGTTCGGCTTCCAGTTTCACGCGGTAGTCGGGCTGGCTGTTGCTGTCAATGGAACGCTGCGATTCCTGACCCGTTTTCACGGAATTGTACAATTCATCAAAAACCGGCAGCGTCGCATCCTTGAACTTTTTCCACCAGTCCAACGCGCCGCGCTGGGCCGTGGTCGAGCAGTTGGCATACATCCAATCCATGCCATTTTCGGCTACCAGCGGCATCAGCGATTGCGTCAGTTCCTCCACGGTTTCGTTGAATGCCTCGGATGGCGAATGGCCGTTTTTGCGCAGGACTTCGTATTGCGCCGCAAAAATTCCCTGAATCGCACCCATCAGCGTGCCGCGTTCGCCCGTCAAATCCGAATAGACTTCCTTGCGGAAATCGGTCTCGAACAGATAGCCCGAACCCACGCCGATGCCCAGCGCAATGGCCGTTTCGCGGGCCTTGCCGGTGGCATCCTGGAAAATGGCGAAACTTGAATTCAGACCTTTGCCCGCCAAAAACAAGCGGCGCAACGAAGTGCCCGAACCCTTGGGAGCCACCAGAATCACGTCCAAGTCCTTGGCCGGGATAATGCCGGTCTGTTCGTTGAAAGTGATGCCGAAACCGTGCGAGAAATACAGTGTCTTGCCCGCTGTCAGGTGCGGCGCAATGACCGGATAGAGCGTGATTTGCCCGGCATCGGACAGGAGGAACTGGATAATGGTGCCTTTTTGAGCGGCTTCCTCAATTTCAAACAGTGTTTCGCCGGGTTTCCAGCCGTCGGCCACCGCCTTGTCCCAAGTCTTGGAATCCTTGCGCTGGCCCACAATGACCTTAAAGCCATTGTCGCGCAGGTTCAGGGCTTGGCCGGGGCCTTGCACACCGTAGCCGATAATGGCGATGGTTTCGTTTTTCAGCACTTCACGTGCTTTTTCCATCGGAAATTCTTCGCGGGTCACCACGTCTTCTACAGTTCCGCCAAAGTTGATTTTTGCCATGATACTTGGATGGGTAATGAATTGATTGGTTAAGAGGTTGAAAAATTTATCGTGATTGGTTTTGGCTTGTTTTCAAACGAAAATTAATTGTTCAAAATGGTTTTTATTTGATTTAATAGGGTGTTCGCAAAATAATACACAGTTAAAAGTGTATTTCCTTGATCGTGATCAGCTACGATAGCATCGAAGTACTGGCTTTTTTCCTCTTCCTTTAAAATAAGAGGGGGGAAATCGGTTTTCATTAATATCTGATTGACAAGAATTCTTCCCATTCTGCCATTTCCATCTTCAAAAGGATGTATGTAAACAAATCGGTTGTGAAAATGTGAGGCGACACTTACCGGATGGTATTTTAAACGGTTCAAATCTGATTCTATGATTGATTGGTTTGTTGCCTGCACTAACTCAATCATGGATTTTTCAACAAGTTCAGGCTTCATGTATTCGTAAGTCTTACCCGAAGGGCGGATGGTATAATTGGCAAACAACTTGAAATGGCCCGGACTGAAATGCGAATAAAAATCCCATTGCTCAGGGTCTTTCATGAGATTCTGATGCAAATCCAGTATGCTTACGATTGAAATAGGCTGTTCAAAATCATCAAAGATATTGCTTAAAATCTCAAAATGGTTTTTTACATCCAAAATATCCTTGACACTTTTGCCTTTTATAACTGCCGCTTCCTTTAAAAATCTGAACGTGTCATTGTATGTGAGCGTATTGCCTTCTATCTTATTCGATTGGTAAGTGAAATCTATTTTGATTTTTTCCTTGAACGCGTCGCTCCATTTTGTTTTCGGATAATAATCATTAAGCTTTCTGTTGGCAATATTCAACTCGTGCAGCAATTCCAGAACCGAATCTTCATTTATTTCCATACGTATTCAAATCAATGTCATAATCAAACCCCCGTTCCAAGATTTTTTCAGTCCATCGCTTCATGGTTTTTTCGCTGACCAAAAGTTCACCTTCCGCATTCTTTACCAGTGTTTGCCCAACAATAAAATTAATAACATCCTTTCTAAAACCAACCGGGATTTCGGATAAGGCAATGGGAGCGGAAAGCCGCATTAAACTGCCCAAATCGGCCGTGAACAAGTCGAAATTCCCGATATTCATGTTTTGTTTTTTTTAAAACCGGGTTTCGCCTTTTCAAAAGATACTATTTTGCAAAGCCGCTGTTTCAATCCTGATATTCCATTTTCCGGGAAGTGGACGCACTCAGTTCTTCCAGTTCCTCCAAAAAACGCTCAGTGCGGCGTTTGGACTTGGAAATGGAAATCCGTGCCGAACGCACGAATTCCGATACGCCGAAGGCTTTCAGTTCCTCAAACAGTTTCTGGGTTTCGTGTTTGCGCCCCGTTTTTTCAATGATGATGTATTCGCGTTCAATGACAATAATGCGCGCGAAGTTCTGCCTGATCAGGTTTTCAATCGTGTTCTGGCTGTCGTTCAAAAAAGGTTCCAGCGGCACTTTGTACAGGGCCAGTTCCTGAAAATGCGTGTCTTCCTCTTCGTACAAGAATGCACCCAGCACTTCGATAAGCTTGCGGATTTGCTTCACCAACTTTTCGGCGCGTTCACGCGTCAGTTTGGTCACAATCGTGTAGCGGCTTACGCCCGACACCTCCGACATGGACACGTTGATGCTTTCGATATTGATTTTGCGGCGCGTAAAAATGATGGTGATTGCATTGAGCAAGCCGCTTTTATTTTCAGTCAGCACGGAAATGATAAATGTCCGTTCGTCGTCGGGTTGGGTGTGCATGGTTGCAAAATAGTATGTTTCAAAACATCAAAACCTCATTCTTTTGTAGCCACAAAACGCAGGCGTTTATAATCGGCAAACCATTTTCCGTCGCGGAAATTGGTTTGTTGCAATTCGGTTTTGATTTGCGCAAACAGTTCTTTTTTGTCCGCTTCCGACAAATCTTTCAGTGCGAAGCCGCGGAACATTTCAATCCAATCAATTACGCCAGTTGAAGGGTCTTCCAACTCCGTATCGCGGTCGAAATGGGAGGCGAAGGTAACGCGAAAACCGCCTTTTTCCAGCAAAACCGCGTATTCACCCAAGCTCGGAAAATAATTGGTATGCACTTGGTGCGGTAAACCGCGCTGCCGCAATCCATTTGCCAACGCCACCAAAATACGGTTCACGTTGCCTTTGCCGCCAAATTCGGCCACAAACCGGCCGCCGGGTTCCAGCGCATCGTGCACACAGCCAATCACTTTTTCGGGCGTGTTAATCCAGTGCAAGGTAGCATTTGAAAAAACGGCATCAAACGGTTTTTCAAATCGGAAATCGGCTCCGTCCATCTCGTAAAACGGGATATTGGGATATTCGGCTTGGGCTTTTGCCACCATTTCCGGCGAAGCGTCCATGCCAACCACTTCGCTGCCAGCCTGCGCAATCCGGTGCGTCAAATGTCCCGTTCCCGAACCCAAATCCAGAATCCGTTCGCCGGGCTGCGGATTGAGCAAACCCACCACATCTTCGCCGTATTGATACACAAAAGCGTGTTTGGCATCGTAGAGTTGGGCATTCCAGTGCTGCATGTTAGCCATGACTGAATCAAAAGAATATCAATCCCGAAGGAAAACCAAAATAGTATCTTTAAAAATCACCAAACCCGCTGTTCGTTTTCTTCAGGTTGTGCAAGCCGGATTCCGTCATGAACCGCCCCGACCGACAGCGTAAAATCCATATCTTCCAGTCTTATTTCATCTTTCAGTCTGTCAAAAGAGCGGTAAAGCCAGGTTTCCGGCTGGTTGGTGCGGCTGAACACCTCTATAAGCACCTCGTATTGCGAAACCAGAATATAATGCTGCAAAGAGTCTATTTTCCGGTATCGCTGCCATTTGAACGATTTGTCGGTGTCAGCCGTGGATTTTGACAGCACTTCCACAATCAGCATTGGATTTTTAATGATGTACCGCTCCTGTTTGTCCAGTTCGTGGCACGTCAGCATCACGTCCGGGTACGGATAATAATAGTCTTTGATGGCTTGCAGTTTCACGCTTTCCGAATACACTTTGCATCCCTTTGGGCGAAAAGCAGCCTTGAGTAAATCCTTAACATTATCCACTAATTCATTGTGTATCAGCGTAGTGCCAGCCATGGCAAACACTTCTCCGTTGTGAAACTCACAGCGGATTTCACTGTGTTTCTCAAATTCCAAAAACTCCTCAAACGAGTCGAAATGCAGTGCGTCGGTTTGTGCGAGTCCCATGGGTAACGGGTTTTCGGGTTTTCAAAAGGCTTAAAAAGTCTCCTCCTTCGGAGGGGGTTGGGGGAGGCCGTTTGTTTCATTCCAGCCGGATATCCGTTACCGATGCACCGGCGGGCACCATCGGAAACACGTTTTCTTCCTGTTCCACCACGATTTCCAAGAAATACGGCGTGTCGGCATCCAGCATTTTCTGGACGGCGGCTTTCAGGTTTTCACGCTGCTCCACTTTTTCGGCGGGAATTGAATAGGCCTCGGCCAACTTGATGAAATTCGGGTTTGTCATCTCGGTGAACGAATAGCGTTTTTCGTGGAAAAGCTGCTGCCACTGCCGTACCATGCCCAGAAAACTGTTGTTGAGCACCACTATTTTCACGCCGATGTTGTATTGCATGATCGTGCCAAGTTCCTGCACGGTCATCTGGTAGCCGCCATCGCCGATGATTGCAACTACTTGGCGGTCAGGCTTGCCAAGTTTGGCTCCCATGGCGGCGGGCAGCGCAAAACCCATGGTGCCGAGGCCGCCGGAAGTCACGTTGCTGTCGGTGACCCTGTATTTGTAGTAGCGCGAAGTCGCCATTTGGTGCTGCCCCACATCCGACACCACAATCGCCTCGCCGTTCGTCAGTTCCGAAATCATGTTCACCGCTTCCGACATCAGTATTTTGCCTTCGGCCGGGTTCAGGGCGTGGCGTATCACTTTCTCGTATTCCATTTTGTCGCACTCCCGGAATTCGCGCACCCAGGCATCGTGCTGCTTTTTCCTTACCAGCGGCATCAGCCCGCGTAATGCTTCCTTGGCATCAGTGTTCAGGGCTACGGTGGTCTTTACGTTCTTGTCGATTTCCGCCGCATCTATCTCAATATGAATCACTTGTGCTTGCTTGGCGTACTTGTTCAGGTTGCCCGTCACGCGGTCATCGAAGCGCATCCCGACGGCAATCAGCACGTCGCATTCGTTGGTTTTGATGTTGGGGCCGTAGTTGCCGTGCATCCCCAAATAACCCACATACAGCGGATGATCGGCCGGAAATGCCGATAAGCCGAGTAACGTGGCCGCCACCGGAATGCCCGTTTTCTCGGCAAAATCCACGATTTCCTGTTGCGCACCCGAAATCAAAATGCCGTGCCCGACGAACAAATACGGCTTTTTGGCCTTGTTGATCAAGTCAGCCGCGTCCTGCAAACTCTGCTGCGTGGCTTTCGGATAAGGCGCGTAACTGCGGATTTTTTCGCATTTTTGGTACGAAAAACCCATCATCGCGTTTTGGACATCCTTGGTAATGTCAATCAATACCGGACCGGGCCGGCCGGATTTGGCGATGAAAAATGCCTTGGCAAACACCTCCGGAATCTCATCCACATTGGTGATCTGGTAATTCCATTTCGTCACGGGCATGGAAATCCCGATCACGTCCGTTTCCTGAAACGCATCCGTACCGAGCAAATGCGAACCCACTTGGCCCGTCACGCATACCAGCGGCGTGGAATCTATCTGCGCATCAGCGATACCCGTAATCAGATTGGTGGCTCCAGGCCCCGACGTGGCAAAACACACGCCGACGCGCCCCGTGACGCGGGCATAGCCCTGCGCCGCGTGGATGGCTCCCTGTTCGTGGCGCACCAAAATGTGGGTGAGCCGGTCGGCATAGCCGTACAGCGCATCGTAAATGGGCATGATGGCCCCGCCCGGATAGCCAAAGATAATATCCACGCCTTCTTCCACCAAGCACCGCAACACGGCTTCCGAGCCGGTCATTGTCTCCTTGGCGGGCGTTGTCTGTCTCTTGGTTTTTGCGGTTGCTGTCTGCATATTATTCTGATAGTTGATTACTTTTACAAGTTTCAGGAACTGAAAGGCCAGCTATAGAAAATCGATTTCCACGCTTTCAACTTCCCAAGTTTCCTGCAACAACTCATTTATCACATCCAACAGGCTTTCCTTATCAAGAACCTGCTGCTCAAACAAATTTTCCCTGATTAAATCCCCGTAATTCTCGTCGTTGTACACCCCCCATGTTTCTGAATCATCGTCGTGCAATTCTATTAACTGACCGTAATAGGTTTGGTTATCCGACTGAACCGTAAAATGATCTGATGAACCTTTGATTTTTATCATATCCATGCGATTTGTCAATGTTTGTAAAAAAATAGTATATTTTAAAACGCCCAAACCCGCTCATTTCTTCACACCGATAATGATTCCCGATGCCCAATGCTGTTTGGTAATCACCAAATCATGCCTTGCTTCCAAATCAGCCACTAATTTATTGGCTTTTTCGGCATGACCTTCGGGCCAGTTGGGTTGCGGCAGCATATCGTCAATGATATAGAACGCGCCTTTGCTTAACAGTGCCAAAACTTCGTCCAGCAACAGGTATTTGCCATGCCACGTGTCGGCAAATATGTAATCGTATTGCTTGCCAATGTTGGCCGTAATCCACGCTTCACCATCCGTGCACGCCAATTGCAAACGGTTGTCGCCGCCCAAATATTGGCGGGCAATGCCCAGAAACGCCGCATCATTGTCAATGGAAACCAGCGATGATTCATTGTCCATCCCATCCAAAATCCAAGCCGTGGATAAACCGGTTCCGGTGCCCAGTTCCAAGAAACTGCCACCCGGCTTGGCCGCCGCCAAAGTCCGCAATAAGCCACAAGTCAGCACATCGGATGCCATTGCGAAACCGGACTTTCTGGTTTCCGCGTCAATGGCTTTGTACTGTGGCGGATAGCTTGCCTCGCTTATGAATTCTCGCATTTGGATTGTTTTGAAAATAGTATCTTTTGAAAAGGCGAAACCCGCTTATTCACTCGCAATCACTCACAAATCCGTCACGCAGCCTTGCGCGGCGGATGACACGCTTTTGATGTATTTGCGCAGAATGCCAAACGTGGCCTTGTCGGCGGGCTTTTGCCAAGCGGCTTTGCGGGCGGCCAGTTCCTCGTCCGAAATCAGCATATCAATCGTGTTGTTCACCGCGTCAATGCGGATTGTGTCACCGTTGCGGATAAGCGCAATCGGGCCGCCGTCTTGGGCTTCGGGTGTGATGTGGCCCACCACAAAGCCGTGCGTGCCGCCCGAAAACCGTCCGTCGGTAATCATCGCCACCTTATCGCCGAGACCCGCACCCATGATTGCCGAAGTCGGTTTCAGCATTTCGGGCATTCCGGGGCCACCTTTGGGGCCTTCGTTGCGGATCACGACCACGTGGCCGGGTTTGATTTCGCCTTTCGAGGCAAACTCAATCACCGCCTCCTCGTTTTCGCACACAATGGCGGTTCCTTCAAAAAGTTCGCCTTCCTTGCCCGTGATTTTTGCCACCGAGCCTTCAGGAGCCAAGTTGCCGTACAGAATCTGGATGTGTCCCGACGGCTTGATTGGGTTGGACAACGGCCTGATAATGTCTTGGCTGGCAAAATCCAAGTCCGGCACTTCGGCCATGTTTTCGGCCACGGTTTTGCCCGTCACCGTCAGGCAGCCGCCGTGGATGAAGCCGTGTTGGTACAAATATTTCATCACTGACGGCACGCCACCAATGCCCAGCATATCTTCCATGTAATACTTGCCGCTCGGCTTCAAATCGGCCAAGAACGGCGTTTTGTCGCTGATGCGCTGCATATCCGTGAGCGTGAACGGTACGCCGACGGAATGCGCGATGGCCAGGAAGTGCAGCACTGCATTCGTGGAGCCGCCCAAGGCCATCACCACCGTCATGGCGTTTTCAAACGCCTCGCGGGTCATGATGTCGCGCGGCAGAAGCTGCTTTTCGAGCAGGTTTTTCATCGCCGCGCCGATGCGCACGCATTCCTGCTGTTTACCTTCGTGCGTGGCCGGATAGCTGGAGCTGAACGGCAGGCTCATGCCCATGGCCTCAATGCTGGCGGCCATGGTGTTGGCGGTGTACATTCCGCCGCAGGCTCCTTGTCCGGGAATCGAATTCCGGATCACACCCTTGTAATCTTCATCGGATATTGTACCGGCAAATTTTTTCCCCAATGCCTCAAATGCCGAAATGATGTCCAGCTTTTGCCCCTTGTAACTGCCCGAACGGATGGTGCCGCCGTACACCATGATTGCCGGCCGGTTCAGCCGACCCATCGCCATCACCGCGCCGGGCATATTCTTGTCGCAACCGACTACGGCAATCACACCGTCGTACCATTGTGCGCCAACCACGGTTTCAATGGAATCGGCGATGATGTCGCGGCTGGGCAGCGAATAACTCATGCCGTCGTTGCCGTTGGTCATGCCATCAGATACGCCGATAGTGTTGAAAATCAGGCCTACCATGCCGTTTTCCTGCACGCCTTTCTTTACGTACACCGACAGCCCATTCAGGTGCATATTGCACGGGTTGCCTTCATAGCCCGTGCTGGCAATGCCGATCTGGGCTTTTTTCATGTCTTCCTCCGTCAGTCCGATGCCGTAAAGCATGGCTTGTGCTGCCGGATTTGTCACTTCTTGGGTCAGGGTTGCACTGTATTTGTTCAAAGTCATGGCGGGGGGAATACGGGTTTTCGGGTTAGGGAGGTTTGTCGTTTTTCAAAGATACTATTTTGCCCATTCCGGCGGGTTGGCTCCAACGGGTGTCAGGAACAAAAAAGACCTTTCCGGTGCGAGAAAGGTCTTTTGCAATCACTGTGCGCCTTTCTTACCCACGTTGGCCGGAGAGCAGGATCAGCACCACAAAAATATTTTGGTTGAGTATTTTCACTTAGCATTATAGGGTTGTTGCACAAGTAAAGCAATGCCAATTACCGCACTATTTTCTGTTTCTCCAAAAAAAGCCGGTTATTTTGTTTCACGGGGTTTTTCCAGCCATTTGTTTTTCGTTGTGCGCCTTGCCGGATTTTTATTTGGGTTTCCCAATCCGAGGCAGTTTGAAACAGGTTTGTCCGTTTGGGAAGATATTATTCTGGTTCGTGCTATTTTGGATGGTTCAAGTATGAATACGTTTCCGCTTTCGCGACTGGCACGAATGGTACGGTTTTTTGGGTGGAAAATATTTTCACCGCTTCAACTATTTACCACTCAACCATTTACCATTTATGAAAGCATTGGTATTTCACAACCCAAAAGATGTCCGCGTGGAGACAGTCGAAGATCCGCGCCTCGAAAAAGCGGATGATGCCATTATCCGCGTCACCTCTACCGCCATTTGCGGTTCCGACCTGCACATTTATAACGGTATGTTTCCGCAGCCGCGCAACATGGTGCTGGGCCATGAGTTCATGGGTGTGGTGGAAGATATTGGCAGCGGCGTGACCAAACTGAAAAAAGGCGACCGGGTGGTGGTTCCCTTCCCGATTGCGTGCGGACATTGTAATTTCTGCTCACTGGAAATGCCCAGCCACTGCGAAAACTCCAACCCGGATCACTACGGGCCGGAAGGTGGTCTGCTTAAGGGCAAGGGCGGCGCGCTGTTTGGCTATACCGATTTGTATGGCGGCTACGATGGCGGGCAGGCCGAGTTGGTGCGCGTTCCGTATGCCAACAACGGCCCGCGCGTAGTGCCCGAAGGGCTGACCGATGAGCAAATTCTGTTCATGACCGATATTTTCCCCACGGGCTGGTCGGCCATTGACTGGGCCAATCTGAAGGGTGGCGAGACGGTGGTGGTGTTTGGGTGCGGTCCGGTGGGCATCATGGCAATGAAATCGGCGTGGCTGCGTGGTGCCGGCCGCGTGATTGGCGTGGACATCCAGCCGTACCGTTTGGAGATGGCCCGAAAATCGGCCAATGTGGAAACCATTAACTCGGCGGAGGTGGATGCCGTGGATGCAATCCGCGCCATGACCGGCGGCTACGGTGCCGATGTGTGCGTGGATGCGGTGGGCATGGAAGCCGACCGCAGTTTTCTGGACAAGGCTCTGAACGTGGTTCAGTTGGAAAAAGGCTCGATGAAAGTGCTGGAACGCTGTTTTGATGCCGTGCGTCGGGGCGGCACCGTAACGGTGGTGGGCGTGTATGGCACACCCTACAACAATTTCCCGCTGCACCAGTGGTTCGACAAAGGCATCATACTCAAGGGCGGCCAAGCGTGGGTACACCGCTACATTGACCACCTGATTTCGTTGGTGCAGGATGGCAAGGTGGTGCTTGACGACATCATCACGCATTCGGTACCGCTGAGTGAGGCCCCGAAAATGTATGACATTTTCAACAAGAAGGAAGACAATTGCGTGAAAGTGGTATTGAAGCCATAGAATCACTTGGCCTGAAAAGCAATACCCGCAAAACGCGAAACCCCTGCCTTTTGGAAGGCGGGGGTTTCGTGTTTTCAAAAGATACTATTTTCAAAAGCCTTTTTCACATCGTGTTGTTAAACAGTTCCAGCGTGAGCAGCTTGGCGTAGTATTTCTTGTTCTGCGTGGCGTGTAGTGATTGTATGTGTTTCATTGAATGGCAATCGGTGCCGGCAAAATGCACCATGCGGTTGTCAATCAGTTTTTCGGCAATCATCTGGGCCGGAATGGAATAGTAGCCCGACAGTGAATTGATGTTGATTTGCAAGTAAACGCCCATCTCGTAGATTTCCTTGAGCCGGTCAAAATTGTCGTGCAGGTAAATGTAACGTTCCGGGTGAGCCAGCACGGGCTTGTAATTTTGGGATTTCATCAGGAAAATGGCTTCCTGCAATTGTACCGGCTGGTTGATGTATGAAGTTTCAAAAAGCACGTAGCCGTCGCCGAAAGTCAGCAGCGGCTCTTCGCGGCGGAGTTTTTCCATAAACCACTCGTCCAAGTAATATTCGGCGGCGGCCTTGATGTCAATGTTCCATTTGCGCTGGTTTACGGCAAGCTGCACCTTAATCAGTTTTTCATGGATGATGGCAGGCGTGTTCTTGTAAAAATCGCCCATGATGTGCGGCGTTGCCGTCAGGCGGCGGTATCCCATGTCATACAGTTCCTTGATGAGTTCCAGCGACTGCTCAAGGTTCTTCGCCCCGTCGTCAATGCCGGGCAGGATATGCGAGTGCATATCAGCCACCAGCGGCACCGAACGCAGGTAGGTGTTTTCGTCCTTTAAAGTTTTCCTGAAAATAGAAATCATTTGTTTTTCACTAATAAGCCCCGCAATTTATCAAGACGCTTGCCCGGCTCGGGTTCGTCTTCGTAATAGTCATTGTAGCCATAACCATAATTATACCCGCCGTAGCCATAGCGGTTCACGTTGCGAAACGCATTCAATACGACAGCCAATTTACTAAAGTTATTGCTCTTAATGAGTTTGTTGATATTTTTTAAAAATACGCGCTTCGAATAATCCGCCCGCAGCACATAAACCGGCAAATCCGCTTTCCGCATCACCAAGATCCCATCGGTAACCAAGCCAATCGGGGGCGTGTCAATGACAATGACATCGTAGGTTTGGTGCAGTTCTTTCAATAGATTATCGAACTCGGGCCGCAAAATCAATTCCGATGGGTTGGGGGGCATGGGGCCGGCAGCGATGAAGTCCATGTTTTCGATGGGCGTTTTGCGCAGGCACTCGGCCAGTGTGTGTTTGCCTATCAGCAGCGTGCTGATGCCGTTGTAGTTGTCCTCCTCAAACGCCTGGTGAACCTTGGGGCGGCGCATATCCAAGTCTAACAGTACCACTTTATGGCTCGAAAGCGCGATGACTCCCGACAGGTTCAGGGCCACAAACGTTTTGCCTTCGCCGCTGATGGTGGATGTGACGGCGATAATCCTCTTTTTCTGTTGCATCTGAAACATGAAGTCCATGTTGGTGCGCACCGAGCGGAATGCCTCGCTCATGGTGGATTTGGGGTTTTGGTACACCACCAGGCGCGAAGTATCCAGTTTTTCTTTCTGGTACATCGGAATCACGCCCAACAGCGGTGCGGTGGTGCCGCTTTCCAGTTCGCGCTGGCTTGAAATGGTGTCGTGCAGCACGTATTTCGTGCCTACCAGCAGCACGCCCAGCAACAGGCTTATGACGAGGCAACTGCCATAAACCAGCATTTTGTTGGGCGAAATCGGAAGTGAAGGCGAGCTGGCGGGCGAGAGTATGACAAAATCCTCGCGGGTACCGGCAGCGGCAATGCCCAGTTCGGCTTTCTTGTCCACCATCAGCGAGTGGTATTTCTCCTTCAGGTCGCGCATCCGCTTGATACGGTTGTATTCCGTTCCTTGGGCGGGCAGACCGGCAAAGACAGCTTCAGCCTTGGCCAGTTCGGCATTCACCAAACTGCTCTTTTCATTTACGATCCGGCGTTTCTGGCTGATGAGCGACACCAAGCTTTCGCGCGTGGTGGCAATTTGCTGGTCTTTGGATTGCAGGGCGTACGTGGTTTCACGGTAGCTTTTGGCCAGCATCATCCTTTCTTGGTGCATTTTGTTGATTTCGGTGACCAAGGCCGCTATTTCCGTGTCCGAAAGCAAGGGCAGCGAGGATACAATCGTGGTGAGTTCCTTTTGGCCGGCCAGCGATTGGTACAGGTTGCTGAGAATGTAGGCTTGGGCGTTGAGTTCGGCGCGGGTGCTGGCCAGTTCGTCTATCTTGGCCGTGTATTTTTCCAAGTCGCGGCCCACGTCAGAAGTCTTGTTGCTGACCACAAACCGCTCCAGATCCGATTCGTAGGCATCCAGTTCGTCTTCCACCGTCCCGATCTGCTGGTTCAGAAACGCTATCTTCTGTTTGTTGGCCTTGTTTTTCAACTCCTTGGTTTTTTCAAGGTAAACCGTGTCAATCTTGTTCACGATTTCCTGTGCCTTGCGGATGCTGGCATCTTTGAAGAAAACGCCGATGATGTTGGCCGCCGGATTCACAACTTCGACGCGCAAATTCGATGCCAAGTATTGCCGCAACGCATCCGGGCTGTTGAGCGTGAAATAATGGGACGAGTTGTCTTGGTCGGCGTTGCGGGCGGCTATCAGGACGAACCTGAAAAACGGCGTTTCCACGACTTGCCCGAACGCGTGGGTGCCGCTGTAATCCGTGTCGTCGAGGGTGTAGCTGAGCTTGAACCGGTCTTTGCCGATAATCTCCACATCGAAGGGCTGGTTGTAGGCCACCGGGTTTTTCACCTCATATTTGACCCTGAAAGGCGGATTCCGGTATCGCTCCTCGTTTTTGATGCGGCTGCGCCCATAAGCATAGTAACTCACATCTAAGTCGGTCTGCGCAATCACTTCGTCATAAATCAGGTTGGATTGGATGAGTTCAATCTCGCCCGAAATATTGGTGGAGGGCTGCGCATTATTCAATCCCGGCAGGCCCAACTCATTGGCTTGCTGCGTCATTTCCAGTTTCAGGCTGGACGATGATTCGTAAATCGGGGTGGTGTAGCGCAAAAACAGGTAGGCACTCACAAGCCCCACCAAGGGCAGCAGCACCAGCCAAACCCAGTTGCGGCGCACGGTATCCCAAATTTTAAGGAAGTCAATGCCGCCCAGCAAGTCGTCCGGCTCATCAGCCTCACCCCCTGACGACTGTGATGTCTCGTCTGTTCTCATAGATTTTGCCGTTATCCATCAATAATGCAACGATAACAATTGATTTTGCAGGAAAATCGCATGGCTGCCAAAATAGTATCTTTCAAAACGCCCAAACCCCATCCGGTTCCCGCTAACCAACAAGTTAGTTGCCTTGATTGATAAAAATAACCACCGAAATCACGCTGATTACCGTGCCGACCAAAGACAATATCGGCGAAATATCGGCGAATGCCTCGCGCAGTGGCCGCCTGATTGGCTCAATGTAAATGATGTCGTTGGGCTGCACAACCAGGTTGGCCTCGGTCATGCCTTTAACCGTGGACAAGTCAATCAAATGCACTTCCGGGTCGCGCAGGTCGCCGCGCACCAAACGGATGTTTTGCGCCTTGCCGTTGGTTCCGATGCCGCCGCAGAGGGCCAGCACCTCAAACAGGTTCATGTTTTCGCTCACCAGCGGCACTATTTGGTTTTGTGTGGCCCCCAGCACCACCACCCGTTTGTTGGCAAACCGGACATTCACAAATGGATCCACGTAAAAATTGTTGTAAGCCGCCTCCAGCAGGCTGTCGGCCTGCCGCAACTGGTAGCCCGCCAGCCTGATGGTTCCCACCTGCGGCAGCCGCACCGAGCCATCGTCTTCGACCATGAACCGGGGCGGTGGCTGGGCTTGCTGAAGTTGCGCGGTGCCGGCCACTGCGCCGGGCCTGGGCACGTTCATGTCAATCAGGTTTTCGCCCTTGTTGCTGTACAGCCGCACCTCGATGAAATCATTGCGCTGGATTACATAGTTTTTCTCGAGTGTTTCCATACCCGCCGCCGCTTGGACAAGTTTTTTGGGCAGCCGTTCCGAATTGGTTTGCAGCAGTATGTGCTGCTTGTACGAGTTGCAGGCGGTGATCAGAACCAAAATGAACGGCAGGAATCTTTGCATGGGCGGCTGGAAATGAAAGTGGCCTTGTTGCTGGCAAAGCCATTTGTTGTGAAAACTTCCGAAAGGGAAACATCGGGGTTGGTGCAAACTTGCAATGCACCTGCTGGCAAAACACTGGCAGGTAACGCACCGGCAGTTGGATGTGCCGGAAACAGGCGGGTTTGGTGGTTTCAAAAGATACTATTTTCAGAGGCTATTTCCCGTCGGGCATCCGTACCGGAAAACCGTTTCCTGAAAACGGACATCAGCCGAATTGGAATTTCAGCGATTCGTTTTCCAGCAATTCGCCGAAGGTGGGCAGCCGCACATCTTTCTCGGAAACCAGCGGGTTGCTGATGCCCCAGTCAATGCCAAGCCGGGAGTCGTTCCAGATAAAGCCTCCTTCCGAATCCTTGTGGTAAACATTGGTGCACTGGTACTGCAAAATAGTATCTTCCAGAGCGGCAAAGCCGTGGGCAAAGCCTTCGGGCACGTAAACCATGTTGTTGCGCCTGCCATCAAGCAGGAATTTGGCGTGCTGCCCGAACGTGGGCGAGTCTTCGCGCAAATCCACCACCACATCCAACGCCTTGCCCGTTACCACCTTTACCAACTTGCCCTGCGCAAACGGCGGCCTCTGGAAATGCAGGCCCCGCAACACGCCTTTCTTGGAAAACGACTGGTTGGATTGTACAAAATCGTGACCCACGCCGTTGGCGGCGAAAAGCGGCTTATGGTAGGATTCAAAGAAAATGCCCCGTTCATCTTCAAAAATACGGGGGATTATCTCCACAAGGTCTTTGATTGGCGAATGTATAAATTCCATGTGGCGGCAATGGTTTTCCGGGTGGTAAAAAATGTATGCGTACTCGCCCTCGCTGCTTGGGCTTCCGAGGTTGCGGATTTCAGACCGTGTCGGCCATCACGGGCTGTGTGGGTATCGGTTCGGTATGCCCGAGTACGGAGGCAATGGCGGCATGGTATTTTTGAATCACAAATTTCTCGTCAAATTTCTCCTCCACTTTCCGGCGGCTGGCTCTGCCCATTTGTTCCAACCGGGCATCATCCAGCGCCAGCATCCGCAGCATTTGGTTGGCCAGGTCGGCGGCATTCCGCGCCTCGCAAAGAAAGCCATTGGCCTCAGCATCAACTACTTCCACGCAGCCCGGCACATGGGTGGCTATGAGCGGCTTGCCCATTGCGGCCGCTTCGAGCAGGCTGCGCGGCGTGCCTTCACGATACGATGGCAGCACCACGCAATCAGATTGGCAAATCACGCCGCGAATGTCGTCGGTAGAGCCTTGGTATTCAATCAGGTCGTTTTGCGTCCATTGCCGCAATGATTCCGCATCAACGCCAAAAGGGCTTTCATCTTTAAATCCAACCAGCAGAAACCGCGCATCCACGTTTTTTTGCCTGAGTATTTTTACAGCTTCAGCATATTCGCGGATGCCTTTGTCTTGGATTAAACGAGCCGCCAGTAAGAAAACGAATGGTTTGTTGCGTTGGAACTCAACGGGATGAAAATAAGCCAGATCCACGCCCGAACCCGGTAAAACGTCAGTGATGGCGGCCTTGACCAGCCGCTGGCTGATGAAATGAGCCAAGTCGTCGCCATTCTGGAAAAAAACCTTGTCGGCAAAACGGAAAGCAAACCGGTACAAGGAACGCGCCACTTTGCTGGCCATGTTTTCGCGCAGAAAAACCGTTCCCAAGCCCGATACATTATTGATTACCGGGACACCGGCCAGCTTGGCTGCCAATGTGCCGTATAAGTTAGGTTTTATGGTGAAATGCAAGACCACATCAGGACGGAGTTTTTCATACAGCGAATACAGTTTTCGCGTATATTGAAGGTCTTTGGCGGGATTGGTGCCCTTGTTGTCGAGCAAAACGGGGTGGTAATGGCAACCGGCACTGATTAAGTGCTGCTCATAGCCGTCGGGCGGTGCAATGGCGTGAATTTCGTGCTTGGCTTCCAAAAAGGAACGAATCAGCCCCATTCTGAAGTTGTGGATGTTCCAAGCAGTATTAATGACAATGGCTATGCGCATTCTAAACGGTGAAATTTGCTTCGCAAATTAACGATTAATTTGTTCAGTGCAATTCGGGGTTGTACGGTTGCGGCAAAGATTTCGTTGCCGACACACTGTTCCGCCGCGGCTTTCTTCCCGGGTTTCTGCTTGGCGGAAAAAACCGGTTGCTGCTGAATGGGGAAACCGCGACGCATTTTTGATTTTCGCGGGCTTGCTTTTTTAGTTTTCGGAAAACCACCGCAAGCACTATTATGTGTGCTGTTCGGCGAAGTTATAATCCATTGAAAAAAAATGAACAAAAAAACAAAACTCACGGAAACCGCCCCGCAGCAGGAGCGGGCCGTTTTAGTAGCGTTGGCATTGCAGGGGCAGCCGCTTGAGCAAACGCACGAACACGTGGACGAACTTGCCTTTTTGGCCAGCACGCTGGGTGTGGCCACGGTGCAGCGGTTTGTGCAACGCATGGACAAGCCCGATCCGCGCACATTTGTGGGCAAGGGCAAGCTGGAAGAAATCCGGGCTTATGTGGCCTCGCAAACACCCAACATGGTTATTTTCGACGATGACCTTTCGCCATCGCAACTGCGCAATTTGGAAAAGGAGTTGGAATGCAAGATATACGACCGCAGCCTGCTGATCCTGGATATTTTCCTGAAACGCGCCAAAACCAACCAAGCCAAAACGCAAGTGGAACTGGCCCGCTACCAATACTTGCTGCCGCGCCTGACCCGGATGTGGACGCACTTGGAACGCCAGCGCGGCGGCACGGGCACACGCGGCGGCGCGGGCGAAAAGGAAATCGAGACCGACCGGCGCGACATCCGCAGCCGCATAGACTTGCTGCGCGAAAAACTGAAAGACATTGACAAGCAGAGCGTTACACGCCGAAAATCGCGTGATGGAATGGTGCGCGTGGCTTTGGTGGGCTACACAAATGTGGGCAAGTCAACGCTGATGCAACGCTTGGCCAAAGCCGATGTGTTTGCCGAAAACAAACTGTTCGCCACCGTTGACTCCACGGTGCGCAAGGTGGTTCACGAAAGCATTCCGTTTTTGCTCACCGACACGGTGGGTTTCATCCGGAAGCTGCCCACCACGCTCATTGAGTCGTTCAAGTCCACACTCGATGAGGTGCGCGAAGCCGACATACTGCTGCACGTAGTTGATATTTCGCACCCGTCCTTTGAAGAGCAGATTGAGGTTGTCAATGTCACGCTGGCCGAAATAAAGGCGGCGGACAAGCCTACCATATTGGTTTTCAATAAGATAGACTTGTATAATGCCGATTTGGAGAAACACACCGACTTGCAGAACGGCATTACGGCGCATGAAAAAATAGAGCGGCTGAAGCAAACGTATTTGCAGACGAACACGGAAAACGTGGTGTTCATTTCGGCCGGGAAAAAGGAAAACCTCGATGAACTGCGCCAGATATTGTTCGCAAAGGTGAAGGAAAAGCATTTTGCCATCTACCCGAACTGGCTGCCCGAACACAATGCCCTCTGGAACCAAGCCGACCAAATGGATGCGGCGGACGAAAAAGAAGCGGAGCATGAAATGGACGCGGAACACGAAACGGAAGAGGTTGCCGCAGAGAAAGCCGCCGCCGAATAGCCCGCAGGGGTTGTTTTGCGCAAGGCGGGGTTTGGCATTTCCAAGAGATACTATTTCCGGAACCCCGGTTCGGGCTGTTGATTCGCAAGCGATTTTATGCGTACCTTTGCGCCAAAGCCGCCGCAAGCGACCTCGTAGTTCAACGGATAGAATAGAAGTTTCCTAAACTTTTGATGCAGGTTCGATTCCCGCCGAGGTCACACAACCGCCCGCTGCCCGCAAGCA
>JAYWIH010000213.1:0-23740 GCA_043789005.1 Sphingobacteriales bacterium
GGCATCATCGGCGTGTTTGTGCTGCTGCTGGCCTGCATCAATTTCATGAACCTGAGCACGGCCCGCAGCGAGAAACGCGCCAAGGAAGTGGGCATCCGCAAGGCCGTCGGCTCGGTGAAAAACCAGTTGGTGGTGCAGTTCCTGAGCGAATCGCTGCTGATGGCCTTGCTGGCGTTTGTGCTGGCATTCCTGCTGGTGCAGATCAACCTGCCGTGGTTCAACCAACTGGCCGACAAGCGGATGGCCGTCCAATGGGGCAACCCCGTGCTGTGGCTGGCGGTGCTGGGTTTCACGGTGTTCACGGGCTTGCTGTCGGGCAGTTATCCGGCGTTCTACCTGTCTTCCTTCGATCCGGTCAAGGTGCTGAAAGGTACTTTCCGGGCGGGGCGTTTTGCCTCGTTGCCGCGCAAGGTGCTGGTAGTCATGCAGTTCACGGTTTCCATCACGCTTATCATCGGCACGGTCATCGTGTTCCGGCAAATCCAGCACGCCAAGAACCGGCCCGTCGGCTACGACCGCCAGGGACTGATTTCGATAAACATGACCACGCCCGATTTGCACGGAAAATACGCCCCGCTGCGCCAGGAACTGCTCAAAACCGGAGCCGTGGCCGACATGACGCAAGCGTCCAGCCCCACCACCGATGTGTTTTCCAACCAGAACGGTTTCGACTGGAAAGGCAAGGATCCCAATACGGTGCCTTCATTCGGCACCATTGCCGTCACGCATGATTTCGGCAAAACGGTGGGCTGGCAGATCAAGGAGGGCCGCGATTTTTCGCGCGATTTCAGCACCGACACTTCGGCTCTGATTCTCAACGAGGCCGCCGTGAAACTGACCAAACTCAAGAATCCGGTGGGCGAAACCATCAAATGGAACGACAAGAACTGGCGCATTATCGGCGTAATTAAGGACTTGGTGATGGAATCGCCTTTTGAACCCATCAAGCCCACCATTTTCCTGGTAAGCTACACTTGGGCAAATGTGATCACCGTGCGCCTCAAACCCGGCGTGCCCGTGCGTGAGGCACTGGCGAAAGTGCAGCCGGTGTTCAGGCAGTTCAACCCCGGCAGCCCGTTTGAATACAAGTTCGTGGATGCCGAATATGCCGACAAGTTCAGCAGCGAAACCCGCGTGGGCACGCTGTCGAGTGTGTTTGCGGGGCTGGCCATTTTCATCTCGTGCCTGGGTTTGTTCGGGCTGGCAAGTTTTGTGGCAGAGCAGCGCACCAAGGAAATCGGCATCCGCAAGGTGCTCGGCGCGTCGGTGTTCAACCTGTGGAAACTACTTTCCAAGGATTTTATCTGGCTGGTGGCCATCTCGTTTTTCATCGCTGCGCCGCTGGCCTGGTATTTCATGGACGGCTGGCTCAAAGACTACGACTACCGCTCGGACATGGCTTGGTGGGTGTTTGCCGCATCGGGCTTGGGTGCGCTGGCAATTACACTTTTGACGGTCAGTTTCCAAGCCGTCAAAGCCGCGCTGGCCAATCCGGTCAAGTCGCTGCGGAGCGAATAGTGGCATATCCGCAGAGACGTTGCAATGCAACGTCTCATGCGTGAGGGCTGTGTCAGCAACATCTTGGATTGCAACGAAAACATCTTCACTGGCAACAAAGACGTTGCAATGCAACGTCTCTACCTGAACCGTCCGACACTCCGAAAACAGTATCTTCCCAAAAGCCCAAAACCTGCTTGTTATGCTGCGCAACTACCTGAAAATCGCCTTTCGCAACCTTGTCAGGAACAAGGTCTATTCGTTCATCAACGTCTTTGGCTTGGCTATCGGCATTGCCACGTGCCTGGTCATTTCCCTGTTTGTGGTTGATGAATTGAGTTTCGACCGGTTCCATGCAAAGGCGGATCAAATTGTCAGGGTGACGTTTGGCGGTGTGATGTCCGGCGAAGTCATGAAAGAGGCGGGTGTGATGGCTCCGGTGGCACAGACGCTCAAAAACGACTTTCCGGAAGTATTGGAAG
This sequence comes from Sphingobacteriales bacterium, assembly GCA_043789005.1. GTDB lineage: Bacteria > Bacteroidota > Bacteroidia > Cytophagales > 172606-1 > Xanthocytophaga. Next base: position 1,980 of record JAYWIH010000213.1, read on the forward strand.
CCACGCGAATGCAACAGAGAATCGAGAATTTTAAAATCATTTACAAAGGGAAAACTTTCAAGGAAAATAAAATGGCGGCGGTGGATGCCAATTTCTTCCAGGTGTTCACGCTGCCATTTCTGAAAGGCGATGCGAAAACGGCTTTGGTTGGGCCGAACACATTGGTTATAACGGAAGAGACAGCCCGCAAATATTTCGGCAGCGAGGATCCGATCGGCAAGACGCTTTTTTTTAAGAATGCGAACAGCTACAAAAAAGTAACGGGCGTGATTGCTGAAATACCCGCCAACTCACATTTTCACTTCGGGATTTTCGGCTCCATGGCCGATGTGCCGGAAGCCAAATCCACTTCGTATATGTCGGGCACTTTCCATACGTATCTGGTGCTGCCCGCCGGTTACGACTATGAAAAACTGCAAGCGAAACTGCCCCGGTTCGTAGAAAAATACATGAGCGATGAACTCAAGTTGGCTTTCGGAATGACGCTGAAGGAGTTCAGGAAGAAAGGCAATGACATCGGCCTGAACCTGCAACCGCTCACGGACATTCACCTCCGTTCCGGCTTCACAAACGGCATTGAGGCGGGCGGCGACATCCGGTATGTTTATATTTTCGGAGCCATTGCGCTGTTCATGCTGCTGATTGCCTGCATCAATTTCATGAACCTGAGTACGGCATCCGCGTCCAAACGGGCCAAGGAAGTGGGCATCCGCAAGGTGCTGGGGTCTTTCCAGACTGACCTGATCGGGCAGTTTTTGTTCGAATCCATTCTTCTGGCCAGTATTGCCCTGCTGCTGGCTCTGGGTCTTGTGCAATTGCTGCTGCCCGTTTTCAATGGGCTGGCAGACAAGAACCTAAGCCTCCCGTTTGTATCCAACCCTTTGCTTTTGGCCGGTCTTTTGGCGTTCGGAATTCTGGTTGGCATTCTGGCCGGAAGCTATCCCGCGTTTTTCCTTTCGTCGTTCAAACCCGTTGCCATCCTGAAAAGCCGGTTCACAACCAGCCGCAAAAGCATCGGCCTGCGCAGCGGCTTGGTGGTTTTTCAATTCTTCATTTCCATATTCCTGATTGTCGGTACTGTCGTCGTGTCCCGGCAACTGGCGTATATCCAAAACAAGAGGCTGGGATTTGAGAAAGAACAAATCCTGGTGGTCAGGAACACCGAGGCGTTGGGCAGCCGCGAGCAAGTGTGGAAAGACAAACTGCTGCAAGACCGGCGCGTGGTCAATGTTTCCAATTCGGGCTATTTGCCGGTGGGTTCCAGTTACGAAAACAGGATTTCGACTTTCCCGGATGGCAACAGTACGCAGATACGGCGAACCCAAGTGTATCAGATAGACGACCGTTACATCCCGACCATCGGAATGAAAATCCTGGCCGGCAGGAATTTTTCCAAGGATTTCCCGACCGATTCGGCGGGCGTTATTGTGAACGAGGCGATGGCAAAACTGTTTGGCTGGGGCAAAAACGCGGTCGGGCACAAGGTGAATTATTTCAAGGACAACAAGGGCGGAACCGCGCAGGCCACCGTGATCGGAATTGTGAAAGACTTCCATTACAAATCACTGCACGAAGAAATAGCCCCGTTGATGATGGTGCTTTCAAGCACGCCGGGGCTGATCATGAAAGTGAAGCCAACGGATGTTCCGGGCTTGCTGGCTTCGCTGAAAACGCAGTGGAAAACCTTCAATGTCGAGGAGCCATTCAGTTATTCGTTCCTGGACGAAGACTTCGACAAGACATACGTTGCTGAACAGAAAACGAGTACGATTCTGGGCATTTTCGCGGGGCTGACCATTTTCATCGCCTGCCTCGGACTGTTCGGACTGGCCACTTTCACCGCCGACCAACGCACCAAGGAAATCGGCATCCGCAAGGTGTTGGGGGCCAGCGCGGGGCAGATCGTCGGCTTGCTGTCCAAAGACTTCATGAAGTTGATCCTGATTGCCTGTGCGTTCGCCTTCCCGTTGTCGTGGTACGCCATGCGCCAATGGTTGCAGGACTATGCGTACAGGATTGACATGGGTTGGTGGATTTTCTTGGCATCGGGAATCTTGGCTCTGGCAATCGCCTTGCTGACGGTCAGTTTCCAAGCCATCAAAGCCGCGCTGGCCAATCCGGTCAAGTCGCTTAGGAGCGAATGATTTTGAATGGCAGAATGAGCGAATGACAGAATAAAAATAGTATCGCCGGAAAAGCAGAAACCCCTCATTCCATCATTCAGTATTCAACATTGGCAAAATAGTATCTTCCGAAAAGGCGAAACCCCCAGCCATTAAACAATTCAACCATTAACCATTCAACAATAAAACAATGATCGCTACCAAAAACCTGAAGAAAGTATTCACCACCGACGAAGTGGAAACCACCGCCCTGAACGGCGTGAGCCTCGAAATCCAGGAGGGTGAATTTGTGGCCATGATGGGACCCAGCGGCTGCGGCAAGTCCACGCTGCTCAATATCCTGGGCCTTTTGGATAATCCCAGCCACGGCGAATACCATTTTTTCGGCAACGAAGTGGCCAAAGTCACCGAGCGGCAGCGGGCACAGTTCCGCAAGGGTGCGATTGGCTTCGTGTTCCAGAGCTTCAACCTGATTGACGAACTGACCGTGTTTGAAAACGTGGAACTGCCGCTGCTGTACCTGAAAGTGCCCGCCGCCGAACGCAAGGCCAAGGTAGAGGCCGCTTTGGAACGTATGAGCATGATGCACCGCCGCAACCACTTCCCGCAGCAGCTATCGGGCGGGCAGCAACAGCGCACCGCCATTGCCCGTGCCGTGGTGGCCAACCCGAAACTGATCTTGGCCGATGAACCGACGGGCAACCTGGATTCGGTGAACGGCGAGGAAGTGATGAAACTGCTACGCACGCTCAACGAGGCGGGCACCACGATTGTGATGGTAACCCACTCGCCGTACGATGCCGGTTTTGCGCACCGCACCGTAAACCTGTTCGACGGCAAGGTGGTGACCGAAAATTTCCACGTGTAACGGGAAAATGACAATGGTAGAGACGTTGCAATGCAACGTCTCTACCCGAACCATCCGCCCAAAATAGTATCTTTTCAAAAGCCCAAACCCACCACTGTTAAACCGCCGGAAACCATGCTGCGCAACTATTTCAAAATCGCCTTCCGCAACCTTGCCAAGAGCAAGACGTATTCGTTCGTCACTATTTTTGGGTTGGGCGTGGGCCTAGCCGCCGGGATGCTGCTGCTGCTGTGGGTGCAGGACGAACTGAGTTTCAACGGCTTCCACTGCAACGCCGACCGGCTGCACATCGTGGCGGCCAACTTCAAGGTGGACGGCAAAACCCAGACCTGGCAACAGTCTCCGGCCCCGCTGGCTTCGTTTGCCAAACGCCAAGTGCCCGAAGTAGCCGATGCCGTGCGCATAAACCGGGTGTGGGAGGCGCGGCTGTTTCGGTACCGCGACAAGGTTTCCAATGAGAAGGACGGCATATACACCGATACGGGCTTTTTCACCGCGTTCGACTTCCCGCTGTTGCGCGGCAACCCGAAAAACCCGTTTCCCAACAACCGTTCCATTGTGCTCACCGAAACCGTGGCCAAAAAATACTTCGGCGAAACTGACCCGCTGGGCAAACTGCTGCAACTCAACGACAAGGACAGCTACACGGTGAGCGGCGTGGCCGCCGATATGCCCGCCAACACATCAGGCGGACTGAAAGCCCGGTGGTTCCTGCCGTTCGCGATGCTGAACGAACAGTACAAGGGTGGCGAAAAACAATATCCCAACGGCATTGAAGGCGACTGGGGCAATTACAATTACACCACTTGGTTTCTGTTGAAATCCGGCGTTTCGACAGAAAAGGTCGCGCAGAAACTCACGCAAATCCACCGTAAGAACCAGCCCGGTGAGTTCAGTAAAACGCTCACGTACACGTTCCTGCCGATGCCCAAGTACCACCTCTACAACGCCGACGGGACCGGGGCGGGCATCAGCACGGTGCGGATTTTCGCCATTGTCGCCGTGGTGATTTTGCTCATCGCGTGCATCAACTATGTGAACTTAGTCACGGCGCGGGCCACCAAACGCGCCAAGGAAGTGGGCATCCGCAAGATGGTGGGCGGCAGTTTGGGGCAGTTGTTCGGGCAGTTTTTGGGCGAGTCGGTGCTCACGTTCGGGCTGGCGTTGGGGCTGGCCCTGCTGCTAATCGGCTTGCTGCTGCCGGTCTATAATTCCATCGCCCAAAAAGAGATGGGTTTCGACTTTCTGAACCCTACTATTTTGGGAACCGTGGGCGCAACCATGCTCGTGACGCTGCTGGTGGCGGGCGTGTATCCGGCGTTGCTGCTGTCATCGTTCCAGCCGTTACAGGCTTTGAAGGGCCGCATTGCCACGGGCGGCTCCAATGCGGCGTTCCGGCGCGGACTGGTGGTGGTGCAGTTTGCGGCCAGCATCACATTGATTGTCAGCACGTTGGTGATTGGCGGGCAGATGCGCTTCGTCCGCGAAAAGGAACTGGGCTACGACAAGGCAAACGTGCTGGTTTTTGGCATGGGCGGCGAAATGGGCAAGCACACCGATGCTATCCGGTCGGAACTGCTCAAGCAGCCCGGCGTGGCGGGTGTGGGTTTTTCGAGCCAGAATATCGTGTGGTTAGGCAGTTCGTCGGGCGATACCGATTGGGAAGGCAAGGAGCCGGGCCGCCAGTTCATGGTAAACCAGCTTTCGGGCGACAAGCAACTGTTCGACCTGCTCGGGATGCAACTGGTTGAAGGCCAAGGTTTTTACGGCACCAAAGCCGATTCGGGCCGCTACGTGCTGAACCAGACGGCCATTGCCCGCATGGGCATCAAGGATCCGGTGGGCAAGAGTTTCACGTTTCACGAACGCAAGGGCGTGATTGCGGGCGTGGTCAAGGATTTCCATTTCGCCTCGCTGCACAAACCCATCGAGCCGGTCATTTTGTTTTACAGTCCGGGCTGGTGGCAGTCGGTTTACGTGAAAACCACGGGCCGCGATGCACAGAAGGCCATTGCCGCCGCGTCGCGCGTGTGGAAGACGCACAACCCCAACTCCGAATTCGACTATTCGTTTCTGGACGACAACTACGCCAGCCTCTATGAAGCCGACCAGCGCACCGGCACGCTGTTCAATTATTTCGCGGGAATCGCCATTTTCATCTCGTGCCTGGGCCTGTTTGGCTTGGTTACCTACACCGCCGAAACCAAAGTGAAGGAAATCGGCATCCGCAAGGTATTGGGGGCCAGCGTGTCGCAAATCGCGTCGCTGCTGTCCGTGGATTTGCTGAAACTGGTGCTGGTCGCGTTTGTCATCGCCACGCCGGTGGCCTGGTACGTGATGAACAAGTGGCTGCAAGACTTCGCCTACCGGATTGACATCGGTTGGTGGGTGTTTGCCTTGGCCGGATTCGCAGCGGTGGCGATTGCGCTGCTGACAGTCAGCTTTCAGGCGGTGAAGGCGGCACTGGCCAATCCGGTCAAATCGCTGCGGAGCGAATAGCAGATCATCCGTAGAGACGTTGCATTGCAACGTCTCTACCCGAACCATCCGGCAATCCAAAATAGCGTCTTTTAAAAATCCAAAACCCCCGCCTGTTTATGCTGTTCAACTACTTTAAAATCGCCTTTCGCGGTTATTTCCGCGAACGTTCGTTCACAGCCCTGAATCTGTTGAGCCTGACCATCGGGCTTTTTGTGGCTTACGTGGCTGTCGGTTATATTCAGTTTGAATTGAGTTATGATGGGTTTCATAAAAACGCCAAGTCGGTTTACCGATTGGCACGCACCTTCCGTTCGCAGGATTACAGCGTGGTGGGTTTTGCCAACTGGAACGAAACAAGCGACAAAGAACAACAGCGGCAAATAAGATCGTTGAAAAGTGTGACCGGAGTCAAAGATGCCGCCCAGTTTATCACGTCAGACTACTTGACGTTTGTGGAAGCGAACGGCCGGAAAATCCAGGAAAACAAAATACTGACTACCAACACGCCACGGGCGTTTTGCTCAGTATTTACCTGGCAATTGCGACAAGGCAGTTTTCGCAACTTCGCCGACGGAACCGACAAAGTGATGCTGACCGCTTCCACTGCCCGCAAACTGTTCGGTGAAGACGCGCCGGACAATCCGGACCTCATCCAGAAAGCAGTGCGGATTGGCGGTATAAACTATGTGTTGGCAGCCATCATTGACGATGTGCCCCTCAATTCACATATTGATTTTACGGCGGTTCTCAGCAAGTCGCGGATAGACTATTGGGGGAGCCGGATTTACGTGCAATTGGAGGGAAACCGCGATGCCGAAAACGCTGAAGACCAGATTAACGCGGCCATTGCGTCGTTTAATCCGAAGCTGGGCAGAGACCCGCTGTACAAGAAGCACTTTTTGCAGCCGCTCACCGACATCCACCTCCAATCCGACATCCTGTATGAACTCAAGCCGCCGGGCAACGCCAACTACATGGTGCTGATCGGGTGTTTTGCGGTGTTCATCCTGCTCATTACCTTGTTCAATTACGCCAATCTGTCCATTGCCCTTAAATCCAAACAGAGCAAGTCCATCGGTGTGCGCAAAGCAATGGGAGCCATGAACATAGCCATTGCCTTCCAGTTTGTGTTTGAAGGTGTGCTGCTGGCCCTGATTGCCCTGCCTTTGGTGGCGTTGCTGGTTTCGGTTTGCATTCCGCCCTTTAATAATCTGATGGGCGTGGCAATCAATGCCAATGTTTTCGGCGCACCGGAAACGCCGCTAAAACTGACGCTGCTCGCCGTTGTCACCGGCTTGCTGGCGAGCAGTTTTCCCGCCGTTTACCTGGCTTGGAAAAACGTTTTGACATTGTTGAAAGACAATTTGAGAAGCAACCGCTACCAACATTTTCCCGTTCGCAAATACTTGGTCGTCAGTCAGTTTGTAATTCTGATTCTGATTACTTCGGTTTCGTATTTCATTGCAAAACAAATCGGTTTTATAGAAAACAAGGACTTGGGATTCCGGAGAGATGGGATTCTGTACGCCTATTCCTCGCCCGAAAACCAAGACCTTTTCCAACAGCGGTTGCGGCAGATTCCCGGCTTGAAAGTCGTGGGTAACGGTTCGTCTTTTGGCATTACGCCTTTCAATCAGGTCACGTACCAACTGCAAGGCACGGCTGAAACATACGACGATGCCCGTCAACTGTATCTGGACAAAGAAGCCCTGAAAGCGTACGGTTTAAACACTACTCTGAACAACTTGATTAAATCGGGCGGCAAACTGCCCGACAACTTCACGCTGATCAACCGGACTGCCGCCAAACAGATTGCCGCCAAGCAGCGCGTTTCCGTTGCCGGACTAATTGGGAAAGTCATCGTCACCGAACCCGAATACGTGGATGAAAATGGGCGGGCGGGCTTTCCGTTTACCGTGGCCGGGATTTTCGAGGATATCAACCTTTTTTCGCTGCACCAGAAAGTGGAACCGTATTTCATCACCGTTTCCGACCGGGTGCGCATGGATGGGCGCAGCATTGTGCAATACGATGCCGCCTCCACGCCCGCGATTCTGGCAAGAATCCGGGCCATCCACGCCGGACTGAACGAAGCGGTTCCGCTAGAAACAGAATATCTCAACGAAAACGTGGCCAAACTCTACCAGCAGGACCGCCAAACGGCCAATTTGCTGTTCTGTTTCAACGTGGTTGCGGTTCTGCTGGCGGCCTTGGGCATTGTCGGCATCTCCATTTTCCTGACCGTTGCCCGCACCAAGGAAATCGGCATCCGGCGCGTATTGGGGGCTTCCGTATTTTCAATCATGCAGTCGGCGGCCAAGGAATACATTCCGCTCGTGGCTATTGCCTTGGCGGTCAGTTGGCCGGTGGCCACTTACGTGGTGGACGAATGGCTCAAGAATTTCGCCTATCACGTTGATATACAGCACCATATGTTTCCGGTAATTGGACTGTCGGCGTTTCTGCTGACGAGTCTGATTGTCAGCGTCATCGCTTACCGGGCGGCATTGGCCAATCCGGTCAAGTCGCTGCGCAGTGAATGACCTGTAGAGACGTTGCAATGCAACGTCTCTACCCGAACCATCCGCCCAAAATAGTATCTTTTCAAAAGTCCAAACCCAACCCTGTCTGCCGACAGGCAGGCATTTCATCATTCAACAATCAACCAAAATGCTCCAACTCAAAAACGTTTTCAAGTGGTACGACACCAAGGCCGGCAAGAATTTCGTGCTGCGCGACATTAACATGACAGTGCAGGAGGGCGAGTTCATCTCCATCATGGGGCCGAGTGGCAGTGGCAAATCCACGCTGCTGCACATCCTGGGCATGATGGACGAGCCAAGCGAAGGCGAATACCACTTCATCGAGCAGCCCGTACACCGGATCAAGGAAAAGCAGCGTTCCGAACTCTACAAGAAATACATTGGATTCGTGTTCCAGGCCTACCACCTGATTGATGAACTGACCGTGTACGAAAACATTGAAACGCCGCTGCTCTACCAAAGCATGAAAGCTTCCGAGCGGCAGTCGCTGGTGTCCGATATACTGGACCGGTTCAATATCGTGGGCAAGAAAGATTTGTTTCCCAGCCAGTTGTCGGGCGGGCAGCAGCAACTTGTGGGCATTGCCCGCGCCATCATCACCAAACCCAAACTGATCTTGGCCGATGAGCCAACGGGCAACCTGAACTCCAAGCAGGGCGAGGAAATCATGGATTTGTTCAAACAGCTCAACAGCGAAGGCGTGACAATCATCCAAGTGACGCACTCCGAAAAAAACGCCACCTACGGCAGCCGCACCGTAAACCTGTTTGACGGTCGGATTGAAGGTTAATCCACAGTCCACAGACGACAGTCCACAAAAAGGGCGGGTTTCGCCTTTTTGAAAGATACTATTTCGGAAACATGGCACAAGCGGACGCGTGCGCCAGTTTTTCGCTTCGCCTTCGGGGCCGGGGGCTTTTTTTAACCATTCAACCATTACCGCCATGCTGCGCAACTATGTCACCATCGCCCTGCGGACATTGCTCCGCAACCGGACTTATGCCACCATCAATGTTGTGGGCCTGGCCTTGGGCATTGCCTGCGGACTGCTCATTTTCACGCTTGTCACGTATCATTTCAGTTTCGATACGTTCCATGCCAATGCGGGCCGCACTTACCGCATCTACACCGAATTCAAGCGTGACGGCGGCTCCATGACAACGCCCGGCTCACCCTATCCGCTGGGCAAGGCGGTGCGCAACGATTTCACATTTGCCGAGAAGGTGGCGCGCGTCAATGGATACGACAACCAGCTCATTACCATTGCGGACGGAAAGGAAGTGAAAAAGTTCCGGGAGAAGGAAGGCGTGGCCTTTGCCGAACCGGCGTTTTTCGATATTTTCAATTTTCCGCTGATGCAGGGCAGCCACCAAATCGCACTTACCGAACCGAACACGGCAATTGTGACCGAAAAAATCGCCCGCAAGTACTTCGGCGATGCCAATCCGCTGGGCAAAACCATCCGGTTCGACAACAAGACCGATTTCCGGATTACGGGCATTCTGAAAGACCTGCCCAAAAACACGGATCGCCGCGCGGAAATCTACCTTTCCTACCCGACGCTGGTCAGCCATTTCGAGCAAATGAAGCAGGATCAGGACAATTGGGGTAACACCAACAGCGACGACCATGTTTTTGTCTTGCTCAAGCCCGCTGTTTCGGTGGCAACCGTGGAAAAAGCGTTGGTGGGGATGGTGAGAAAATACCGGCCCGGCCGCGATGCCGAAACCACCCGCTACCACCTGCAACCCCTCAACGACGTGCATTTCAACCCGGAACTGAACGGCTTTGTGGAGAAGAAAAACCTGTGGGCGTTGGCACTGATCGGCGTTTTTCTGATTGTCACGGCGTGCGTCAATTTCATCAACCTTGCCACGGCACAGGCCCTGAACCGCAGCAAGGAAGTGGGTGTGCGCAAAGTGCTGGGCAGCCTGCCCGCGCAGCTTTTTTGGCAGTTCATTGCCGAAACCGCCCTCATTACGGTGCTTGCCATAGTGCTGGCCTACGGGTTGGCGCATTTGGCGTTGCCCTACCTGAACCAGCTTTTCGAGACGCAAATGGGCATCAATCCGTTCGCCAATCCGCCGCTGTTGCTGTTCACCGTACTGGCGGCGGTGCTGGTGGTTTTCCTGTCGGGTTCGTATCCGGGCTTGATTCTGGCCGGTTTCGAGCCGGTAATGGCATTAAAAGGAAAGCTGACCCACCGGAATGCGGGCGGCTTTCCGGTGCGGCGCGTGCTGGTGGTGGCGCAGTTTGCCATTGCGCAAATGCTCATTATCGGCACCATCGTGATTGCCAGCCAGATGCGGTTTTCCAAGCAGTCGGATTTGGGTTTCAACAAGGATGCCATCGTGATGCTGCCCGTGCCGACAACGGACAAGGTGAAGATGAACACGCTGAAAACCCGGCTTGCGCAGATGGCGGGCGTGGAAAAGGTTTCGCTCTGCTTTCAGGCCCCCGCCTCAAACAACTACAGCGAAAGCAGCCTGAAATTCGATACGCGCCCCGAATCCGAGCAGTTTGCCATTAACTGCAAACTTGCCGATGCGGACTACCTGGCAACATTCGACCTGAAACTCGTGGCGGGCCGCAATATTTTTCCATCGGACACGGTACGGGAATACTTGCTGAATGAAACCGCCGTGAGAATGCTGGGGATAAAAAATCCGCAGGCAATCATTGGCAAGTATATGGAGATAAACGGCTGGAAAGCCCCGATTGTGGGCGTAGTACGCGATTTTCACAACTTGTCGTTCCATGAAAAAATCCAGCCCGTGTGCGTGATGTCCGCCACGGACAACTACGACAATTGCGCCGTTAAAATCGGCCTCGGCAATGTGAAGGCCACGCTGGCGGGTCTGGAGAAAACTTGGGACGAGGCTTACCCGGAATACGTCTATGAAAGCCAGTTCTTGGACGAACGCATCGCCGAATTCTACGAAATGGAAGACATCATGCTCAACCTGATCCAAGCCTTTGCGGGCATCGCCATTTTTATCGGCTGCCTGGGACTGTACGGGTTGGTGAGTTTCATGGCCATGCAGAAAACCAAGGAAATCGGTATCCGCAAAGTGCTCGGGGCCAGCATCGGCAGTTTGCTGTGGCTGTTCGGCAAGGAATTCAGCCGGTTGATTGCCATCGCCTTCGCCATTGCCGCACCCGTGGCGTGGTACGTGATGAACGGCTGGCTGCAGGATTTCAAGTACCGGATAGAAATAGGGGCGGGGATTTTCGTGCTCGCCATCGCGTCCACGTTTGCGGTGGCCGTGCTTACGGTGGGCTACCGCTCGGTGCGGGCGGCGTTGGCCAATCCGGTCAAATCGCTCAGGAGTGAGTAGCCGCGTATCCGTAGAGACGTTGCATGCAACGTCTCTACACGAACTGCCCGGTATTGGAAAAATAGTATCTTTCAAAAAGCCCAAACCCCTCGCTTTATGCTGCGCAATTATTTCAAAATCGCTTGGAGAAGCCTGTCGAGGAACACGTTTTCCTCGGCCATCAATGTGCTGGGCTTGGCCATCGGCATCGCCGTCTGCCTGGTCATCGTGCTGTTTGTGCAGGACGAACTGAGTTACGACCGTTTCCATGAGAAAGCCGACCGCATTGTGCGCATTGTTTTCAAGGCCGACATTAACGGTGGAAAGATAAACGAAGCCGTTGTGATGCCGCCCACCGCCCAAACCCTGAAAAACGATTTTGCTGAAGTCCAGGAAGCCACCCGCTTGCGCACCATGGGTATGCCCAGGGTAATGGCGGGCGGCAGGTTTTTCACGGATGACAAGATGGCTTATGTGGATTCCAATTTTTTCCGGGTCTTTACCATCCCGTTTCTCCAAGGCGATTCCAAAACCGCCCTGGTCCAGCCCAATTGCTTGGTCATATCACAAAAACTGGCCTTGAAATATTTTGGCAAGGCAAACCCGCTGGGCAAGTTGCTGCATTTCAAAAAGGGTTCCGGTGCCCCCGCTTTCCGGATTACCGGTGTGTTCGGCGAAATCCCCGCCAACTCCCATTTCCATTTCGATATGTTCGGGTCAATGGCATCCGATACCGAAGCGGGCAGCACCAGTTGGATGGTCTCGAATTACTTCACGTACCTGGTGCTTCCCGAAGCCTACGACTACAAACGGTTGGAGGCCAAGTTGCCGCGCATGGTTGAGAAATACATGGGGCCGCAAGTATTGCAGGCGCTGGGCATGAGCCTGGCGCAGTTCCGCACCAAAGGGAACAAGCTGGGTTTCCGGTTGCAAAAACTGACCGACATCCATTTCAACTCGGACAATTCAAACGAGTTGGAAGCGGGCGGCGACATAACCCACGTCTATATTTTCGGGGTCATCGCGGTGTTCATGCTGCTCATTGCCTGCATCAATTTCATGAACCTGAGTACGGCCAATGCCTCGAAACGGGCACGCGAAGTGGGGGTGCGCAAAGTGCTGGGTTCGGCAAAACTCGATCTGGTGCGGCAGTTCCTGCTGGAATCCATTCTGCTGACAGCCGTTGCATTGGTCTTGGCCGTGGTGGTTTCGCAAGTGGCCCTGCCGGTTTTCAACGGTCTGGCGGGCAAGAACCTGACGCTCGGGCTGACCTCGAATCCGGTGGTGTGGCCCGCCCTGTTGGGGTTGGGTTTGCTGGTGGGCGTGGTGGCGGGCAGTTATCCGGCCTTCTACCTGTCGTCTTTCAAGCCCGTCGCCGTGCTCAAGGGCAGGGTGTCGGGAAGCCGGAAAAGCATCGGTTTGCGCAGTGGCTTGGTGGTTTTCCAGTTCACGGTCTCCATATTCCTCATTGTGGGTACCACGGTTGTGTACCGGCAACTGAATTATATGCGGGACAAAAACCTGGGCTACGACAAGGAACAATTGCTGGTTTTGCCCAATTCGTGGGCATTGGGCAAGAACGAAACCGTTTTCCGCGACCAACTGCTGGCTGATGCCCGCGTCGTGAATGCGACAATATCGGCTTACAAGCCTGCCGGGCCTACCAATTCGAATAATTCGCTGGCCTATCCCGATGGAAAGGACGCGCAACTCATGCGGACCCTGCGGTACGGGATTGACGACCGGTATATCCCGACGATGGGTATGCGGATGGTTTCGGGGCGCAATTTTTCCGGGCGATTGGCTTCCGATTCTTCGGGAATCATCATCAACGAGACCGCCGCCAACGCGTTTGGCTGGGGAAAAAACGCCGTGGGCCGCACCGTGACGCGCCTGACCGATAACGACGGGGGCAAAAAGGTTTACCAAGTGATTGGCGTTGTCGGGGATTTCCATTTCAAATCGCTGCACGAATCAATCTCACCGCTCCTGATGGTGTTGGAAAACAATCCGGGACTGATTGTGAAAGTGAGAACCAACGAGATGGCGGGGTTTTTGGCTTCCGTGAAAACGCAATGGGACGCATTCGGCGCGGACGAACCCTTCACGTATGCGTTCATGGACGAACTGGTGGGCAAAACTTACCAAGCCGAGCAAAAGGTCGGCATCATCCTCAACATCTTCACCCTGCTCACCATTTTCATCGCCTGCCTGGGGCTTTTCGGGCTGGCCACTTTCACCGCCGAGCAGCGCACCAAGGAAATCGGCATCCGCAAGGTGCTTGGCGCGTCGGTTATGGGCATTGCGGGCCTGCTGTCAAAAGATTTCCTGAAATTGGTGTTGGTTGCCTGCGTCCTGAGTTTTCCGCTGGCTTGGTACGCCATGAACCAGTGGATGGAAAATTTTGCGTACCGGATTGATATTTCGTGGTGGGTTTTTGCCTTGGCGGGTGTACTGGCTTTGCTCATTGCCCTGCTCACCGTCAGTTTCCAAGCCATCAAGGCGGCATTGGCCAATCCGGTCAAAAGTTTGCGCAGCGAGTGAGAAGAGGGGGTTTGGCTGTTTTGAAAGATACTGTTTTGGCAGGCTTTTCAGGCGAAGATTTCGGCCAGGGGGAGTTCAAGGCCGGTGGCCGGGTCGGTGAGGGTTTCGGCGGCGGTGAAAAACCGGTAAGTGCCGATTTGCGAATAGACCGAAATGGCTTGGAAACTGGGCAGCACCAGCCAGCACGAGTTGATGCCGGCATTGAAATAGCGTTCAAACTTGGCCAGGATTTCGTCGTTGGATTGCGAGGGTGAAACAATCTCGATGATGGTCAACGGCATTTCGGAAACCGATGTCCGGTCGTGCAAAAAGTCAACTTCCATCTTGGGGTAGATGCAGATGTCAGGTACTGTATCCGGTTTTTCGGGCATGGCCAAACTCAATTCCGGGAGTATGGTGTGGGTTTTGCGGTAGCGCAAATTCAATTCAAAACCAATGTTGTTTTGAATGATGGAATGGTTGAGGCTTGGCATGGGTTTACCGCGTTCGAGTTCGTAGTCGGATAGTTGTTTGAGTTCCAGCGTTTCCATAATCAGATGGGGTTGGAGAAGTTGTTTGCCAAATATAGCCAAAGGATGGCATTTCAAAAATAGTATGTTTCCAAAAGCCCAAACCCGCTTGTTCGCCCGAAAGCCGATTTCCCATGCCGGTCTGACACGCAGTGTCTGACCGGCGTTCCGGCTTCCCCAAAATAGTATCCCTGCCTGTCCGGCAGGTTTCAAAATGCCCGAACCCTTTATTGTAAACAATTGGAAATTATGCTCCGAAATTATTTCACCATCGCGTTGCGCAACCTGTTGCGAAGCAAGCTGTACAGTGTCATCAATATTGCTGGGCTGGCCGTGGGGCTCGCCGCCGCCATGCTGATTTTGCTCTATGCCAAAGACGAGGTCAGCTACGACAGGTTCCATGCCAACCAAGCCCACATCTACCGCATCACTACACACTGGGTGAACCCGGATGGCAGCGTGAAGCAGGCCGATGGAAACACCGGTCATTTTCAAGGACCAAAGTTCAAGGATCAGATTCCGGAGATGCAGGCGTATGTGCGGGTAAAATCGGAATTCATGGATGTTCGCCAAAATGCCGATATCAAGGGCTACGAAATGCTCCGAGCGGATGCCAACTTTTTCTCCGTCTTCTCCTTTCCGATGCTGAGTGGAAACCCCGCCACCGTGTTGAAGAACCCGAATTCTGTAGTGGTTTCGGAAGACATGGCCCGCCGGCTTTTCGGAACGGCGCGGGTGCTGGGCCGGATGCTGGAGATGAAACGCAATGGCGTGTTCGAACCCTGCCAAATTACGGGCGTGGCCAAGCGATGCCCCCAAAACTCTTCCGTCAAGTTTGATTTCCTGCTTCCGCTTGTGGTCAGCCAAGAGGAATGGCAGAACACCGAAAACTGGTTTAATTTCTTCCAGCACACGTTTGTGGTGTTGGCTCCGAACGCGGATGCCGACCGGGTGGAGGCGAGAATGAAACGGGTGTACGAAGCGGATGCGCAGCAAGCCATCCGGAAAATGCGCCGGGACTACAACGTAAAGGAAACCGCCCGGTATTTGCTGCAACCCTTGGCCGACCTGCACCTGAACACGGAACTCAAGGCTGATAACGGCTTGAAAGATGCCAGCAACCCCATGTTTTCGTACATCCTTACGGTCATCGCGGTGTTTGTGCTGCTTATTGCCTGCATCAATTTCATCAACCTCACTGTGGCCCGCTCGGTGAAACGGGCCAAGGAAATCGGCATCCGGAAGGTAGTCGGGGGCGACCGGAAACAGCTTGTCTGGCAGTTTCTGGGCGAGTCGTTCATGTTGAGTTTTGTGGCGTTCGGGCTGGCCGTTGCGTTGTTGCATCTGTTCCTGCCCACCTTCAACCAACTTTCAGACAAAGCCCTTTCGTTCCGATACTTGCTCGACTGGCAACTGGTTGCCGGATATGTCGCGGTTTTTGTGGTGACCAGTCTGTTGGCGGGGTTTTATCCGGCCTTGGTGCTGTCGGGCTACAGTCCTGTGCAAACGCTGTACGGCCGTTTCCGGCTGTCGGGCAAGAATCGGCTTCAGAAGGGCCTCGTGGTTTTTCAGTTCGGACTGGCCTCTTTTCTGATCATTGCCGCCGCCACTGTCTATTCGCAGTTCGAGTACCTGATAAGCAAGGATTTGGGCTACGACGACCAGCATATTGTGATGGTTGACTGCTGGGGCGTGGACAAGGCCAAAGCTGATTTGTTCAAGCGTCAGTTGTTGGAAAACACGAACATAGTGGCCGTGGCTCCCAAAAACGGCGGCGGATGGGGCACGGTAGCGCGGGTGAGTGGCGGACTCCAGTTGGATTTTGCCTACGAAACCGTGGATGAGGGCTACCTGCCGATGCTGAAAATTCCGGTCGTGCAGGGTCGGAATTTCTCCAATGACTTCCCTTCTGATTCTTTAAACTCCGTCATGGTCAACGAGGCATTTGTCAGGAAGGCCGGTTGGAAAAAGCCGCTCGGCCAGACGGTTGACTTCTGGTACCGCAACAAAAAATACACGGTGATTGGCGTAGTGAAAAACTACCACCACGCCCCGCTGCGCGAAGAGATAAAACCGCAGGTATTTACCATGAATACCGGCAATGGATTTGGTATGTTCAACATCAAGATCAAGCCGAACACCGAAACAGCCAGCCTGAGTCACATCGCCAAAACCTTCAAAAGCCTTTTTCCAATCAACGCCTACACGTACAAATTCAAGGAATTAGAGAATAAGAAAAACTACGAAGCCGAGGAAAAATGGAAGCAGATTGTGTTTTTCGGAGCGTTGCTGACGGTTTTTGTTTCATGCATCGGCTTATTCGGCCTCGCCACACTATCCACGGAACGGCGCACCAAGGAAATCGGCATCCGCAAGGTGCTTGGGGCTTCGGCGGCTCAGATTGTCGGCCTTGTCTCACAAGACTTCCTCAAGCTGGTCAGCCTTGCCTTCGTCATCGCCGTGCCGATTGCTTGGTACGCCATGAACCGCTGGCTGCAGGATTTCGCCTACCGGATAGACATTTCGTGGTGGATTTTCGCCTTAGCCGGAATCATGGCTCTGCTGATTGCACTGGTTACTGTGAGCTTCCAAGCCGTCAGGGCGGCCTTGGACAATCCGGTCAAGAGTTTGCGCAGCGAATGAGGTTTGCAAACGGTGCCTGAAATCCGGTTACGAAAAAATGGCGGTCAGGTCAAGGCTGATGTTGAGGTTGGAATCATGCAGCCGGTCATCATAGTGAAAAAACCGGTATTGGTCAGGACGGGTAAATACAAGGACGGCTTTGATCCGGGGCTGGACAATCCAGCATGAGACGGCTCCGAACCCGAAATATACGTTGGCTTTGTCCACCATTTCGTCCAGACTTTGCGAGGGTGACTGGATTTCGACAGTCAACAGAGGAGGAACAGTTTGCCGAGCCGGAATTTCAACACCCATGTCAATGGTTTGCATCGGATACAAAACCAAGTCCGGTGTGGAGCCTTGCGGCTGGGTGTCGAGCGTGACTTCAGACGCGACCAAGTATTGCTGCCGGTAGGCGGTTTTTAGTTCAAATGACAGGTTAGCTTGAATGAGGCCGTGGTAGAGGTTGGGCATGGGTTTGCCGCGTTCAAGTTCGTAGTTCGATGATTGTTTGGTTTCCAGCGTTTCCATCGGCAAATTCGGTTGGGAAATGGATATTTCAAATATAGTCAATTAATGGCATTGCCGGAAGTGCTTTTGGAGAATGCCCGTACCCGCATTCCGAATTGCCAAAATAGTATCTTTTCAAAACCCTAAACCCGCCTGTTTATGCTGCGTAATTATTTCAAAATCGCCTTCCGTAATTTATAGCGTAATCGGTTTTATACGTTTATCAACGTAATCAGGCTGGCTTTGGGCGTTACTTGTGCCTGTATCATCTATGTGTATATGCGCCATGAACGAAATCTCGATGCGTTTCACAGCAATGCAGACCGTATCTACCGGGTGGTTGAACACAGCCGAAAGGCAAATGGTATCCAATACTGGAATACAACGGCTTACCCGGTGGCAGAGGCGTTGCGCAACTTTGCTGGTTGCTTTGCTCACGGTCAGCTTCCAAGCCGTCAGGGCGGCCCTGGCCAATCCGGTCAAGGCATTGCGGAGCGAATGAGGTTACCTGAAAATCTCGGTAAGTTCCAGTTCAATCTGGGTAGTGGCGTCCGTGATTTTGCCGTTTGTGAAAACAGACACGGGTTGGTTTGGCAGAAACAAATGGATTGCTTTGATTGATGGAACCACAATCCAAGCGGAAAGCACACCGGCAGGAAAATAAACCTTGCGGATTTTGGTTGTGAGTTCATCAAAGGCTTGCGTGGGCGAAAGAATTTCGATGGCGGTGATGGGAGGATACGTGTAGCGGATGATGTCCTCTTCCCAATTGAACGTCAGATTTTGCAAAATGGAAATATCGGGCTTGGCTCTGCCGGAAATGAGTTCCAATTCAAGTTCGGGAAGAATGTCATACTGGTCGTCGTATGCGGAAAGCAGGATGCTCAAACGGTAAGTCAGGCGCGAATGGTTCAGGGACATTGCTTCTTCCAGGATGGTTTCGGTGAGTGCCACGGCTTTGGTTTCCATAAATCAAAAGTGTTTTTCCAAAGATAATAAAACTTGCCTGACAATACCCCGCAAACCGTTTCGGTTGCGCAACTCGCGTTTTCCGAACCGCTATCCGGGTTTTGCCTTTTAAAAACATACTATTTTCACAACGCCTAACCATTCCGCACCATGCCGCATATCGCCGTCCCGATCCCCGCCATGCCGGGCAAGCAGGAAATCGAAATCGAAGTGACCGTCAACGGTCAGAAACAGCAAATCCACTACCGCGTCGAATTGTTTTACTGGGAGGATTGCAATATGCCAACCCTCGACCGCGCCGAGTGCATCCGCCACTTGCTGGAGCAATACGACCAGGACTGGACGTTGTACTATATCGGTGCGCCCACCGATGCGTTTGTGCCCATCACGTTCATGAAACGCAACGAGGCTGCCATCCAGCGTCGGCTGATGGGCGAGGCCTGAGTGTGCCGGTTGGCGGTGGCAGCGGATGACCGAAAAGCCGGGACATGGTACATGAGGCGAACCTAAACCCTTCTTGCACTCACGCTTTGCCGCCAAGACAGGCCAATTACCAGCAGACAAAAGCATTTCTCTGAACATCCCTGTCCTATACGCCTGCCGCACCAAAAGAAAACGCCCAAAAGCAGCTATTTTATCTCCGGTGTCGTAGCCTTGGCCGCAAACATTACACTGCCCCGGCGGCAAGTATGCCTTGTACCTGCC
The DNA here is from genome assembly GCA_043789005.1 of Sphingobacteriales bacterium. Taxonomy (GTDB): domain Bacteria; phylum Bacteroidota; class Bacteroidia; order Cytophagales; family 172606-1; genus Xanthocytophaga. The sequence goes on from JAYWIH010000213.1 coordinate 21,171, forward strand.
GCCGGGGCTTGTTTGTGCCTACATTTGAAGCGGCAAGCCGTAGTCCGGCCAAAAGCCGTCCACTCTTTTTTTACTTTTCCTTAAACCTTTCACGCGATGGAAATTACCGCAAACCCCACTCTCCGCACGATTTTGGATGAGAAATTCGTGAAAATGACCTTAGATCCGTCCACAAGTGTGATTACTGCCAAGTGGATTGGCTTCTTAAACATGGATAACCTCACAAAAGGCTGCGGCGCGCTGAACAACGCTATCCAGAACGAAAAAATCACGCTGCACATCAGCGACCAAACCGAATTGAAGGTATTGACCAAGGAACTGCAAGAATACATTGGCGGTGTGTGGTTTGAGCAGGTGGAAAAGCTGGGTCTGAAAAAAATCGCCATCCTGATGGCCGAAGACGTGTTTGCCCAAATTGCCGTCAACAAGGTAAACTTAAGTGCACAGTTCCGGAACTTGTCCATCCAGTCGTTTTCCTCCGCCGACAAATGCGCTGCATGGCTGGCCGAGTAGCTGCCAAGTACCTGCGCATGAATGCATCCCCGCCTTATCCACCGTTCGTCCTCCCGCAATTCTAGAGTGTGGAGGACGAACGCGTTTCATCAATCCGCTTGTGAAGCGGGTTTTGCCTTTTTGAAAGATACTATTTTGCCAACCGGTCAGGCAGCCCACCGCCGGGGCAGCCTGACCGTTCCAGAACCTTCCGGGGCTTTTGGCGGTTGTCATGGAAAAAACTCCATGAGCATCCACAAATATCAGGTCACAATCCGGTTCCAGATCAGCGAGGCATTTATGCGGCACGTACCGGTTCACCGCACCATTATCAACAACCTCATCTCTTCGGGCATCATTGACCAGTACGCGGTCAGTGTTGAATCGGGCAAGGGCTGGATTACCATCAATGCCGACTCGCGCGAGGAAGTGATCGGGCATTTGGAAAAATCGCCGCTGTTCCGGTTTTGGAAAATGGAAATAGACGAACTGTTTGTGTTTGACAGCACACTGTACCGATTCCCGAAATTAGTCATGAACTGAAAAGCCTCCCCCAACCCCCTCCGAAGGAGGGTGCTTTTGTTGCCGGGGGTTGGTGTTTTCAAAACATACCGTTTTTTTCTCCCTCTCCCACGCCAAGTCGTGGCTTTCAGCTTCGGGGGAGGGTCGGGGTGGGGCCTTACTTTTTTTCGCTTGAAACTCTCCGATTTCCCGTCCATCCGCGATTTTGCCATTGCGCACCGGAATGCCGATGTGCGGCAATTGCTGCTGCAAAAAAACCATCCTCCCGGTTTCCCCATCAAGGAAGCCGCCTTGCAGATTCAGGCGCGGCAAAAGGCGGAAGCCAAGCTGCCCGCGTGGTTTGCCAACCAAAATATCTGCTACCCCTCGCTGTTGTCGCTGGAGCAATGCTCATCTGCCACCACCGCCAATTTCAAAGCCAACCTGTTGCAAGGCGACACAATTGTTGACCTTACGGGCGGTATGGGCGTGGATGCGGCGGCTTTCAGTGCGCGATTCCGTGAAGTGATCTATTTGGAGCGAAACGCCGATTTGCAAGAAATCACGGCACATAACCTGGCGCAATTGGGTGTGGCTAATGTGCAATGCATAAACGCCGATTCGGTGCAGTGGCTGCGGCAGTACACGGGCAAAGCCGATTGGGTTTACCTCGACCCGGCGCGGCGCGGTACGACGGGTGGCAAAGTGGTTGGGTTGCAGGAGTGCGAGCCGGAGGTTTTGGCTTTAAAAAAGATACTATTCCGGAAAGCCCGGAATATACTGCTCAAAGCCTCACCGATGCTGGATATTGACTTGGCGGTGAGCCAGTTGGAGAATGTCCGGCGGGTGTATGTGGTGGCCGTGGAAAATGAAGTGAAGGAATTGCTTTTCCATTTGGACGAATCGGCAACCGGCCCGCCCGAAATAGTATCCGTGAATTTGCCCAAACCTCCGCATCCCGTTCAGGAATTCAGTTTCGACCGTGAACATGAAAGTGCGGCGGATGTGCGGTTCAGTGTGCCGCAACAATTTCTCTACGAACCCAATGCGGCTGTGCTCAAAGCCGGGGCGTTCCGCAGCGTGGCGGCGGCTTTCGGTGTGGAAAAATTGCATCCCAACAGCCATTTGTACACTTCTGGGGCTTTAATTCCGGGATTTCCGGGCCGGAGTTTTATCGTGCTTGCCACCCTGAAACTTGACAAAAAGCAGTTGGAACCTTGGCTGCCCGAAGGCAAGGCCAACATTGCCGTGCGCAACTTTCCGATGACCGTTGCGCAGATACGCCAGCAAACCGGGCTGAAAGATGGCGGCGACAAATACCTGTTTGCCACCACCGACTTGCAAAAGCGGCGCATTGTGCTGGTGTGTGAAAAAGCCGGATCCGATACGTGAAAACAAAATGGCCGTGTTCGGGCTTTTTAAGGACTTGTTTAGTTGAATTTTGTCCTTAGGTTAATCAGACTTGATGCCAAATACAATCAGGATTTGAAATTTTGGGCTTTGTATTCAAAACGTATCAGGATTCGTTTATAAGTATCCAGCCAAGCGAAAACAGTCTCTATTTTTTTGCGGAAACC
>JAYWIH010000214.1:0-23611 GCA_043789005.1 Sphingobacteriales bacterium
GTGTTTTTTCTGCGGTGTGGGCGGGCCGGAAACGGTGGTGGAAGTGGAGGCCCGCACGCCCATCAAACAGTCGGACAAGCCGATCCGCATCCGGGGCACGCTGGTGCTCAACAGCACCGACACCGAGAAAATGGTGTACATTGTGAAAAATGCGGAACTGGTGGAAGAGTGAATGGCGGCAAGGCACGCGGCAAAGCGTTGTTTTTTGGGAAACGGCATTTCCAAAATAGTATCTCTTGAAAACCTCAAATCCCTTATCCTTATGAAACTCTTGTCCGTGAGGCACCTGCTTGTGTGTGGAGCCGTCGGGCTGGCCTTTGCCGCCTGCACCCCCAAAAAAGACCCGCAGTTGCAGCAGGCCGCCCAAATCCACAACCAAGCCATGGCCATGCACGACGAAGTGATGGCCTCGGTGGGCGGCGCCAAAGCCCTGCTGCCGCGCCTCAAAGCCCGGCGAGACTCGGCCAGTGCTGCTACCCGCCCCGCCTTGGACAGTGCCATTGCGGGCATTGAACGGACGGACAAACGGATGGACACTTGGATGGCCGAAGTGGTGGAAGTGCCTGGCAATGAGGAGGACGGCCATGCGCATCACGAACACGGCAAGGGCGGGGCGCACGAACACAGCCACGATGCCCCGCCCGATGTTACCCCGCAGCAAATGCTCGACATCCAGAGGGAAATGAAGAAAAACATTGAGGGCATCCGCGACCAAGCTGCCGGTCAAACCAAGGCCGCCCGCAAGCTGCTGGGCGAATTGTGAACAACCCGCAATCCCCGAATTTGACTGAACCAACCTTGAAAAATCGGTTTTACATACGGCAATTCTTCGCTTTCGTGGCGTTGGCGGCCCTGCTGCTGTCGCTGGGCAACCGTATGTTCAATTACCACCTGCACCGCCTGGCCAGCGGGCAGGTGATTGCCCACGCGCACCCCTACAAGCGCGACAACCCGTCGCCGTTGCAGCACCACCGCCACACGACCGCCGAACTCGCGTGGCTCGAACAACTCTCCGACCCGCTGTTTGTGATGGGCTGTGCGGCCGGTTTCATGGCGGGTTTGGCCTTTTTGAAAGATACTGTTTTCCCCGCCGGTATTTTTTCCGCGCCGCACGTTTGCAGTTTCCTCGCAATTGAAAGTCGCGGGCCACCCGCCTGCCTCTGATTTTTTGCGGCTGCTTTTCCGTGGTTTAAGCACAAAACCGTAAAGTTTTGCCAAATGATTCGTCCGGCATTTCATGTTCGGGTGTCCTCCTGTGAGTAACTTGTGACATACAGGGTTACGTCCGGTTTTGGAAGCTGCCGGAACTGTCACAAGATTCTTGCGGAAGGATAATTCAGCAGGAAAAACAGTATGTTTCAAAATGCCCAAACCCCACCGGAAATCAAGACCGAACAGGTAGATTGATAAAAATTTAGTTAAGACTAAAAAATATTTTAGATTTGTCTAATTATTGGCAAAGCCACTTTTCAATTTGAAACGACCATGCAAAAAGCACTTACTTTCTTATGCCTCATCTGCGGTTTTTCGGTATTCGCCCAAAACCCCCAAAATTCCTTGACCGGCAGGGTCACGCACCGCGAGGATGGTGAGGCGGTGATTGGCGCGGCGGTGTATCTGCCCGAATTGCGCGTCGGGGCCACAACGGATGTGGAAGGCAACTACCGGATCGGGCAGTTGCCCAAAGGCACGTACACGGTGCAGGTAAGCTACGTTTCGCACCGGACGCTGTTGCAAAAAGTTGACATACAGGGCGTTACGCAAAAGGATTTCCTGATGGAAAATGCCTCGCAGACGTTGGAGGAAGTGATTGTGTCGGGATCATCGACCAAGACTATCATCAAGGAAAGCCCGATCCCGATTGCGGCCATCACCCAGATCCGGCTGTTGCAGCAATCGTCAACCAACCTGGTGGATGCCGTGGCGAAACTGCCGGGAATGTCGCAGGTTTCGACCGGGGCCGGCCTGAGCAAGCCCATTATCCGGGGGCTGGGCTTCAACCGCGTGATAACCATGCACGACGGCATACGGCAGGAAGACAACCAGTGGGGCGAGGAGCACAGCATCCAGATTGACGAATATTCCATTGACCGCTACGAGATAATCCGGGGCGCGGGCAGCCTCATGTACGGCTCGGATGGCTTGGGCGGCGTGATTTCGGTGCTGTCGCCAAGGCCGGTGGAGGAGGGCAAAATCGTGGGACGGGTGCTGGCAAACTACCAGACCAACCATGGCCTTGCCGGACTTTCGGCGCAGGTAGCGGGCAACAAGAACGGCTTCACTTGGTTGCTGCAAAGTTCCAGCAAGTCGTCGCAAAACTACCGCAACCGCAACGATGGGCGGGTGTATGCCTCCAATTTTACTGAGCCGCTTAATGTCAGCGGCTTTGTCGGTTTCAACAAGGCTTGGGGCTATTCGCGGATTCATTTTCTGCGGTCTTTTCAACGGTTCAACATCATCAACGGCACCCGCGACAATACCGGACGCTTCTCCACGGCCACCATTTTGCCCTCCGGCGATGAAATCGACCGGCCCGTAACCGATGCCGAATTGCGCGGCCGCGACCTGATACCGTACAACTCGCAACAACTGACCAACGGGAAGATTTCGTGGAATAACCTGTTCACACTCAGCGAAAAATCGTCGCTGACCGCCAATGTCAGCTATGCCCGCAACCAGCGCAGCGAATACGGCGTGGTAAGCCGCCCGTGGGAGGCGCAACTGGATTTGCTGCTGCACACGTATTACTATGATGTGCGCTACAACCTGGCTCCCGGCAACGATTGGGAACTGAACCTGGGTACCAACGGAATGTTGCAAAACCTTGACAACCAAGGGTTTCAGGTGTTGTACCCGGACTACAACCTGTTTGACAATGGCTTGTTTGCATTCGGCAAGAAAGACTTCGGCAAACTGAAACTGAGCGGCGGCATCCGTTACGATGTGCGGCTGCTGGACATTGGCAAGTTGTACCTTGATTCGGAAGGGAATTTTCAAGTGGCATCGCAAGGCACTGGTTCCGAGCGGTTTGCGGGGCTTGGCAAGAACTACCAAAACATTTCGGCCAGCGCGGGCGGCGTGTACAACCTGACCGGAAAACTGCTGGTGCGGGCCAACATCTCGCGTGGTTTCCGAGCACCGACCGTGCCTGAACTATCGTCCAATGGCATCCACGCGGGTACGTTCCGTTACGAGATCGGCAATTTGCAGGCCGTGCCGGAAGTGGCCTACCAAGGCGATTTCGGGCTGACCTACGAGAACCGGAACCTGTACGTGGATGTGAGCATCTTCCAGAATTCAATTCAAAATTACACTTTCTCGCAGCGGGTGCAAACCACCGGCGGGCAGGATTCGCTGGTGCAGGGCGACATTCCGGTGTTCAGGTACGCGCAAGGCAACGCCCGGCTGCGCGGCTTGGAGGCGACGGTGACCTACAATCCTGAAAAAATCCGCTGGTTCAGCCTCACGCAAAGCTATTCGAGTGTGTTTGGCGACAACTTGGCGGCTGCCACCGAGGATGCGAAATATTTGCCGTTCATGCCCGCGCCGCGCTGGCTCACGCAAGCCAAACTGACCAAAGACCGCTGGAAAAACCGCTTCCAAAACCTGTATGCCACGCTGGATTTTGAATTGTACCAGACACAAAACCGCTTTCTGGCGGCCTACAACACCGAAACCCGCACGCCCGGCTACCAGTTGGTAAATATCGGCATGGGCGGCGAGGTGGTTTCCAAAGCCAAGAAAACGCTGTGTTCCGTGTTCCTGTCGATCAATAACGTGTTCGATGTGGCGTACCAGTCACACCAGAGCCGGTTGAAATACCTCGATGCGAACGCCGCCACCGGCCGCCGGGGCGTGTATAACATGGGGCGCAATGTGAGTGTGAAATTGGTGGTGCCGTTTGGCGGGAAGTTGTGAGGCTCCCTGACCCCCGAAGGGGGAGTAAAAATAGTATGTTTCAAAAAGGCCAAACCCCTTTTGTCATTCCGACGAAAAAGGTAAGTGCAAGCTGAAGTCCCCATTTCTCAGAATGGCAGGAAAAATAGTATCTCCCGAAAACACCAAACCTGCTTGTTCAATTGCAACCACAAAAGCCCCTGACACTCAGGGGCTTTTGTGGTTTTGACTTTGACAAGCATGATTACTTCTTCACATCCCTGAATGTGGTCACATTATACAGCAGCCCGATGGCCAGTGTCTGTTGCACTTGGATGTCGCCGCTGATGTCCGAATCGTAGATGCTGGTCAGGCCGAAAGTGGTGTTCAGGTACTTGTTGATTTTGGCCGACACAATCAAATCCAAACGGTGGTCGGGATCAAAGGTTTCGTAGTTCACAAACATCTGGTAGCGGGCTTTCAGGTTTATGTTTTCCGTCAGGTTTTTGTTCAGTTCGGCTTGCAACTGGAATGCCAGCCATTCTTGGCGCACCTTTTTGCCAGGCTGCACGCCGTAGGCCACTTGGCTGATGTCCTGCACAAACACGCCAGGGGAGGTTTCGCGCACCCGCACGGCATCGTCGGTCACAAACGTGAAGCGCGGCGCAAACGGAGCCAGGCGCAGCGAAAACCAGTCGTTGGGCTTGTAGGCAAGGCCCCACGCAAAGGTTAGGAAAGCGGGCGAAAAGAACTTGGACACCAGCAAATCCGCACCGTCGCTTCTGGCCCCGTACTTGTAGCCCGGCGCGAAAAACGAATTGAACGTGCCCGACATGAACAAATCCCATTTGGGCGCGATTTTATAGCCCGCCACCGAGTTGATGAACAACTGGTCGGCTGATTTGCGCTGCTGGCCGCCTTGCCGCACGAAACCGAGTTGGAAATCGCCGGTATTGTCCCAAGACCATTTTTCCTTTTGGTACAACGCCCTTACCCCGATGATGCCGCCCAGTGCCAGCGAGTTCACGCCGCCACCCGCCCAATTGCTGCTGAACGAGGCTTGGTTGAAATTGATGCCGCCGCTGAACGATTTCTGCCAGTAGCTGGTATCAGTGCGGCTGGTATCGGTAACTTGGGCTTGGGTGGCAACGGAAGCCAGCAAAGCCACTGCGAAAAATAGTTTCGTCATTTTCATGGTAAAAGGTTTTAAGTGGACAAGAAGGTTTTTACTGGACAATGGATGCGGTTTCTTGGCAGCAAATGGCTTGACCGATGGCGGATAAGCCGGTTTGAAACGCGAAAATACGTTTTAAACCGGACTGCCAATGAAAATTTTCGGCAGGAAACCCGGAAAACGGATGCGGCGTGAAAACGGAAAGCCCCGGACAACTTGCGTTGCCGGGGCTTTTTTCAAGAAATAGATTGCCGCCGCTGGCCTGTGCGGGGGTCAAGAATCGTAGCTCAGGCCGTATTTTGCCAGCACGTCGGCCGGCACGCCTTCCCATTTGTTGGGCGTGTTGCCCAAGTAGCCGATATCCTTGATGCCCATCTGGCTGCTGAAAAACCCCGAAGCGGTCAGGTTGCGCATCGTGTTGAAAAACGCCACGCCTTGGCTCATGGCCGGTTTGGCCAATTCGGGATACGCTATTTCGTCCACGATGGCAATACGCTGGGCGGGCGCGGATTGCACAAAGGTCTTGCCGAACCGTTTGCGGCATTGCATATCCAGCCACAGCAACCCGCCGCGCAAGGGCGTTTGCAGGTTGGACTGGTCTTTGGCCATGAACTCAATGAACTCGGGTACTTTGGCTTGCGACGCACTGCCCGAACGTTCGTCGGCCGGGATGATGATGTCGCACAGGATGCGCACCGTTGCCAGCTCTGCCGGTGTGAAAAACGTGTCGGCTGCCAGCTTGGCATCGCGGACGGCTTCTTTTTTGGTGCGGCCTCCCGGCACCTTGACCGGGGTTTGCGGCGGCTTGGTGTCGGCTTTGGCATCGTTGGCAACGCCCAGCCCCAGCGAGCCCAGCGTCAGTGCCTTAAGTGATTCCCTGCGTTTCATATCCGGTAGTGAATTGTTGAATGACAGAATGAGTGGATGAATGTGCAATGGAAATAGTATCTTTTGAAAAGGCCAAACCCGGATTTTGGATTTTGACCGGATTGAAATTGACCGGATTGAAATTGACCGGATTGAAATTGACCGGATTGAAATTGACCGGATTGAAATTGACCGGATTGAAATGACGGGAAAAGATGGAATTCGGTAGAGACGTTGCATTGCAACGTCTCCTGTGTAACATCAATGTTGCAATCTCATGGTCGGCAGCATTGATGTCGCCAATCTCAATGCTGGAAACACCTTTATTGGAAACAAAGACGTTGCGTGCAACGTCTCTACAAAACCAACGCAATCCCGCAAACCCTTGAATCCGGAAAATCTCGGTTCAGACAAAACAGTATCTTTTAAAAAGCCCGAACCCGCCCGTTTTTAAGCTCCCTCTTTCGGAGGGGGTTGGGGGAGGCTCCACTTAAAAATGCCCTTTTTTCACTTGGTCGGCAATGTATTCCGAGGTGCGCATGGAACTGGCCAGGATGGTCCACGTCACGTTCTTGTCGCCCTGCGACACGAACGGCGCGGCATCCACCACAAACAGGTTCTTTACATCGTGCCCTTGCTGGAACTTGTTCAACGCCGACTTTTTGGGGTCGTTGCCCATGCGCACCGTGCCCACCTCGTGGATGATTTTGCCGGGGGCTTCGAGTCCGTAGCTGCGGTCGGCTCCCGGCTTGTCGCCCAGTGCCATGCCGCCCATGGCGTGGATGATTTCCTCAAACGTGTCGTGCATGTGTTTGGCCTGCTTCACCTCGTGCTCCGACCATTTGTAGTTGAAGCGCAGCACCGGAATGCCGAATTTGTCCACGGTGTTCGGGTCTATCTCGCAATAATTGCTTTCCATCGGAACCGGTTCGCCGCGCCCCGCCATACCAATGAATGCCCCGTAAAAGCGCCGGTAGTCGTTTTTCAAGGCCGCGCCGTAGCCACCGGCTGGTTTCATCTTGCCTTTGCCATCAGGCACCAGTCCATTGTATTTTTCCATGCCGCCGATAAAGCCGTAGGAAGGGATGCCCATGCCACCGCCGTACTCAATGTGGTAGCCGCGCGGAAAATCAAGTTTCTTGTTGTCCAGCCACCACGGCGTGAATACGTGCATACCGCCCACGCCGTCCTCATTGTACCGTTTCCGATCCATGAGGGCGGGCACAAACGCGCCGCGCGAGGCTCCCGTGGAATCGTTCAGGTACTTGCCTACCACACCGCTTTCGTTAGCCAGTCCGCGCGGGAAGCGGGCCGACTTGGAGTTGAGCAACAGCCGCGCCGACTCACCGGCACTGGCCGCCAGCACCACTACCTTGGCTTTTATAGTGAATTCCTGCATGGTTTCGGTGTTCACATACGACACGCCGGTGCAGTTGCCGGTTTTGTCGTCGGTCAGCACTTCGCGCACCATGGCATGGGTGATAAGCTTAAGGTTGCCGGTTTTGAGGGCGGGCTTGACCAGCACCGACGAGGCCGAAAAGTCGGCGTAGGCTTGGCAGCCCCGGTTGCACTGGTTGCAGTAAAAGCACGCGCCCCGCTCATCGTTGAGCGGTTGCGTCAGGATGGACATCCGCGAGGGGATAATCGGGATGCCGATGCCCGTAGCGGCCTTCTTGAGCATCAGCTCGTGGAGGCGCGGCTTGGGCGGCGGCTGGAAAATGCCGTCCGGCTCATTGGGGTAGTTTTCCACGCTGCCGAAAATGCCGATCAGCCGGTCCACCGCGTCGTAGTAGGGTTTCAGGTCGTCGTAGCCGATGGGCCAGTCGTCGCCGATGCCCGTGAGCGTGCCGCGCCGGAAGTCGTCGGGCCCGAAACGCAGCGAAATGCGACCCCAGTGGTTGGTACGGCCTCCCAGCATCCGCGACCGGAACCAGTGGAATTCGGTGCCGGGAGCCGAGGTGTAGGGCTCGCCGTCAATCTGCCAGCCACCCCAAGACGCGTCAAAGTCGCCGAACGGGCGTAAGGGTGTGCCCGCCCCGCGCCTCGGCGATTCCCAGGGCCATTTGAGTTGGGTGATGTATTTGGGGTCGGCGGGGTCGTAATAGCCGCCCGCTTCCAAAAGTGCCACTTTGGCTCCGGCCTTGGTCAGCATATAGGCCGCCATGCCACCGCCCGCCCCCGAACCAACGATGCATACATCGTACACGGCGGGCTGTTCTTTGAGTTGAAAATCTGTCATGGGAGTGCTTGCAACTTTTGGTTTTTTGTGCGGGTTAAGTTACAAGGTTTATTCGGAAAATTTAATTCCGAGACGGTAAAGTTATGGTTTTTGGCAGGGCAGGGGGTCTGGTGTTTTTAGGAGATACTATTTTGCACCAGTGGCTGGAAATGGATGAAATCCCTGCCACAAGAACGTGCTGGCATGAGGTGGGGAAATAGTATGGTTGGGAAAGGGCAAACCTGCTTGGAGCAGGAAACAAAAAAACGTCTGGCCCAATGAGCCAGACGTTTAAAAAGTCGGAATTGTCATTATTCTGATATCAATTGTTTTGAACCATCAATTTGTTGTTGTCCAATTCTACTTGCGGGATAGGCCAAACGTACTGTTGGGCAGTGATTGGTATAGAACCCTGAACACCGCTTTTGGCTGGTAGTGGCTGCACCAATCGGGTGATGTCGATTCCGCGGAATCCTTCGGTCATCAACTCTATTCTTCTTTCCAGAAGGATGGCATTGATTAATTCATCAGATGTCGCAAACCCAGCATAAACTGCCGTTGGTGCCGAACGGCCTCTGATCGCGTTCAAAAGACTCAAAGCAATAGGATCTGCCACCGCAGTATTCACACGGGCCAACGCTTCGGCATAATTCAATAGAACCTCGGCATACCGGGTAACGGGAGGAAAGTCGGTGAACGGATTCAATGGGTATTTGCGGACGTAATTCAAACCGCTTACAGTTACCAAAAAACCTGTGCGCCTAACGTCTGTAGCCGTAAATGCAGGATTGTTTAGTATTCCTTGGGTTCCCGGATCCAAATAGTATTCTCCGTTCCCATTTCCCGCGCCCGGACGGTTGAAGTAGAACCCCAAACCGTTCTGTACACCCGGAACATCATTGGTAGTCATGGGTAAGGAAAATATGGATTCGGAACTGGTATAGGGAGGTGCGAATACCGTTAATATGTTTGGTGCCAGTGCGTGTGGTACGCCTGAGGTCGCCGAGAAGGGTGCGGCAGTCTGTGACGCGATTTTTTTTGCTTCGGTCACCACGTCAGCGTACCGTTGCGTTGCCAGATAGACACGGGTCTTGAAAGCGATTGCACTGTTACGGTGGGCCCGGCTCACATTCAACAATGCCGAAGGATAAGTCAGGGGCAGATTTGTTTCTGCAAAATTCAAGTCCTGAATAATCTGCGCGTACACCTCGGCCACTGTGCTTCTTGCCAAGTCCCGGTTGGCAGGAGCCGTTTCCGGTAATAAACGCAAAGGAAGGCCGGGACTGCCGCCGTTGTTGAGTGCAAATGGACGGGCGTAAATGTTGACCAGGAAATAGTAGGCCACGGCGCGTATGAATCTTGCTTCTGCCCGGTAACGGTTGGCAGTGGCAGCATCCACTGCGTTCGGATTGTCATCCAATCCTTTCAGGAATACATTGCAACGATTAATGGTTAGGAAACCGTTTGTCCAAACGTTGACAGGCTCGGCGTTGGTTGCCAGTTGGTTGTAACTCCATGCGAAGAGACCGGTGACACCATTGCCCAAGCGGTTTTGGAAATCGGCACCGCGGACCTCATTATACATCTGTACTCTACCACCCAGGAATTGGCCAGATTTCAACGATGAATACAGACCGTTAACCTGTAAAAGAACCCGGCTGGGCGTAGCGAATGCATCCCGCTCAGCGAGTAAGGTTGGTGGCAAGGGATTCAGCAATTCTTCCGTGTTGCAACCTGTAATGGTTAACAGAAGAAAAGCGGGTAATATGAAAATATGTCGGAGATTTATTTTTGATTTCATGGTGTCCATTTTTTATGTGTTAAAAAGTAACGTTAAGGCCGAGTGTGTACGTGCGTGCTTGGGGAGTGGAGTTTCTGTCCACGCCAGGGGCGAGGTTAGTGGCTTGGAAGCCCTGTGCCTGACCATTGGTACTTACCTCTGGATCAGACCCACTGTAACGGGTAAATATGAATGCATTCTGCACTTGGGCATACAGCCGCACATTGGTCAGACCGGATTTTTGCAAGAAGGGCAGTTCCTTGAAATTGTACGCGAGCACGATATTTCGGAACCGCAGGAAATCGCCACTTTCAATGTTACGTGTAATGGCAAAAGCGGAGCCGTTGGAGTTGTTGTCTGTATAAACCACACGCGGTACTGTAGTTTGCTGACCGGGTGTAGTCCATCTTTCCAAAACCTCCGTACTGTTATTCCACATCCGCTGATCCAAAAGCCCTGCCTTTGTGCCGTTGTATATTTTGTTGCCACCAGAGAATTGCAGGAAAACATTCAGGTCAAAGCCTTTGTACCGAAAAGTGTTATTGAGGCCACCAAACCACTTGGGCAATGTGTTTCCCGCCATGACACGATCTCCGGCTGGTGAACTTGCCCGCGCGCCATCACTTACAAATGTCCAGCGGTCTGCCGCAGGAGCAGCATGATTGTATTGCACTTCCCGGCCATCGCGATTCAGGAATACCGCCCGTCCGTTATCAGCATTCACGCGCACCCATTGAACCGCAAAAAGACTGCCGATTGGCTGGCCAACGCGGGTTATGTTGGTTTGTTCCAATCCGCCGGTGGTGGTGTTGATGTCTGAATTGTTGATGTCCAATTTCAAGACCTCATTCCGAAGAGTGGATATGTTGAAGCCGGTTGTCCAGACAAATCCTCCCTTGTCAATGTTGGTCGTGTTGACAGTGAATTCAATACCGGAGTTTTTCATTGCCGCTACGTTGGAAAGAATGGCGTTGCCGGGTATTCCTTTGGATGGAGGCTCCGGGTTGAAGAGAACCAGATCCGAAAGGTTGTTGCGGTAATAAGCGAATTCCACCTGCAAGCGATTATTGAAAAAGGATGCATCAAATCCCACATCGATTTTTTCGCTGGATTCCCAACGGAGGTTGGGGCTGGCAGCTTGGGTGAACTGGAACGTGGCTACGTCACCGTACAAGCCGCTGCTGAACAGTGGCAGTGAGCCGAAATCGGTGGGTAAGAATGTGTTGCCAACGGTTCCGTAGCTTCCCCTGATTTTAAAGTCATTCACAAAATTCAACCCCGCATTCTTAAAAAATTCTTCCTGCGAAAGTCTCCATCCAGCACCAACGCCTCCGAAATTGCCCCATTTGTTGCCTGCTGCCAACGCAGAGAAGCCGTCGCGACGCACATTGGCAGATAATAGGTATTTGTCGGCAAACGATAGGTTTACACGCCCGAAAACAGATAGAAGTCCGTTTTTAGTTTGGAAATTGCCTACCGGAGGATTGTTTACTGAGAAAGTGCCTTGGAAGGAAGTGAAAAAATCGTCCGCTATACCCTGTCGGCTTGCTCCCCAGCCGTTGAAACTCGTCTGTTGTATTTCCGAACCAACCAGTGCCGAGAAGTTGAGCTTGCCAAAGGTGCGGGTGAAATTCAAAGTGTTTTGCCAGTTGGAGAGTTGGCTTCTGAAAAACACATTATTGACCACGCCCCCGTTTTGCCAGCCATCACCATGTAGGGCAGATTGAAACAGTAAACCCTCAATATAAAGGTTATCCATTCCGTAGGATGTCCTGAAATTCAATCCTTTCATCAGGCGTACATCCAAAAAAATGTTTCCCAAAATGCGGTTGGTTTCATTGGTGGATTTATTGAGGTCGATTTCCGGTTGCGGATTCGGAAAGTTTAATCCCACGCCATTGGGTGCATTGTTGCCGACTCCCAGCCGGTTGCTTACCACGTCAATATTGTAAGTGCCATCTTCATTGAACACAGGTACATTCGACGGTTGTACCAACGGAATGCGCCCCAACCCGCTGGTGGTGAATGCTCCCGTGGCACCACTGTTGGGAGATTGCCCCAAACTGTTTGAATATTGAATATTGGCACCTACCGATAGCCAATCGTACAGTTTATGTTCAAAGTTCATCCGGGTTGTGTAACGGCGGAATGAATTGGCTTTTAGCATTCCCTCCTGATTGGTGTATCCTGCCGAAAACAAGTAAGATGTTTTGTCCGAGGCTCCACTCACACTTAAAGCATAATTTTGTTGAAATCCCCTCCTATACACCACATCATACCAATCGGTGTCCACTATTTTGCCGCCAATAGTATCCAGACGAGCTATTCCTTGCTCTGTTGTACGGCCGCTCACAAGGCTGTTGCCCCCATCCACCCAGTTTTTGTAAGCTTCGTTTTTCATCTGAACATACTCTTGGGAATTGAGCACGTCGAATTTCCGGAACGCCTCTGTTGAACCTATCCATGAATCAAAATTCACAACAGGTTTTCCCTGCTTGCCTTTTTTGGTTGTAATCAAGATAACACCGTTGGCGGCGCGAGAACCGTAAATTGCAGTTGCCGAAGCATCCTTCAACACCTCATACGATTCTATATCACTGGGATTCAAGTCAGCGAGTGCATTGCTTATGGTGAATCCGGTTGTGTTTACTCCATTGCTAATCGGAAGATTGTCTATGACAATCAATGGCTGTGAACTGGAGGAAATCGAGTTGATGCCACGTACCCGGATGATGGGAGCATTGCCCAACACCCCATTTGGTGTTGTAATGTTCACTCCGGCGGCCCGTCCCTGCAAGCCTTGCTCAAAACTCTGAACCGGAAGGCTGGCAATGTCCGATCCCTTCACTTGGGCTATTGAGCCGGTCACATCACGCTTTGCCTGCGTGCCATAACCAACCACCACCACTTCGTTCAAGGCTTTCGAATCAGAAACCAGCCGCACATCAACACTTGAGCGGTTGCCGATGGCCACTTCTTGGGCCAGCATGCCGATGAAGCTGAAAGCCAGCGTGGCGTTGCCGGGAGCCGTAATGCTGTACACGCCAGCGGCGTTGGTGGTCGTGCCGGTCTGGGTGCCCTTGATTACCACACTCACGCCTGGCAGCGGCGAGTTGTCGTCGGCGGAGATAACCTTGCCGGTGACAGTGGTTTCGTTCTGGGCCATGGCCGGCAGACCCGCCAGTGCCAGGACGAAAAGGAATTGTAGGATTTTTTTCATGGTGCGTGTGTCGGTTTTAGTTTGGTTGGAAACGCGCGGGTAAGAAAACCCGTATAAACGAAAGACAAAAGTACACGATAAGGTTTGTATTTTTCAACAAATGCCTGAAGAAAATTAGCCTTTCGGGAAGCAAGACCGGCTTTTGTTCTGAAACCGGTTTTTTCAATAGGCTGCTGTCCAAGGAAATAGACCCAGTGCCGCACTTGCGGGTGATGTAAGTATTAAACGAAAAAGCACGGCTGCGGGCCGTGCTTTTTCGTTTGCGATGGATTCAATGCTTGGAAATACAGTCTGTTCCGGTTACTGCGTGGCCGAAAACGTTCTTGTAATCGTGAAATTGCGGCGGTCGCCCTGTTCATTTATGGTGATTGCCACCGCGTAACTCACCCGGAGTTGCGTGTCGGTCAGTTCGAGTATGTCCCAGTTTTCCAGCGAACCGGCCACGTCCAGCACTATGGTTTGTTTGTCACCACTGAAAAACCAGGTGCCCGCCTCTATGACTTTTCCCTGTCCGGTGCAGCGTATCGCGCCGGCTTCCTGGGTGTAGGTTTTGGGGTCGGCATTGAACGAATAGATGTTGTCCTTTTCGCAAGTCCCGAACAGGGCGTACAGATCGGTAAGGGTGATGACCGCACCCGTATTATTTTCCACTGGTAGCGGTGGGTTGATGGTAAATGTCTCCGTTTTCCACGAACGGGCCAGTTGGCGCACCTTAGGGTCTATTTCCGGTTCGTTGCTGCTGTCTTTCTTGCAGGCCGAAGCGGCCACCAGCAGTGTGATAAATAACAGGGCGTGCAGTCTTCTCATGTTCTGGGCGGTTAGTGGATGAATGGACAATATTCAAAAAAAACGCGTCGCAACCAACTTTTTCTGCGGCGGGGGTTTGGGGGTTGAAAAAGATACTATTTTCAAAGACCTGTTTCCGGTGTTTGCCAAGGCCCTACAGTTTCACAACCTTGCGGCGTACTTGCTGGCCGTCCAGTTCAAACTCAACGATGTAAAGCCCGGCAGCCAATCCATTCATGTCAATTGTCCGGGTGTAGGCATCGCCGGGTTTGGCACTTTCAAAAGATACTATTTTCCGGCCCGCCGAATCATACACACGCACCGTGATTTTGCCGCGCAGCCCGTTGACCAGCGATAGTCGCAGGTTGCCGTCCGTCGGGTTGGGGCTCAGGGTCAGGGACTTGCCCATGGCGGGCGGCGGTTCGGGAGCGGTGGGGGAGGCACGCACAAACACCGTGACCGAGGCATTGGCGTTGCACAAGTCCTGCCCCGAACCCGTGACCACGTAGGTGGTGGTGCGCGTGGGGCGGGCCACCACCTGCGGCCCCAGCACGGCATTGAGGTTTTCGGCCGGAGTCCACGAAAACAAGCTTGCCCCCCGTGCATCAAGCGTCACGGCATCGCCGGCATTAATGTAAATGGAGGAAGCCGAGAGTTGCACCGACTCGTTCATGCCCACCAGTGGCGTGATCTGGTGCGACACGTTGAGGCCGCGCGAAATGGAATACGGGTTCCAAGCCCCGTCTGCCTTTTGCTCCCAAGCCGTAATCTGCGCCGACTCGCCGTTCTGGTTGGTGGTAAGGGCAACCGTGTCGCGGCTGGTGTTGTCCAGTTCCACACCCACAAAATAAGGCAGGCCGTTGATGGGGGCGTTGCGGTCAAAAGTGATTTGGGTGGGCCGGTTGAGGGCGACATCCTGCAATACCGTACGCAGCGAGATGGCCTTGCGTTCCAGCACCGCTCCCGGACTGCTCTGGAAACCACGCGCATTCCAGACCAGCACCGTCACCGTTGACTCGGTGGCGGCTCCGGCGGCGGCCACCGCCCTGCCAAACCTGATTGAGGCGCCGCTCAGGTTTGTGTAGCCCAAGCTGTTGTTGAAATATTCGGCTTTGGCACGGTCGCGCTGCGAGTTTTGCCCGGCTATGTAGCCGCTGCCCGGCGCGGGCTGGCGCAACAGCGTCGGTGTGCCGGTAAAATTGGTGGCGGTGCCGCAGAGTCCGGCATCCAATACATCAATGTAGCTGGTGCGGATCAGCGGCTCGGAAGCTCCCAAACCATTGGCGGCCACGAGCGTGACCGGGAATTTCCCGGAAGCGGCGTAGGTCACCACCGGATTCCGTTCGGTGGAAGTGGCCGGGCTGCCGCCTTCGAATATCCACTGCCACTGGGTGGGCGAGTTGGCCGACAGGTCGCTGAAATTGACCCTTGCCCCGCGCAGGATTTGCTGCTTGTCGGCGCGGAAGTTAGGTGCGGGCTTGGCAGCCACCAAGGTTCCGCACACGTTGGAGGTGGTCAGTTCGCGGCGGCGCGGGCTTAGCTCGATCACGGCCCGCATCCGCAGTTTCTGGCCGCGCGTGAAAATGTTCATGCACGCATCGTCCGAATAATCCATGTAGTTTTCCACCATGTTGGCTCCGCCGCACGAGACCCGCCCTTTCTGGCATCCCCGGCTTTCCGATTGCTGCGTCGGCGTGTCGCCCACAAAATCGTCGGCGCAGTTGCCATCGCCCCAGATGTGGCGCAAACCCAGCCAATGCCCGGTTTCGTGCGAGAGTGTGCGGCCCAGGTTATAAGGGGCCTGCAAACCCGGAAACGTGCCTTTTTCCGAACATCCGAAACTCGTGTAGCGCACCACCACGCCATCGGTGCTAGCCGCCCCGCCGCTTTCGGGTATGCCCGGCAGGTTGGCTTGGCTCGGAAACTGGGCATATCCCACCAAGTTCTCGTCGCGTCCGTCAAAATCCAGCACCCACACGTTATAATACCGGTTTGGATCCCAAGTGGCACTGGTGGCGGGCTTGATCTCGCCTTCTATCTGTTCGCGGGTGTACGACGCGCGGCTGCCCCGGATGCGGTCAATGCCGCGTTCGGGCATGGTGCGGCCCTGCGGGTCAAGGGCGGCCAGGCAGAATTCTATCTCAATGTCGGCTCCGCGCGCATCCTCGTTAAAGCCGCGCGTGCCGGGTTTGCGCCGGAAATCCTCGTTGAGCACGTCCAGTTGCGACTGTATCTGCGCCGCGCTGATATTGCGGCCCTGCCCCACGGGTTCGCCGCTGTGTATAACGTGTACTACCATCGGGATGGTGACCGTGGCCTCGGTGACGCGCCCCGCCCGGCGGCGGAGTTCAATCTCCTTCATTTTCTGCTGCACTGCCGCCTCAAACTGCATCAGGGTTCCCAACTGCGGGAACTTCCGGCGCAGCAGCGAATCCATGGGCATGGTGGCGCATTTGTCGGCGGGTGCTTGGGCTTGCGCAGCCATGCCGAGCAGCAGGCAGGCCAGCAACCATGTGCAGTGCCGGGTTTTCGGTGATTTGTTCATTGTCGGGGTTTTGCTGTTATCAAACGATAAAGTTGTTGTTGACTGACAATCAAACGGTTATGGTTCTTATTTGCCCTGATTCCAACCCTTCCGGTCATTCTGGTAGCGGCCAGAGGCCGCCCGGCGTGGCTTCGCCGCCGGACACCTGCCACTCGGCAAAGCCAAGCGGCGGCATAAATCGGGTATTATCATCGATGGTTTCAAAACTCTCCCTTCGGGGGCTGGGGGGCCAAATAGTATCTTTGAAAACCCGCAAACCCCCGTCTTCCGGGCGGCTGCGTCATTCTTTCTGCGCCTCCAAAGTAAAGCGGAAACTGCCATTGATGTCGTTGAATTTGGCAAGGTAAATCTCAATCACCAACGTGGTTGCGGTCAGTTTCTTGACGGTGTAGGGCAGGGGCTGGGTGCCCAAGATGGCAAACGGAAACTCAAGCGTGGCATTGGCATTGACCAGCGACCAATTGCCTTCCACGTACAGGTCAGGGTCGCTGTCCCGGCATTTGCTGGCTCCCTCGCGGGTCTCGAATTTCTTCTCTTCGCCGGCGTAAAAAATGTAAATGTCGTCGGCGACGCAGGGGTCAAACTCCCCGCCCGATTCCGGTGGATTGCCGTTGTCAATGATTTCAAAGCTGGTCAGCCGCCACTTTTTGCTTTCCGTACCGGTCAGCAACTGGGTGTAGGTGAGCGGCTTGGGTTCTATCTTTTCCGAACAGCCCGCCAGTAGCAAAAACGCCAGCAGAACCAGCAGCGGAGTTTGGGCTTTTTGAAAGATACTATTTTGGGTGGTGGTGCGCATGGGGTTTTAGGTTAGGATGCCGGAAAATCGCGACTCGTGCGTGGGTTCATTTCTGCGGGATGAACACCAATGGCGACAGGTTGAAAAGCGTGTCGCGCTTGCCATCACTGGTTTTGGTTTTGACTTGCAGGTTTAAAGACAGGTTGCCGTTGAGCGGGTTCCACGCGCCGGTTCCCTTGAGCGTGTCTTGCGTGCCGAGCGACGAGTTGCTTTGCGGCGGCACTTCAATGGAATTGTCCTTTTTGTCAATGAACCGCAAGGTTGGCTTCTCGCCCTCGAAACCGAAAAAGCCCACATTCCAATTGGACAGCGTGAATTCCCGGCAGTCGGTGCTGGTGGCCTGCACATCCGGGATGGTGAGCGTGGTGTTGTTTACGCGGCGGGTTCCAGTGTAGGTACCGCCCAAAATGCAATCGTCGTTGATGGTGAAAGTCATGCGGCGGCCAATGTTATTGGTCTTGCCAAAGCCCACTTGCAGCGAGGCGGGCGTTACCTCGTTGAGGGTCAGGATCACCGTCTGCGATTCCAGCCGGTCGTTGGCGTTGTTGATGAGCCGTAGCTGGATGTTGCCGCTGCTCTGGTTGGCCGGGATGGTCATGGTGCCTCTGCCGCCCACCACTGCGTAATCAATGCCTTCGCGTGCCGTGCCGCTGAGGGTGTATGTGACGGTGATGGTTTCGCCGATTTTCGGCCCGGCATTGTGCACGCGGATGTTTACCAAGCCCGGCGCACTCTCGCGCACGGCAGCCACCGTGTCGGTAAACCGCACGTGGAACGGGCCTTTGAAGGTGAGGTCTTCCTGCTCGCAGGCCAGGAAGATCAGCAGCCCGGCAATGGAAAGTACGGAAAGTATGGGTTTCATGTGATTCGCTTTTGCCTTAGTGCTTTTCTTAGTGTCCTTAGTGCCTTTGTGGTTGATTTCTGATCACGAAGGCACTAAGGACACTAAGGGGTTTGATGCTTTCAAAAGATACTATTTTTTTCAATATCCCGGGTTTTGCGCCCCCGCCAAAGCCGGGTTGCGTTGTATTTCGGTTTGCGGCACCGGCCAGCGTTCATACGCATCCTTCCAGTTGGGCGAAAACGCGGACATGACGGCTTTGGCGCGGCCGGTGCGCACAAGGTCATACCAGCGGTGGCCTTCGAATGCCAGTTCATACAGCCGTTCGCGTTCTATCACCAGCAGCATATCGGCCTGGTTGGTCGCGTTTACGGTGGGGGCTTTGGCACGCCGCCGCAGCACGTTTATGTCTTCGGCGGCATCCGTGAGCTTGGCTTGCTGTACCCGCGCCTCCGCCCGGATCAGGTACATCTCGGCCAAGCGGAACAGGGTTATGTTGTTGTTGTCGGCATCGGCCGTGCCGTACTTGGCCACCGACAGCCCATTGTCGTCGCCTTGCTGCTGGGCACTGTTGAACGTGAGGGTGGCCCGCCGTTCGCCCGCCTCGGTGCTGAGCAATTGGGCAAGGAGCTGGTTGGAAGGGATGGCCTCGCGCCGCCCGACAAATATGTTGTTGAGGCTCGTGGAACTGGTGCCCGGATCGTCGGAAATGCTATAGCCCATCTCAAAAATAGACTCGTCCGAAAAGTCCTTTTCCACCACTCCCCTGAACTGCGATTCGAGCCGGTATTTCTTGGAGTCAATTACTTGGGTGGCGAATTGCTCGGCTTGCGCCCAGTTTTTCCGGTACAAATGGAACCGGGCCAAGGCCGCCCGCACCACGCTTTTGTTGGCGTAGCCGTCCACGCTTGAATCCACGATATTGACGAGGGCCGATTGGTAATCGGCCAATACCGAATCCAAGACGGTAGCCTTGGGAGATTTGGCAATGTTACGGTTGGCTGCCAGATTGGTGCTGGTTACAAAAGGCACATCACCGAACGTGTGGGCGGCTATGAAGTAAGCGTAGCCCCTCAGAAACCTGGCTACCGCTAAGGTGCGCGTCTTTTGCCGTGCCGGTACGCCACTGATGGCGGGCAGTCTTTCCAAGATAATATTGGAACTGTACACGGTGTTGTACACATTGCCCCACAGCGACTCGACATTGGCATTGGATGCGCGTATCTGCTTGGTTCCCAGTTCAATGTACTGCGTGAAGGTGCCGTTGTTGACGGCCATGTCGGCCGTGAGGTCTCCGGCAATTACGGTGGGGGCGGCCATGCCCCTGAATGCGCCGTACAGGCCTATTTCAGCGGTGGGTACGTCTTCCGCATCGTTCAGCGCAATGTCGTCACTCAATATGTCGATGGGCTTGGGTTCCAGCACGGGTTTGCAGGAAAGCAAGAGCGAGAATAACAGGATGCCGTATGTTCTTTTCATGTTTTTCTTGAGCTAAAGGCCAATGGTAAGGCCAACGGTGATTTTCCGGGTTTGGGGCAGCGTGAAGAAATCAAGCCCCTGCGCGGTAGTGGAGCCGTCGAGCGAGTTGACTTCCGGGTCGCTGCCCGAATAACGCGTGAACGTCAGCAGGTTGGTGCCGGTAAGGTAGATTCGGGCATTGCTGACCTTGAATCGGCTGATCCATTCGGGTTTGATGGTGTAGCCCAGCGTCAGGTTTTTGAGCCGTACGAAAGACCCGTCCTCCACGAAGCGGCTGCTGAAAAGGCTGTTGTAGGTATTGCCCGACACGTATCTTGGCACGCTGGTGATGTCGCCCTCCTTCTGCCATCGTTTCAGCGCGGCACGCACTTGGTTGTCGGCCAGCGACTCGCCCGAATTGAGCAGGGCGGTATTGGCGAAGTTGATGAGTTGGTTGCCGTACGAAAACTGTAGGACCGCGTTGAGCGTGAAGCCGCGCCACGACACTTCGTTGGTGATGCCGCCGAACCAGTCGGGCTGCGCATTGCCGATCACGGTTCCGTCGTCCGAGTTGATTTGGCCGTCGCCGTTCACATCTTCATAAATGGCATCGCCAGTGGCCGGATCCACGCCCCGGAAATCCAGGCCCCAATAAGTTCCCACGGGGCTGCCTGCCTGCACGATGTGCGTCCTGCCGGTACTGGTGGTATAGCCCCTGAACTGCGGTTCCTTGCTGGATAACTGCTCCACCCGGTTGATGTTGCGGCTCACGTTCAGGCTGCTGGTCCACTTCACCGCCCGGTTTATGTTCACCGTGGACAGCGAAAGTTCAATGCCTTTATTTGATACTTGGCCCGCATTGCCTTGGATGCTGCCGAAGCCGGTGGTCAGCGGCACCAGTTCGGGGAAAAGCATTTTGTTGGTGATGTTGCGGTACACTTCGGCCATGAACGTAAGCCTGCCATTCCATAAAGTGGTTTCCAAGCCGACATTCGCCTCCGAGGTGGCTTCCCACTGCAGGTTCGGGTTTCCCACGCCCGAGGGAGCCGTGCCAGAAGTGCCATTGTATGGTACGGAAGCCCAGGTAGAGAGGAACTGGAAATCGCCGAAACGCTCATTGCCGGTGATGCCGTAGCTGGCCTTGAGCCGCAGGTCGTCCAGAAAGGTGAACCGTTCCATGAATGGCTCGCTGGATACGCGCCACGAGGCACCGGCGGAGGGAAAGAAACCGAACCGCCGACCCGGCCCGAAACGCGACGACCCATCGTAACGGGCGGAAGCGGAAAACAGGTATTTGTCGTTGTAGCTGTATTTTACATCGGTGAATACGGAAAACAGCCCGCTCCGGTTGAGGAAAGAGCCGCCCGCATCCACGATTCCCGCCGAATTGATGTAGGTGAAGTCATCGCTGGGAAACAGGCGGCCCGTCACCGACGAGGAGCGTTCGGTGCGCTGCAAAACCTCCACGCCCGCCAACGCCGTGGCTGCGTGCTTGCCAATGGTTTTGGTGTAGGTGAGTATGTTGCTATTGATGAACGTGGAAAGGATGCTGGTGGAATTCACGCCGTAGCCCCGGCCACCCACGCTGGGTAGGAAGCCTCCGATGGCCGTCCGCGAGCTTTCGTATTGGTCTTCGGTTACGTTGTTGTAATCCATGCTCACCTTCGACCGCAGTTTCAAATCGGGCAGGAACTGGTATTCGCCATACAGTCCGGCCAGTACCTTTACCGTGTAGGCTTCAAAGCGGGGCAGCAGTGCCTGTGCCACGGGGTTGAAGTTGGGGAAACCGGCATAGCCCGGGTTATTGGGGCCAAGCAGTTTGCCTTGTTCGCTGTAGGGCGCGTAAAAAGGCAGGCTTTTCAAAGCCCCCGAATACACGCCGTCCAGAAAATTATCCCCCTTTATCCGTTCGTTCTTGGTATAGGCCACAATCAAATTGGTGCCCAGCGAGAACTTGTCCGAAGCCCGGTGGTCCAGGTTCACGGTTCCTTGCAGGCGGCTGATGCGGTTGTTGATCTGCACGCCTTCCTCGTCCAGATAGCTGCCCGCCATGTAGAATTTGGTGCGGTCGCTGCCGCCGCTGGCCGATACATTGTATTGCTGGAAAATGCCGCGCCGCAGTACTTCATCCACCCAATTGGTGTTCACCGCATCCGTGACACCCGGTATCAGACCCGCTTGGTCGGCATCCTGTTTGGCATTCACGGTGGCTTCGCGTTGCAGGGTCAGCAATTCGGTGGCATTGAGCATGGTTGGCCGCCGGGTCAGGTCTACTACGCCCCGCTGCGCATCGGCGGTGAAGACCGTTTTGCCGCTGCGTCCCCGCTTGGTGGTGATGATTACCACGCCGTTGCTGCCCCGCGCACCGTACACGGCTTTGGCCGCCGCATCCTTGATGATGGTCATGGACTCGATGTCGTTGGGGTTGATGAGCGACAGCGCATTATCCTGTTGGCCGCCAAATTCGCGCTGCGACAGGCCGCCCGTCTCCACTTGCACGCCATCCACTATGAACAACGGTGCATTGGATGCGCCAATGGAAGTGCTGCCCCTTATGCGAACCGCAATGCCGCCGCCCGGCGTACCTGAAGACTGCGTGATGGCCACGCCCGCCGCCCGTCCTTGCAGTGCCTGATCCAAGCTCACTACGGGAGTTTCCCTGATTTGCTTGTCCGACACCACCGCGTACGATCCGATAATATCTTTGCGTTGCTGCGAGGTGTAGCCGGTCACCACCACTTCGGTCAGGTCGGTGGAGGTTGGGTTTAGCTGCACATTGATGGCGGTGCGTGTGCCAACGGCGATTTCCTGGGTTTCCTTGCCGATGAAACTGAACACCAGCACCGCCTTTTCGGGTACACCGTCCAGCACATACACGCCCGCCGCATTGGTAATCACGCCGGTGGTGGTTCCTTTGAGGCTTACACTCACGCCCGGCAGCGGCTCGCCATCTTCTGCCTGGGTAACCTTGCCCGAAACGGACTGCTGGGCTTGCAAGTGGCTGGCCACGCCTATCAAAAGGAAAACGGCAAGGCACAGTCGTGGAAAAACATTCATGCGGCAAGTGGTTTGTTCGGGTGGTTGCGTTCGGTGCGGCCAGGCTTGCGTAAACCGGATGGCGGGCTGGATTTCAAATGGGTTGCCAACGCCTACAAGTGTTAAAAATAGCAAAAGGTTTGCGAATAATACACGCCCGCCGCGAAATAATATGTTTCGCAAATCCCAAACCGCAATATATTCGCGCCAGCAAAGGTGGCTTTTGTGCAAGATTGTGCATTTTTAATCCTACAAATCCATGAAAAACATTTTTTTGCTACCTTGCAAGCCTAATCCAACCCGGTAATGATTTCCGACAGACCCCGCAATATTACATTCCAGTTACGGCTGTTGCAGCGCGAGGATGCCGAGCGGCTTTTTGAGGTTATCCATACCAACCGGGCGTACCTGCGGCAATGGCTGCCGTGGGTGGACTCCACGCTGACCGTCGGCGATTCGCGGTCTTTCATCGAGGATTCGCTGGCCCAATACGGCCGGGGCGAGAATGTGGTGGCGGCCATCTGGTGCGAAAGCAAAATCGTGGGTTGCATCGGCCTGAACCGCATCAACGCCATGCACCAGAAAGCGGAAATCGGTTACTGGCTGTCGCACGGTTACCAGCACAAGGGCATCATCACCCGCGCCTGCCGCCAACTGATCAACTATGCTTTCGACGAGTTGAAAATAAACCGGATTGAGATACTGGTGGCCGAAAAAAACCGCCGCAGCCGCTCCGTTGCCGAGCGGCTCAACTTCGCGCAGGAAGGTATCCTGAAGGAATACTACCGCCAGCACCAGGTTTTTCTGGACATGGTGATTTACGCCATGCTGCGCAAAAACTGGAAGTGAAGCGGATACCCGGAACCCGAATCCCGGAAAATACTATCTGTCAAAAGGCTCAAACCCCTTTGGGTAACCTCACCCCCGGCCCCTCTCCTGCGGAGAGGGGTGAAAAAAGGAGCCTCCGCTCCCCTCTCAGCAGGAGAGGGGCCGGGGGTGAGGTTGTTGGAAAAT
>JAYWIH010000215.1:0-23565 GCA_043789005.1 Sphingobacteriales bacterium
AATCAGTTCGTCTTTGGTTGCCGGCCACGGCGCATCTTCCAGATAAGAAGCTAATTCAAGGGTCCAATACATAGGCTTTGTTCTTTTTTAATTAAAAAATATACGTAAAAATCAATGATACAGTTGGAGTGGTGACAAAAACAGTGTTAAGCCGAAACGATGCCTGCACAAATAACATACCCTTGACCGAAAAAACGGGAAAATGTTTGAAAAAAACCAAATCCGCCACCCGCTTTTTTTAGGGATGCTGCAATTTTCGCGCCTCACACTTGGCGGCTGGAACGCATCTCGGCCAATGAACTCTTAAACTCATTGAGCAATGCCTCTTTCACGCCGATTTTGCGCTTCTGCACTGCCGGATTGCTCGTCACCGTGCGGTTGCCTCCCTCCGGGCCTTGCTCGCCATATCCGGTGGTTGGTGGCCGGCTGGCTGCCGCAAAAGCCTCCGGGTTCTTTTCCTGGTATTCCATTTGCTGCTTGTCCTTGCGGAGCAAATCGCTCATGGTCGCAATTTTGATTGTGCATTGCTCTTCCTTCGACTTCTTGTCGAAAAAGAAATGCTTCCGCTTGACCACGCGCATCAGGTAATTCATCTCGAAAATGCGGTCGCAGGCCAGCCGGAACCGTTCGGCAAGGGCCTTGTCTTGCTTGTATGACGGAACGCCGACTTTTTTCCACTCCATGAGCAGTGCCTTGGTGCGTTCGGAGGCGGCGTTCATGTCGGTGCTGGCAAACAGTTTTTCCACTTCTGCCGCCATCGCCTCTTGTGCCGCCTGCTTTGGATCCACGCGTTTGGTGTAGCGGGCAGGCAGACCTTTGGCTTGGCCGTACTTTTCAAAGAAATGGTCGTTGGCACGCCGGAATTTCTTCCACAGATTGGTGATTTTGGCTGGCGGCACTTTGCCCACATTCTTCCACCGTTCCTGTAAAGCCTTGAATGCGGTGGCCGTGGCCTCCCAATCCTGCGAATATTTCAGTTTTTCCGATTCGCGGATAATCTCGAAATACAGGTTGATGCGGTCTTTCTGTTCGTGAAACTTGAGGCTGTAGAATTCCTTGCGCCGGGCAAAAAAATCATCAAGGATGGCAGTGAAGGCGGCTTCGGTTTCCTCCTCTTTCTCCTTGGCTACAGCTCCCGTCTTGATCCATTTCTCCTTGATTTCCTTGAACTTGTCCGAAGCCTCGTTCCATTCCGTACTGAGGCGGTGCTGTTCGGCTTCGGCAATCAGGGCTTGTTTTATTTCCAAATTGCGTTCCCTATTGACCGATATATTGGCGCGCAGGTTTTCTTCCAAGCCGTCCAGTTGGGCATACAGCACCGTAAAATCGCCCAGCGCGTCGTATGTTGCAAAATAGCTGCGCAGGTGTACCAGTTTCATCAGGTACGAGCCTTTGTTCTGCGCCGTTTCAATCAGGTTACCCAATTCCGATACTTTTTGCTGCGCCACCGTGTAGCGTTTGCGGAAATATTCCACGCTGGCCTCAGTGCTTTGGCGAACCTCACCGATTTGGCGGTCGGGAAAATCGAAGTAGGCTTTCAGGTACACTTTCCCTTCGCTGACGTATCCGTACTCGTCAGACCAATCGGAATGGTTCATAGGTTTGGCACATTAAGTTTTTTATACTGACTGCGAAGCAATACTTCATCCAGTATCTGAAGCCTTGGCGAACACTTAGTTTGGCGGTTGAAAAATAGCGCAAAGCCAACTCATTCGCAATATCCGGGCCGATTTTCGGTAAATTATACGTCATTTCCGCGCCCTTGCAAAATAATGCCTTTTAAAACTTAAAAACCAAACCGGAACGGCTGGTTACATTAATTTTTAAGATATTTGTCCGTTCGGCAGTCAAGGTTCATTCCGCAGCCTGCCGGGAAAAATAGTATCTTCCGGAAATGCCAAACCCGCCTGACCTTTGCAAACGCCGATTTCCACCTCCGGTCTGACACACAGTGTCTGACCGGCGTTTTCCAGAATAGTATCTTTTAAAAACCCCAAACCTGCCATTCCATCACCTAACCAAACGCATCAGTGAGCAACGAGAAAATCATTTTTTCCATGAACCGGGTGGGCAAAACCTACCAGTCCAACAACAAGCAGGTACTGAAAGACATCTACCTGTCGTTTTTTTACGGAGCCAAAATCGGCGTGCTCGGCCTGAACGGATCGGGCAAATCCACACTGCTCAAAATCATTGCCGGGCTTGAAAAAAGTTTTCACGGCGAAGTCGTGTTCGCGCCCGGATATTCGGTGGGTTATTTGGAGCAGGAGCCGCAACTCGACCCGGACAAGACGGTGATTGAAATTGTGAAGGAAGGCACGCAGGAAATCGTGGATTTGCTGGCAGAATTCGAAGCCATCAACGAAAAATTTGGCGAGCCCGATGCCGATTTCGACAAGCTGCTGGCCCGCCAAGCCCAAGTGCAGGAAAAACTCGACGCATCGGATGCGTGGAACCTGGACAACCGGCTTGAGAAGGCCATGGACGCGCTGCGCTGCCCACCCCCCGACGCGCCGATAAAAAACCTGTCGGGCGGCGAAAAACGCCGCGTGGCCTTGTGCCGGTTGCTGCTTCAGGAACCCGCCGTGCTGCTGCTTGACGAGCCGACCAACCACTTGGATGCCGAATCGG
Source organism: Sphingobacteriales bacterium (assembly GCA_043789005.1). Lineage (GTDB taxonomy): Bacteria > Bacteroidota > Bacteroidia > Cytophagales > 172606-1 > Xanthocytophaga. The sequence goes on from JAYWIH010000215.1 coordinate 2,632, forward strand.
TGCAGTGGCTGGAGCAGCATTTGCAGCAATACAAGGGCACGGTCATCGCCGTGACCCACGACCGTTATTTTCTGGACAATGTGGCCGGTTGGATTCTGGAACTGGATCGGGGCGAAGGCATTCCGTGGAAAGGCAACTACACCTCGTGGCTGGAACAGAAAAAAGACCGCTTGGCAAAGGAGGAAAAAACGGAATCCAAACGCCAGAAAACACTGGAACGTGAACTGGAGTGGGTGCGCATGGCTCCCAAGGCCCGCCAAGCCAAGAGCAAGGCCCGCCTGCAAGCCTACGACAGTATGCTCAGCGAGGAATCGCGCCAGAAGGAAGACAAGCTGGAACTGTTTATCCCACCCGGCCCGCGCCTAGGCAGCAAGGTGATTGAGGTCAAGAACGTATCGAAAGCCTACGGCGACAAGCTGCTGTTCGAAAACCTGAGTTTTTCATTGCCGCAAGCCGGAATCGTGGGCATCATCGGGCCGAACGGCGCGGGCAAAACCACACTATTTAAACTCATCACGGGCCGCGAAAAACCCGATGCTGGTGATTTTGAAGTGGGCGATACCGTGCAGGTGGCCTACGTGGATCAGGAACACAACAACCTGATTGCCGACAAAACCGTGTTCGAGAACATATCGGGCGGCACCGAGCAAGTGATGCTGGGCGGCCGCATGATGAATGCCCGCGCCTACGTGAGCCGCTTCAACTTTGCGGGCAATGACCAGGAAAAGAAAGTCGGCAGCCTGTCGGGTGGCGAACGCAACCGTGTGCATTTGGCCATGACGCTCAAGGAAGGCGGCAATCTGCTGCTGCTTGACGAACCGACCAACGACCTGGACGTGAACACAATGCGCGCCTTGGAAGAAGGTTTGGAAAACTTTGCCGGTTGCGCCGTCGTCATCAGCCACGACCGTTGGTTTTTGGATCGCATCTGCACGCACATCCTGGCGTTTGAAGGCGACTCGCAAGTGCAGTGGTTCGAAGGCAATTTTTCGGACTACGAGGAAAACAAGAAAAAACGTCTCGGCGACGTGACCCCGCACCGCATCCGCTACAAGAAACTGGTGTGAATGGCTTCGCGGAGCCAGCCGCAAAATAGTATCTTTTGAGAAGCCCAAACCCGCCGCGCATGAAACAGGCGTTTAGACAGTAAAAACAGACGAACATGGAAACGATCACCCTCAATTTCAAAAACGTGGAAGGCTTCACGGACGACGAGTTCTACCGGTTTTGCCAGGACAACCCGGAACTGAAACTAGAACGCACTGCCCACGGCCAAATCATCATCATGCCCAACACAGGAGGAAAAACAGGAATTCGGAATTCGGAAATAAATTTCCAACTCAAAAACTGGAATAGAATCCAAAAGCGGGGCGAAGTTTTCGATTCGTCCACCACTTTTCATTTACCCAGCGGGGCCGACCGTTCGCCGGATGCGGCTTGGGTGGCGAAACCGCGCTGGGATGCGCTGACCGAGCAGCAAAAAGCCAAGTTTCCGCCGCTCTGCCCCGATTTTGTGATTGAACTCCGGTCGGAATCTGATTCAGTCAATGAATTGCAGAAAAAAGTGACGGAGCAATGGATGGGCAACGGCTGCCAACTGGCATGGCTCATTGACCCGAAAGAAGAGAAAACGTACGTTTACCGGGCGGGAGCGGAAGTTGAGGAGTTGAAAGGCTTTGACCGCGAACTTTCGGGCGGGGAAACATTGCCGGGTTTCGTGCTGAACCTGCGCGAATTACGCTGATTTCGGGCAAGACAAAATAGTATCCTTTGAAAAGCCCAAACCTCCTTTCCAAGAAAATAAACATTCATTGAAAGCTGATGAGCAAAGAAAAATTTGTCCTGCTGAAATCCACTGCGGTGCCGCTGCCGATGGAAAACATTGATACTGACCAGATTATACCGGCGCGTTTCCTGAAGGCTACCACTCGCGAAGGCTTCGGCGAAAACCTTTTCCGCGACTGGCGGTATGGCAATGACAACCAGCCCAAACCCGATTTTGTGCTGAACAATCCGTTGTACAGCGGCGAAATATTGGTGGCGGGCAAAAACTTCGGCATGGGCAGCAGCCGCGAACACGCCGCGTGGGCCATCCACGATTACGGTTTCAAAGTGGTAGTTTCCAGTTTTTTTGCCGACATTTTCCGTAACAATGCCCTGAATACCAGCGTGTTGCCGGTGCAGGTTCCGGACGTGTTCCTGCAAGGTATTTTTAGCCTGATTACCCAAAATCCGCATACCGAAATCACCGTTGACTTGGAAAGCCAACGCATCAGCCTCGAAAACGGCGAATCCTTCCTTTTTGAAATCAATCCCTATAAGAAATCCTGCCTTATCAACGGCTACGACGACATTGACTATTTGCTGAGTCTGCGCGATGAAATCAGGCGGTTTGAGATTACTCATGCTTGAATGTTCTTACCACCAAGGCACAAAGGGCACGAAGAAAAAAAACACCATGAAGAAAAACATTCTCATTGTTCCCGGTGATGGCATCGGGCAGGAAGTTACGCGCGAAGGGAAAAAAATATTGCAGGTGGTTGCCCGGAAGTTCGGCCACGACTTTCAATTTGACGAAGCCCTGATCGGTCATGCGGCCATTGAAGCCACCGGCAACCCGCTGCCCGACGAGAGTTTGGCAAAGATGCGGGCTTCAGATGCAATCCTGTTCGGAGCCGTCGGCCACCCGAAATACGACAACGACCCGTCGGCCAAGGTGCGTCCCGAACAAGGCTTGCTGCGGATGCGCAAGGAACTTGGCCTGTACGCCAACCTGCGCCCGATAAAGCTGTTTGATGAATTGCTGGAAGCGTCGAGCATTAAGCCGGAGGTTTTGCGGGGCGCGGACATACTGTTTTTCCGCGAACTCACGGGCGATGTGTATTTTGGCGAACGCGGCCGCCGCGACAACGGTGCAACCGCCTACGACACCATGATTTATAGCCGCTACGAGGTAGAACGCATTGCCCACAAGGCGTTCCGTTCGGCCATGACGCGCCGCAAAAAAGTGATGTCCGTGGATAAGGCCAATGTTTTGGAAAGCAGTCGTTTGTGGCGCGAAACCGTGATTGAAGTTGCCAAGGATTATCCCGAAGTGACGCTTGAACACCAGTTTGTCGATTCGGCGGCTATGCTGCTCATCAAAAATCCGCGCGCGTTTGACGTGGTGCTGACCGGCAACCTGTTTGGCGACATCCTGACCGACGAAGCCTCGCAAATTGCCGGCTCAATGGGAATGCTGGCCTCGGCTTCCATTGGCGACACGGTTGGGCTGTACGAACCCATCCACGGCTCGGCGCACGACATCACGGGCCGGGGAATCGCCAATCCGCTGGCTTCAATACTGTCGGTGGCGTTGCTGCTGGACATTTCGTTTGGCATGAAAACCGAAGCCGAAACGGTGATTGGTGCGGTCGAAAAAACGCTGAAGGCCGGTTTCCGAACCCGCGACATTGCCGATGCCCACACACCTGCCGGAAACTTGCTGGCAACCGAAGCAATGGGGGAGAAGGTGCTGGAATTCATTTGACTTTCTTGATATTCTCCGGCATTGGAATGACAAAAATGTTTTCCTGTGGACTACGGACGGTGGACTGAAATAGTATCTTCCAAAAGCCCCAAACCTGCCTGCTGCACATCCCACCGATTCCATGTTTCCACCGGTCTTTCGCATTTCCTTTTTTCGGAAATTCCCATATTTGTTTCCGCTTTTGGCAAAATGCGGTTACCTTTCAGATTGTTCCTTTAACCGATACGGAAACCCGAAGCCGCTGGCGGCTTCCGAAAACCTCGAAAAAGCATGGCTGAAAAAATCCACATCTTCGACACCACCCTGCGCGATGGCGAGCAGACTCCCGGCTGCCAGCTCTCCACTTCCGAAAAGATTGAAATAGCCCGCGAACTCGAATTGCTCGGCGTGGACATTATAGAGGCCGGTTTCCCGATTTCCAGCCCCGGCGATTTCAACTCGGTGGTTGAGATTTCCAAGGCGGTTTCCGCACCGGTGATTTGCGCGCTTGCCCGCACCATCCAGAAAGACATTGACATGGCCGCCGATGCGCTGCGTTTTGCCAAGCGCAAACGCATCCACACGGGCATGGGTTCGTCTGATATGCACATCCAGCACAAATTCAAATCCACGCGCGAGCAAGTGCTGGAGCAGTCGGTTTGGGCCGTGAAATACGCCAAGAGTAAGAAGGTGGACGAGGTGGAGTTTTACGCCGAAGATGCTGGCCGTGCCGACTTGGAATTCTTGGCCCGGCTTACCGAAGCCGTAATAGCTGCCGGAGCCGACGTGGTGAACATACCCGACACCACCGGCTACTGCCTGCCCGAACTGTACGGCAAACGCATCCAGTATTTGTTCGACAATGTGCCGAATATCCACAAGGCCATTATTTCGGTGCATTGCCACAACGATTTGGGCTTGGCCACGGCCAACTCGATTTCGGGCATCATGCACGGGGCGCGGCAAGTGGAATGCACCATCAACGGCATTGGCGAGCGGGCGGGCAACACCTCAATGGAGGAAGTGGTGATGATCATGCGCACGCACGGCGACTTGGGTTTCGACACCAACATCAACGCCAAAATGCTGTACCCCACCAGCCAACTGGTGTCGGAACTGATGCGGATGCCCGTGCAGGCCAACAAATCCATTGTGGGCCGCAATGCCTTCGCGCATTCGTCGGGCATTCACCAGGACGGCTTTCTGAAACACGCCGAAGTCTATGAAATCATCAACCCCGAAGATGTGGGCGTGCCCGCCTCGTCCATTGTGCTCACCGCCCGCAGCGGCCGCCACGCGCTTAAATACCGCTTGGAAATGCTGGGCTACCTGCTGGAACGCGAGGAACTGAACCGGATGTACGACAAGTTCATCACCTTGGCCGATGAGAAAAAGATGGTGACCGACGACGATTTGCAGGCGTTGGTTCTGCTTGAATATCCGGTGAAAGCCGAAATGGCGAAGCGGCACTGAAAATAGCCGTGCAAAATAGTATCTTTCAAAAGTGCAAAACCCCGGCTTTCGACAAGCTGGGGTTTCTGCTTTTCCGGGGATACTATTTTTTCGGTGATGGTAGGTAAAAGTGTGGCATCGGTTGAATGCGGCTGACAGGGGTGCGGGAAACGATGCGGCGGTATCCGGGAAAACGAAGCAGCGGCAGTGTGAAGGCTCGGCAAGCCAAGAGCCGACCCCCGCAGGAACCCGGCATTTTAATCCGTTTTTAATGGCGTTTTAACGGGGCTTTAATGGTGTGCCCGCATCTTGCCACCCATGAAAATGCCAACAAAAACGTATCCTTCAAAAAACAAAACTATGATTAGAATACTCATGCTCATGGGCTTATGCGCCTTGGTGTGCCATACAAGCTGTTCGGAAAAAAAAGAGGAAAAGGAGGAGGCAGTCCGGTTTTTGGTGACCAGTCCCCTGAAAAAAGACACCTTGGTCACCAAGGAATACGTGTGCCAGATACACTCCATACAGCACATAGAAATGAGGGCGCTGGAAAAAGGCTACCTGCAGAAAATTTTTGTGGACGAAGGGCAGACCGTAAAGCAGGGACAGCGAATGTTCCAGATCATGCCCATGCTCTACCAGGCCGAACAGCAAAAGGCACAGGCCGAAGCTGATTTTGCCGAGATTGAATACCGCAATACCAAGTCGCTTGCGGACAGCAACGTGGTGTCGAAAAACGAGTTGGCTTTGGCCAAGGCCAAATTCAACAAGGCAAAAGCGGAATTGTCATTGGCACAGGTTCACTTGGGCTTTACCGATATCAGGGCTCCTTTTGATGGCATCATGGATCACTTCCAAGTTAGGCTGGGAAGTTTGGTGGATGACGGGGATTTGCTGACCACGCTATCGGACAACAGCAAGATGTGGGTGTATTTCAATGTGCCCGAAGCGGAATACCTAGAATACACGGACAAGGCAAAAAAAGACCATACCGCCAAGGTGAACCTTGTCATGGCCAACAATAAGCTGTTCGGGTATCCGGGAGTGGTTGAAACCATTGAAGCAGACTTTAACAACGAAACCGGAAACATTGCTTTCCGGGCCACCTTTCCGAACCCTGAAAGGCTATTGCGGCACGGCGAAACCGGCAACATACAGATGACCATCCCGCTCAAAGGCGCACTGCTCATCCCCCAGAAAGCCACTTTCGAGGTTCTGGAAAAGAAGTATGTGTATGTGGTGGACAGGAAAAATGTGATAAGGTCGAGGGAAATCACCATAGCGGCCGAAATGCCCCACATTTATGCTGTTCAATCCGGTTTGGCCACGGGTGACCGAATCCTTCTGGAAGGCTTGCGTCAGGTACAGGAAAATGAAAAGATACGCTGCAAGTTCGTGCAGCCGGATTCCGTCATCTCTCATTTGGATTTGTACGCCGAATAATCAAACACCCTAAAAAAAGAAAACATGTTCAATAAATTCATACACAGGCCGGTGTTTGCCATCGTGATATCAATCATGATAGTCTTTGTGGGTCTGCTGGCCATCACGAAGCTGCCCATTTCCCAATTCCCCGATATTGCGCCCACCACGGTAAACATATTCATTGCGTACCCCGGAGCCAGTGCCGATGTGTTGGTAAAGTCCACGCTGATCACGCTGGAGCAGGCAATCAACGGAGTCCAAGATATGCGTTACATCGCCACTGATGCCACCAGTGCCGGTGAGGCTACGCTCAGGATTATTTTTGAACCTGGTACGGATCCCAACGTTGCCGTTATCCGGGTGAAAACAAGGGTGGATCAGGTAATGCCGCTCCTGCCCGAGTTAGTGCAGCGTGAAGGGGTCATTATATCGCCCGTCCAACCCAGTATGCTGATGTACGTCAACCTCTTTTCCGAGAAAAAGAGCATTGACGAGAAATTTCTTTTCAACTACGCCACGGTCAAAATGATCCCCGAAATCCAGCGCATCAAAGGGGTGGCCAGGGCGCAGATACTGGGTAGCCGCAGGTACGCCATGCGCGTTTGGCTGAACCCCGAACGTATGCGGGCCTACAGCATTTCCGTCGAGGAGGTGATGAAGGCCATCGGGGAGCAGAGCATTATTGGCCGGCCGGGCCGGATTGGCCAGAGTTCCGGCATAGCCGCCCAATCGCTGGAATACGTGCTCACCTACAAGGGCCGGTACGATAAGCCGCAAGAGTACGAGGGCATCATTGTCCGAGCCAATTCTGAAGGTGAAAGCATACACCTGAGGGATATAGCCACGGTGGAGATGGGAAGCGAATTCTTTGACATCTATTCCAATCTGGATGGCCGTGCGTCGGCGGCCATTGTATTGCGGCAAAACTATGGCAGCAATGCCAGTGATGTGATTGAAGAAGTGAAAAAGAAGCTCGAAGGAATGAAAGCCTCTTTCCCGCCGGGAGTGGATTACAAGATCAGCTACGACGTGTCCAACTTTCTGGATGCGTCCATCGAGCAGGTGATTGACACGCTGCGCGACGCGTTTATTCTGGTGGCCTTGGTCGTGTTCATTTTCCTGGGCGACTGGCGTTCCACCCTGATACCGATTCTGGCGGTTCCGGTATCGTTGGTCGGGGCGTTTTTCGTGATCCAGTTTTTCGGCATCTCCATCAATCTGATCACGCTCTTTGCCTTGGTGCTGGCCATCGGCATTGTGGTGGATGATGCGATTGTGGTGGTCGAGGCCGTACACGCCAAGATGGAGGAAGAGCCGCACATAACCCCCTTCAATGCGGTCAGGAAAGTGCTTGGCGAGATTAGTGGGGCCATCATCGCCATCACAGCCGTCATGGTGTCGGTATTTCTGCCCATATCCTTCATGTCGGGGCCGGTCGGTACGTTTTACCGGCAATTCTCCATTACCATGGCCAGTGCCATTGTGATTTCGGCCTTGATTGCCCTGACGCTTACCCCGGTGCTGTGCGCCATGCTGTTGAAAAACAACCACGGACGTGCGAAGAAAAAAAACCTGCTGACCAAGGCCCTCGACAGCTTTAACCGGGGGTTTGATAAACTGACGGGCCGGTATGTGGGCCTGTTGAGGTTGATTGTCAGCCGACGCGTTGTTACGTGGGGCATATTGGTGGCGTTCTGTCTGGGCACCGTGTATGTGAGTAAAGTGCTGCCCGCAGGTTTTATTCCGAACGAGGACCAGAGTACGATTTATGCCATTATCCAGACACCGCCGGGTTCCACCTTGGAAAAAACCAACCAGGTTTCCCGTAACCTTCAGGAAATCTGTAAGGAGGTTGAGGGCATAGAATCGGTGTCTTCCTTGGCGGGTTACGAAATCATGACCGAAGGCCGGGGATCCAATGCGGGCACGTGCCTGATCAACCTGAAAACCTGGTCGGCGCGTGACCATAACGTCAAGGAAATCATGGAGGAACTGGAGGAGAAATCAAAGAACCTCGGTGCCACCGTCGAATTCTTTGAACCGCCCGCCATCCCGGGATTCGGCACATCCGGCGGTTTTTCGATGCGCTTACTGGATAAGACCACCGATACGGACTACCGTGAGTTTGATGACATAAACAAAGAGTTCATGGGTAATTTGGGCAAGCGTAAGGAACTCACCGGCCTGTTCACCTTTTTCGCCGCAAATTACCCGCAATACGAACTGGAGATTGATAACAACTTGGCCATGCAAAAAGGCGTGTCCATCGGGAAAGCGATGGACAACCTCAATATTCTGATTGGCAGCACCTACGAACAGGGGTTCACCAAGTTCAACCAGTTCTTCAAAGTATATGTGCAGTCCGATCCCGGCTTCCGGAGGCTTCCATCCGATCTTCTGAAGCTTTTTGTCAAGAACGACCGGGGCGAGATGGTGCCCTACTCATCGTTCATGAAGCTGAAGAAAGGCCAAGGCCCCAACGAGATCACCCGTTTCAACCTGTACAACTCGGCCGCCATCCAGGGTCTGCCAGCCAAGGGCTTCACCACGGCCGATGCCATACAAGCCATCCGGGAAGTTGCCGGCAAGACTTTGCCGAGAGGGTATGACATCGCCTTTGAAGGTCTCTCGTATGACGAATCCATCAGGGGGAACGAGGCTCTGTATGTGTTCCTGATCGTATTGGCCTTTGTCTACTTTGTGCTGGCCGCCCAGTATGAAAGTTTTATCATCCCGTTGGCCGTGGTATTCTCGCTGCCCGTCGGGGTGTTCGGCTCGTTTCTGTTGCTGAAACTCATGGGTTTGGAAAACAACATCTATGCCCAGATAGGACTCATCATGCTGGTGGGACTGCTAGGCAAGAATGCCGTACTGATCGTGGAGTTTGCCGTCCAGAAACACCACCAGGGAGCAACGATTCTGGAAGCGGCCATTGAAGGTGCCAAAGTCCGTTTCCGGCCCATCCTGATGACCTCGTTCGCGTTCATTGCGGGACTCATACCGTTGATTGCCGCAACCGGTGCCGGAGCCATCGGCAACCGTACCATCGGTGCTTCGGCCCTCGGCGGCATGTTGTTCGGGACAATTTTCGGGGTCATCATCATTCCGGGATTGTACTATATATTCGGCACACTTGCGGAGGGCCGCAAACTGATCAAGGATGAAGAGGATTCCTCTCTGACCGAAGGCTTGGTTCACACAATAGACGCTTTTCCCATAACCGAAGAAAGTAACAACCATGCATAACAGAACAATAATAAACGGTTTGGCAGGCAGTTGCATTTTCCTGCTGGCCACGGCCTGCAACATACCACGGTCTGTGGTTTACAGGGCCGAGAACCGGACAGTCCCCGCGAGTTACAACAACTTGCAGGACTCTGCCAACACGGTGAAAACCAAGTGGCGGGATTTTTTTACGGATCCCTACTTGGCAACATTGGTTGACACGGCGTTGAAAAACAACCAGGAACTGAACATAACCTTGCAGGAAATTCAGGTTGCCAGAAATGAGATAAGGATTCGCAAAGGCGAGTACCTGCCCTTTGTGGGGCTACAGGGCACGACCGGGATTGCAAAGGCAGGCCGCTACACCTACCGGGGAGCCACCGAGGCCGCCACCGACATCGAGCCGGGCAAGGCAATGCCCGACCCGCTGCCGTATTCAGTGCTGCAGGCATTTGCGACCTGGGAGGTGGATATCTGGCATAAGCTGCGCAATGCGAAAAAGGCGGCCCTGAACCGCTACCTGTCCACCATGGAAGGCAGGAATTTCATGGTCACCAACCTGATTGCCGAAGTCGCCACGTCGTATTACGAACTGCTGGCACTCGACAGCCAGTTGGCCATTGTCAGGCAGAATATTGACATTCAGACCAATGCCCTGAAAATCGTGCGGCTACAGAAGGAATCGACCCGGGTCACCGAGCTGGCGGTACGCAGGTTTGAAGCACAGGTACTCAACACCCGCAGCATCCAGTACAACATCCGGCAGCGGATTGTTGAAACGGAAAACCGGATTAATTTTCTGGTGGGCCGGTATCCGCAGCCCGTGGCCCGCAACGCCGATATGTTCACGAATGTGGTTCCAAGTGTCATCCAAGCCGGTGTGCCCTCGCAGCTATTGGCAAACCGCCCGGATGTAAGGCAGGCCGAACTCGATCTGGCGGCCGCCAAGCTGGATGTGAAAGTGGCCAAGGCCAACTTTTATCCGTCGCTGCGCATTTCTGCGGCCATAGGCTTGGAGGCGTTCAATCCGTCGTATCTGTTACAAGCCCCGCAGTCGCTGCTGTATGCGCTGGCCGGCGATTTGGTGGCTCCATTGGTGAACCGGAACGCTATTAAGGCAACGTATGCCAGTGCCAACGCAAGGCAGATACAGGCGGTTTACCAGTACGAACGCACCCTGCTGAAAGCGTATATCGAGGTGGCCAACCAACTTTCCAAAATCAGCAACCTTGAACAGAGCTACGACCTGAAAAACCAGGAAGTGCAGGCACTTACGCAGTCAATCACGATTTCCAACAACCTTTTCAGTTCCGCAAGGGCCGATTACATGGAAGTCCTGCTGACCCAGCGGGATGCGCAGGGTTCAAGATTTGAACTGGTCGAAACAAGAATGCAGCAGATGAACGCCATGATCAGCATTTACCGGGCCTTGGGTGGCGGATGGAATTAGACCGGGAAGGGAAGCCGTTTCAACGCCTGTCTTTTATCTTCAAAACAAATGCGGGTCGCCTTTGCAAAAATCGCAAACAGGCGGGTTTGGGCTTTCCGGAATATACTATTTTCGGGAAGCCCGGCGTTTGCGGAAACAGGTCTTGAGGCAGGCAGATGCACCACGCAAAGCATTCATTTTGTAATGCTAGGTTTTTACTTCAAACAAGCCATGAATATGGGACGGACACTGAAACCAACCGCGCAAAGGAAACTTGTCGGGCTGCCTGAGTATATTGCGGCCAAACCCGAAAGTGAAACGCCCATGCGCATATTGGTTGTAGAAGATGAACCCAAAGTGGCTTCGTTCATCCAAAAAGGACTGCAGGAGCAGACCTACGAGGTGGAAGTGGCCTACGATGGCTTCATTGGGCAGCGCATGGCCTTTTCCAACCCCTACGATGTGATTATCCTGGACGTGAATCTGCCGCAAATCAACGGTTTTGAGGTGTGCCGCAATATCCGCAAACACAATGTGCGGACACCCGTGCTGATGCTCACCGCCTTCGGCAACACCGACGACAAGCTGAACGGCTTCGATGCCGGTGCGGACGATTACCTAGTAAAGCCCTTTGAATTCAGGGAGTTGGTGGCGCGTATCAAAGTGCTGCACAAACGCAGCTCGGACCACAACCAGAGCGGCAACCTGCTGAAAGTGGCCGATTTGGAACTGAACCTCGATGAAAAATCGGCCCGGCGGGGCGACAAGAAGATAGACCTGACCGCCCGCGAATTCGCCCTGCTCGAGTATTTCATCCGCAATAAGGCACGCGTGGTCTCGCGCGTGGACATTGCCGAGAAGGTCTGGGAAATATCATTTGACACGGGCACCAACGTGATTGACGTGTACGTGAATTTTTTGCGCAAGAAAATTGACCGCGACTTCGACAAAAAACTCATCCACACGGTTGTGGGCATGGGTTATATGCTCAAAGACGAGTAAAGGCCGCCGGGAAAATAGTATGTTTTGAAAACACCAAACCCGCTGCCAGCCAACCAAGTAAAGGCAACCAAGCCATTGCAACATGAACATCCGCACCCGCCTGGCTTTTCTGTTTGCAATCCTGGTGGCCACGCTGGTGCTGGCCTTTGCGGCGGGCATTTATTTTCTTACGGCTGATTACCGGGAGAAGGAATTTTATGAACGCCTGCGCGAAAAAGCCAGCCTGATAGCCCAATTGCTCTTTGAGTCGAACCAGCAGATTTCGCCCCAAACCCTGCGCCGTATTGACCAGCAAGACTCCACGCTGCTGCTCGACGAGCAACTCAGCATTTTCGGCCCGCAACGCAACCTGCTCTACGACAGCCGCAACCGCCAAGTGAAACTCAAGGCAGGAATACTGCGCGAACTGAAACAAGGCAGGCTGCGCGAATTGCGCAAGCAGGAAAACGACCGCGAATACCTGTACCTGTTTATCCGCCAGCGAAACCGCGAAATCGTGGTGAGCGTGTCGGCCATTGACCGCTACGGGTTGAGCAAGCTCAATTTCCTGCTGCTTATTTTGCTGGCCGGCTGGGTCACGAGTGTGGGCGTGATTGTGATTTCGGGCTGGATTTTTGCCGGAAATGCCCTCCGGCCCATCACCGACGTGATACTGCAGGTGGAAAAAATCAATGTGGAGACCTTGGACACGCGGCGGGTGAAAGCGGGCAACGAAAAGGACGAGATTTTCCAGCTTGCCGCCACTTTCAACCGGATGCTCAGCCGGTTGCAGCAATCGTTCGTGATTCAGAAAAGCTTTGTTTCCAATGCCTCCCACGAACTCCGCACACCGCTCACCATCATGGGCGGGCAGATTGAAGTGGCTCTACTGCAAGACCGCCCGGCGGGCGAATACCGTAGCATACTGAAATCGGTGCTGGAGGATGTGCGCGAAATGACCGACTTGGCCAACGACCTGCTCGATTTGGCGCAGGCCAGTTCGGATGTGTCCACGCTGTCTTTCAAAACCGCCCGCATTGACGAACTGCTTTTGCAGGCCGAGGCCGAACTGCTCAAAAAACACGCTGGCTACGGCGCAGTAATGGATTTTCCGGAAGCCCCCGAAGAGGAAAGCCTGTTTGAACTCAAAGTAAACGAAAGGCTGCTGAAAAACGCATTCCTGAACCTGATGGAAAACGCCTGCAAGTTTTCGGATGACAAGAAGGTGTACGTGCGGGTTTTTTTTCGTCCCGATGCTATCCGCTTGGAATTTGCGGACAAGGGCATCGGCATTGCCGACACCGACCTGCCGTATGTCTTCGAGCCATTCTACCGTTCGGAAAATGCCCGGCTTTTTTCCACCGGCCACGGCATCGGCCTGCACCTGACCCGCAAAATCGTCGAGGCCCACCAAGGCGAAATCACGGTTGGTTCGGTATTGCGTCTGGGCACCACTTTCACGGTTCATCTGCCCCGCACCCGACTGCCTGCGGCGGTAAAATAGTATCTCCCGAAAAGCCCAAACCCCCTCTCTGGAAACAGCCCCGAAATTTTTTGCGCCGCCCCGCACAGGAAAAATCGTTTTATTTGCGGTGTTTCACCATCCGGCAACTGTAATTTATGGACAAAATCATCCAAACGGGCATGGCATCCTACGGAATGTCGGGTAAGGTGTTTCACGGGCCGCTGCTCAAGTCGCACGGCGGCTTCCGATTGGCGAAAATCATGGAACGCACCGCCGAAAAGTCCAAGGCCGACTTCCCCGAAGCCGTGCGCGTGCGTGCGTGGGATGAAATTCTGTCCGATCCGGACATTGAACTGGCCATCGTGAACACACCGCCCCAGTACCATGTTGAAATGTGTACGCAAGCCCTGCTGGCGGGCAAGCATGTGGTTGTCGAAAAGCCGTTTACACCCACCGCCGACGAAGCCCGGCAATTGATTGGACTGGCCGGGAAACACAACCGCATCCTGACCGTTTTCCATAACCGCCGCTGGGATGGCGGCTTTCTGACCGTGCGCAAGGTGCTTGACAACCAGTGGCTTGGCCGCTTGGTGGAATACGAAGCCAACTACGACCGCTACCGCAACTACCTTGAAAACTCGTGGAAGGAAGCCCCCACGCCCGGCAGCGGAATCGTGTATAACCTCGGCTCGCACCTGATAGACCAGGCGTTGGTACTGTTCGGGATGCCGCAAGCCGTGACCGCCGAAATCCTAGCGCAACGCAGCGGCGGCACTGTGGACGATAATTTCCATGTATTACTGCACTACGCCGCGCACCGCGTGGTGCTGCGGTCGGGTTTCTTGGTGCGCGAACCCAAACCGAGTTATGTGCTGAACGGAACCGAGGGCGCATTCATAAAGCGCACCAACGACCCGCAGGAGGAAGCCCTGAAAGCAGGACGCTCACCGCTGGAAACGCACTGGGGAACCGAACCGGAAAGCGACTGGGGAACGCTGAACACGCAAATCAACGGCCTGCACCTGAAAGGACGCGTGGAAACCGTGCCTGGAAACTACCGCGTGTTCTACGAAAACCTTTACCACGCCATCACCGCCAATGCCCCGCTGCTGGTGCAACCCGAAGAAGCCCTGCGCGTGATCCAAGTCATTAAAGCCGCCTACCAAAGCAATGCGGAAAGGCGGACGGTGGAAGTTTGAGAATCCCGCATTTTCAAAATAGTATCCTTCGGAAAGCTCAAACCCTTTGACATTACGGCTAAAGAGGAATCCGGCCTGCACTTGCTTCAACTCTGGCAGAGTTTAGGACTCTGCCAGAGTTGGCCGCCCGCTTCCTTATTTATCAGGATGACAGAGCGAAATAGTATCTTCCAGAAACGCCAAACCCGCCTTTCTCCAAGATTGCTTATCTTGCCCCGCAACCAATAAATCCGCAAGCAGCTTATGTGTGGCATCACCGGCGTTTACGCTTTCAATGAGATAGGGCGCATGTACCAGATAAAACTCTGGAACGCTACCGAAGCCCTGAACCGGCGCGGTCCCGACCGGGGCAATACGTTTGTGCATGATTACGTGGGGCTGGGTCACCGGCGGCTGTCCATCATTGACACCACCGAGGGCGGCAACCAGCCCATGACCGACGAGCAGGGGCGGTACACGATTGTGTTCAACGGTGAGATTTTCAATTACCGCGAAATCAGGCAATCGTTGCAGCAACAGGGCGTTGAATTCAATTCTGATTCGGATACGGAAGTGCTGCTGAAACTGTACGCGCTGGAAAAGGAAGCGTGTCTAAACCGTTTAAACGGTTTTTTCGCGTTCGCCATCCACGACAGCCAGACCGGCAGCCTGTTCATTGCCCGCGACCGTTTCGGCGTGAAGCCGCTGCTCTACACCCTCGACGAAGACCGGCTGCTGTTCGCCTCCGAAATGAAAGCCCTGTTTGTGTTCGGCTTTCCCAAGGAACTGGATCATGTTTCGCTGCAACAATACCTGCAACTCAACTACATTCCCGCCCCCGACACCATTTTCAAGGACGTGAAAAAACTCCTTCCCGGCCATTACATACACTTGCAAGGCCGCGAAATGGAAGTGAAAAAGTGGTACGCGGTCTCCGAAGGGGAAGCCAAAAACTCCCCTCCCTTGCGGGGAGCGGCTGGGGGTGGGGTTTTGATGGGCCTGCTCGAAGCGGCCGTGCAACGCCGCCTCGTTGCCGATGTGCCGCTGGGTGCCTTCCTGTCGGGTGGCATTGACTCGTCGGTGATTGTGGGATTGGCATCCAGGCACGTGCTGCAGTTGAACACTTTTTCCATCGGCTACCGCGACGAGCCGTTTTTCGACGAGACCAAATACGCCAACCTCGTCGCCAAGAAATTCAACACCAACCACACTGTTTTTTCGCTCACCAACCAGGACTTGCTCGAACACGTGTTCGATATGCTCGATTACACCGACGAGCCGTTTGCCGATTCGTCGGCGTTGGCGGTGTATATACTCAGCAAACGCACCCGCAAGCAAGTGACCGTGGCCTTGAGCGGCGACGGTGCCGACGAGATTTTTGCGGGCTACAACAAGCACGCCGCCGAGTACCGGGTACGGCAGGGCGGCTGGCAAAACAGTATCGTTTCAAACCTCCAAACCCTCTGGAATGCGCTGCCCAAATCGCGAAATTCGGCGTTCGGCAACCGCGTCCGGCAGTTGCAGAAATTCGCCGAAATCACGCGGCTCAACGCCCGTGACCGCTATTGGCGGCTGGCAACCTTTGCCAGTCAAGCAGAAGCCGAGGCGTTGGCGGCCCCCCCCGTCCCCGAAGGGGGAGCCTTAAAAGCCCCCTCTTTCGGAGGGGGTTGGGGGGAGGCCGTTGGGGGAGGGGTTTTCGCCTCCCGAAAAGATACTATTTTGCGGCACCTCACCGAAGGCAGCGATTTCAATGCGTTTTTGCGTACCGACGTGGAACTGGTGCTGGCCAATGATATGCTCACCAAAGTGGATTTGATGTCGATGGCGCACGGGCTGGAAGTGCGCAATCCGTTTCTGGATTACACGGTTGTGGAGTTTGCCTTTTCGCTGCCCACCGAAGCCAAGATTGACGGCACGATGAAAAAGAAAATCGTGCAGGACACGTTTCGGGACTTATTGCCGCCCGAACTTTACAACCGCCCTAAGCATGGCTTTGAAGTGCCGCTGCTCAAATGGATGCGCCACGAACTGAAAAGCCTGATTACCGATGATTTGCTGAAAGATGAATTCATTGCCGAACAAGGCATTTTTTCGGTTGTGGAAGTGCGAAAACTCAAGCAGAAACTCTTCTCATCCAACCCGGAAGATGTCCACGCCCGCATCTGGGGCTTGCTGGTGTTCCAGTATTGGTGGAAAAAGTGGTTTAAGTAAATTAATCGGCAATGTGTGCCAGTGAAGGGGGTTTGGGCTTTCCAAAAGATACTATTTTGCCGCCCGTTTCACGGAAGTCACAGGGTTTGCTTTTGCGTTTTATCCTCCGCCAAAATCACATCCTTGAACCGCTGGTACAAAAACGAAATCACAAGCAGCAAAATACCCAACGCCACAAAAGCGATGATTTTGCCCAAAGTGGATAGTTGCCCGATGTCAATCAGAAACAACTTGACGAGTATAATGGCAAACAGGAAAATGCCCAGTAGCCGCAGCAAACGCTGTTTCAGCCGGATGCCCGCCACCACCAACGCCAACGCGTAGCTGCCCCACAATACGCTCAAGCCGGCGCGCAGAAACGCGCGGCTGGCCTCTTCGGGTTGGCGGCTGGCAAACATGATCAGGTTGCGCAGTTCAAAACTCAGCACGCCCAACGCAAAAAAATGAATGAGAACGGACAGGTAATTGCGCAATGACTTGTTGCCCATCAGTGGACTGTGTGAGATTTTCCGCATCAGGAACAGGCAGGCCGCCATGCACCCGTAAACCGCGTAACGCATGAATATCCAGCCTTTGGAAACCGGTGTGTTGCCAGCCAGATATGCATCGCGAAGCGGTTCGATATCAATTAGCTGGACAAAAAACCACCAGGCCACCACCAGGCTGCCCAGTGCAATCACCGTTGCAAACCAGCCCTTTGATTTCAGGTAGCGGAGGGCAATGCCAGCCAGCACAGCCACGTAAAGCGAGGAGAAAACGAGCAGCCACACTTGTTTCTGGTGTCCGGGAATTGACCATTGCCGAAAGATTTTCATTGAACGCATCTGGTAATCAAAGTGATGGCTGATTTCCAGCGACACATTGGCGTAGAATAAAACCAGCACCAGCCCCAGCAAACCATTGATAAGCCACGACCGGAACGGCTCGGCCAGCAAGGAAGCGTCTTTTTTGATCATCCACGCAATGGCCAGTTGCGTTGCCAGCACACCCAAACCGGACAGGAAATACCGGTTGGCAAAAATGTCCACCGGATCATTGTTCGCGTAGGCACTTGTCCAAGCATCCGTCAGGCTTAGTGTGCTCAACGCCACCAGCACCAGCGCGGCATACACGTAAAAACCGGCTTTGGTGCGGCTGCCCACCCAGCAGAGTGCCGCCGCCTCCAAAGCCCAAAGCAGCGTGACGGTAAGTCCGCCAAAGTGCAAGTCCACGGCCATCGTCACAAACGTAAGTGCCAGCGCCACAGCCAGATAAAATACCGGTTCCGAGAGTTTCCGCCGCCACACCAGCCACGCCACCACCGCGTGAACCGCCGCAATGGCCAAGCTGAACCAAGCCGTTTGGCCGCCATGACCGGCTTGGTTCATCGCCGAATATCCGACCGAAAAATAGAAGATGGTATTGGACAGCAGAAAAACGGTGTTGAACCGGATAATGGTGTCGTAAGGCAACTGGTAAAACACGAAAATGGCGCAGAAGGTGATGAAAAATGCCGCCCCGAAACCCAACGCAATGGCAAAATGCTCGGTGGGCTGAAACGAAAACGCATACCAAGCCAAAAACACGCCCCACGTCACCGTGAAGGCTGTAACGTTCATCCACAGCCATTTTTTGCGGTAGGCCAGCACCGCCACGCCAGTATTGATGAAGCCGATAAACGTAAACAGCACCGCCACCCGACCCGAATTTTGGCTCAGCAGCATCGGCACGGCGTAAGCCCCCACCAAACCCATCACCCCGATTACCTGCTGGTTGTAGGCCGTGGCCGCGTAAACCGTGAAAGCGGTGATGCCCGCCATCAGCGCAAATGCCAGCGCGTGGGGCAGCAAGGCGTAGAAATCGTAGGCGAAATACGTGGTGAAATACAGCGTGGCCACGCCACCACTCAGCAGCACGGCACTGAACGACAGGTACTTGGCTTTCAGGCGGTAGGCCACACCCAGCAAGGCCAGTCCGGCGGCGTAGCCCAAGGCCACCCGCCCAACGGGGCCAATCAGGTTGTTGTCAATCGCGTATTTCACAAAAATGCCCAAGCCCGCTACCAGAATGAAAATCCCGATTTTGTTAATCAGGTTGCCGCCCACAAAAGCTTCCCAGTTTTGCAGCGGCTTCGGTTGCGATGCTGTTGCGGTGTTTTTGGGCAGTACGCCGGGAGCCGTCATTCGCGCCAGCACCGGCGGCTCAGGTACGGGGGTTTCGGCTTTTTCGGGGATACTATTTTCAGGAATGGCAGGCGGTACGCTGCTGTTTTGCGGCGCAACATCCCCGGAAACCGGATCGGGCAGCCCACGGCTCAGGCTTTGGCTCACCAATTCGGCCATTTCACCGCGCAAGGCCGCAATTTCCTGCTGTTGCCGGATGGCGGTTTCGCCCAGTTTTTCCAATTGCGCCAACAGCCTGCCTATCTTTTCGTCGTGACCCATACCGGTTATTTCGGTTTCCGCCTTCCAATGGCGCGATTAAGGTACGGAAATCTGCCGGAACCCCCCACGCGAGCCGCTGTTTAGAAGGGATTCCTGCGTAACTTTGTGTTGGCTGGCTTAAAATCTGAACGCCCCGAATCCACAACCCGGAACCGCGATACCGACCGACATGACGTTTATCCTGCTCGCCTTGGCCATCGCCCCCGGATTGGCCATCGCCATTTTCGTGTACGAAAAGGACAAGCTCGACAAGGAGCCGCTGCACCTGCTCGTGAAATCTTTTTTCATTGGTATCCTGAGCGTTTTGGCGGCACTTTTGTTGCAGGAAACCGGCAGTTTCCTCTACGGTTTTTTCGGCCAGTTGCTGCATTGGAACCTGAAAAGCAGCATCACAAGCACATTCGGGCACGCGTTGGCCGTGGGTTTCACCGAGGAATGGAGTAAATACATTTTCCTTGTCTGGTTTGCCTACCGCAAAAAGGAATTCAACGAACCTTTCGACGGCATTACCTACGCGGTGATGATTGCCATGGGGTTTGCCACGCTCGAAAACATTTTTTACGTGCGTGATGGCGGCTTGGAAGTGGCACTGCTGCGGATGCTGACCGCCGTGCCGGCCCATGCCACCTTTGCCGTGGCCATGGGTTATTTCGTGGGCCTAGCCAAGTTCAAGCACCAGCATTTCATCAGCGTGTATAAACTCATCGGCTTGGCGGCGGCCACGCTGCTCCATGCCGCGTACGATTTTTTCTTTTTTGTGGAAAACATCCCGTTCATCGCCTTTGGCGGCTTGCTGTCGCTGTTGCTGGGGGTGTGGCTTTCGCTGCGTGCCATCCGGCTGCACCACCGCAATTCGCCTTTTGGCACGTACCATCACATTGATGCTGGCCAACCGGCTGACAATGAGCAGCATAAAGTGAATGGGTAACCGGGGCTTTGCCCCCCTCCCAGTAGGAGAGGGGCTGGGGGTGAGGTTGAAACAGTATCTTTTAAAAACACCAAACCCCGATTTGTGCCCAAAGACAGCCAAGACAAAAAAACCGCCATGCAACTGCTGAAAAACGCCTTATTGAAATTGTACCTGGCTTGGGCGGTTGCCACGTTTTGCCTCATCATGACGGTTTCGCTGCCTTTGGTAACGCTGCCTTTTTTGCTGGGCGAGAAACTGGGTGGCCGCATCGCCTACTTTTTCCTCAAAATCTGGGGCCACGGTTTCGGCTTCACCAGCCTGATCCGGTTCCGCACCGTCAACCGCCGCTCCATTGACCGCCGCCGCCCGTACATTTACGTGGCCAACCACAATTCGTACCTCGATTCGCCCGCTTTTGTCACCGCCATTCCGGGCCAGTGCCGCCCGCTGGGCAAATCGGAGATGCGCAAGATTCCGGTATTTGGCTGGCTGTATCCGTACGTGGTGGTGGTGGTGAACCGCAGCAGCATTGCCAGCCGGATCAAGAGCATGAACGCACTGAAGGAAAAACTGCGGCAGGGCATTTCGGTGTTCATTTTTCCGGAAGGCAGCATGAATACCGGCGATACCACGCTGCTGCCCTTTTACGAAGGCGCGTTCCGGCTGGCCGTTGAAACCCAAACGCCCATCCTGCCCATGGTCATCCTCAACAGCCGCCGCCTGCTGC
>JAYWIH010000216.1:0-23211 GCA_043789005.1 Sphingobacteriales bacterium
TGAATTTGGCGAATTCGGAAGGCTGGATGCGGATGCTGCCGATTTCGAACCACGCCTTGGCCCCGTTCACATCGCGGGCCAGCAGCATCACGCCGATCAACGCCACCAAAACGATAAGGTAAAGGATATAGGCGAATGCCTCGAAAAACTTGAAATCCACGACCATGATCAGCACAATCAGCACCAGGGCCGAACCAATCCAGATCAGTTGCTTGCCCGAGTTGATGCTGAAATCGAAAATGCTCTGCTGCAATTCGGGGTCATACACCGCCGCAAAAATATTGAACCATCCCGCCACCACGCAGGCGGCATACAAGGCCACCGTGATCCAGTCAATGCGGCCGGTACTCAGTTCCTGTCCGGGATGTGGTTGGCCTTGAAGCATATCAGTGAAGAATAAAAAATGCGGAATGGAAAATGGGGGGTTTCGGCTTTTTTAAAGATACTATTTTCGTAGCCGGCCTAATTGTTTTTCGGCAGTGTCCTGTTGCTCACCACGATGGGTTTGCTGCGCGAAATAGCGGGCTTGAGCGGCTGCAAGGGCTTGATTCTCGGCAGCGGCTTTCGGATGGCCGCCGTGCTGTCCTCCCGCCTCTTTTCCGCCGCCTTTTCCGCTTTCAATTTGGGCATATAGTCGCGCTGAATCATGAAATCGGCCAGGTTGCGGCGCACTATTTTCTTTTTCAGGTATTTTTCAATCACCAGTGTAGCAATCGGGGCGGCGGCGAAACCACCGAAACCGGCATTCTCCACGTACACCGCCAGCGCGATTTTCGGATTGTCCTTAGGGGCGAACGCCACAAACACCGAGTGGTCTTTCTCACCCTTCTTGTTCTGCGAGGTTCCGGTTTTGCCGCAAATCACAATATTATCAATCCGCGCCTTGGACCACACCGTACCCCGGCGCACCGCATCGGCCATACCATCAATGATATACTTGAAATACGAACTGTCGATGCTGGTTTGGTGGCGTTGCAAGTACTGCGGCAGCGGCTGGCCATTGCTCACGCTCTTAACTAGGTGCGGCGTGTAATAGTGGCCCTTGTTGGCGATGGTGGCCGCCAGGTTTGCCATCTGGATCGGCACCACGTTCAGTTCGCCCTCGCCGATGCTGACCGAGTAGAAATTGGAAAACTGCCACCGCGACTTGCCGTAGAACCGGTTGTAAATCGCGGTGTCGGGCACGTAGCCGCGCTGCCCGTTGGGTATGTCCACGTCCAGCTTGGTGCCGAAGCCGAAGGTTTTCACGTGCTTGTGCCACGTCATCAGCCCCACCTGCGCATCGCGCCAGTTGTTGCCGGTAGGGCGCGAATAGATAATGCGGCGGTAAACGTTGTAGAAATACGGGTTGCACGACCATTGCACGGCATTGTGCAAGTCGTTGTGGCCGTGCGGGTGTTCGTGGCACTTCATGGGAAACTGCACGCAGCCAAACTGCGACTCGGGCGTGATTACGCCTTCCTGCAAGCCCACCAGCGACTGGATGACCTTGAAAATGGAACCGGGCCGGTACACGGCCTGGATAGGCCGGTTGTACATGGGCAAATGCGGGTCTTTTTGCAAGGTCGTGTAGTTTTTGCCAAACGTGCGGCCCACCAGCAAGTTGGGGTCGTATGACGGAGCCGAAACCATGGCCAGAATCTCGCCCGTGGACGGCTCAATGGCCACAATGCTGCCTATTTTGTGCTGCATCAGGCTGTCGGCAAACAGTTGCAGGTCCAGGTCAATCGAGGAAACCAGGCTTTCGCCCGTCACCGCCGTGGTGTCGAATTTGCCGCCCCGGAACGCGCCTTTTTCCACGCCGTTCACGTTCACCATCACGTAGCGCACACCCCGCTGGCCGCGCAGTTGCTTTTCATAAAACGATTCCAGTCCGTTGATGCCCACGTAATCGCCCTGCTGGTAATAGTTCTGGTTCATGAGTTTTTTCGGACTCACCTCGGCAATGTAGCCCAGCGCATTGGCCAGAGTGGGGTGCGGGTAGTGGCGCACAATGCGCGTGGTGTAGAAAAAGCCCGGATAGTCAATGAGGCGGTCTTGGATGCGGCCAAAATCAGCCACCGAAATCTGCTTGAGAAACGACGACGGCTTGACTTTGGAATACTTGGCGGCCTGGGTCATCACCGAGTCGAAATACTGCCGCGACACGGCCATGACGCGGCAAAACTCCAGCGTGTCGGTAATGCTGGCCTTTTTCGGAATCACGGAAATGTCATACACCGCCTCGTTAATCACGATCAGCTTGCCGTTGCGGTCATGGATTTGGCCGCGGTGCGGATGCACCACCACCCGCCGGATGGCATTGTCGTCGGCGCGGGCCTTGTAGTTGTCGTCTATGACTTGCAGGTAAAAAAGCCGGATCAAATACACCGCGCCAACCACGATGAAAATGGCTTGGATGACGAACCTTCTGGAATCTCTCATGAATTTATAATGCCACGCTGCTCAGTTTGGGGAAGTATTCTCTCGTCTTTAAAAATAAAACCGGTGCAAGTGGTGGGGAAATCCGGGTTGTTTGCCGGGTTATGGCATCCGGACAGGCAAAATTAGAAAATTACAATCGTCAAAAGCAAATTTCTGGCGGTCATTCTCTGCCAACCCGCTAAAGCACAGAACACAACCACGCCCGAATTCGTTACCAAGCCACGGATGCCCATCCCGTTTCCGTTCACTTTTTTTTCCACAACCCCGCCCAATGAATCTGCTTTTGTACGTCGAACTCAGCGATACGGTTCCGTTTACCTACCAAAATAGTATCTTCCAGAAAGTCCAAACCCGCCTGCCCGGCATCCTGGTTTACGACTGCGACAACCATTCGGAACCACTCACCGTGCGTCATGCGGTTGATTTGCTGTCGCAAGCGGATACATCGGTGGTTGTGGTCAAGGCCGGGGCGGGACAGTTGGGCAGCCTGCGGCCGCTGCTCGAAAAACTCTGGCAGCCCGCTGCCAACCGGCTGGTGGTGTGCGAAGGCCAGAACCCGGTGGTTGAGAAAATGCTCGGCCTGCTGCCACCCGAAACGCTGCTCAAAGGGCTTGCCGATGATTATCTTGACCGGATTGCCCAACATCTGGGCGGCTGACAACCCGGAAAACGCACCGGTTTTGCCGCTCGTTTTCCAAGAAATCCTTACCTTGAGGCCGCAAAAAGACGTTCATAGCCGCATTCCCGAATCCCGATTTTCGGGTATCCATAACCCAAAACCACCAACCATGCCGCTTCCCATTCACAGTGCCGCACCCGACTTTTCACTGCCTTCCACTTCCGGCGAAACGTTCACGCTTTCCCTGGACCAGCATGGCAAGCCTTGCATCATTTATTTCTACCCCAAGGATTTCACGGCGGGCTGCACCAAGCAAGCCTGCGAGTTCCGCGACCAGTTTGCCGAATTCCGCAACCTGGACATCGCCGTGCTGGGCATCAGCCGCGACGACATACCCACGCACCTCAAGTTCAAGGCCGCCCACAAACTGCCTTTCGAACTGCTGTCTGACGGCTCGGGCAAGGTGGCCAAGCAGTACGATGCCACAATCCCACTCATCGGCATGAACAAGCGCATCACCTACCTGCTCGATGGCGAACACCGCATTGTGGCCGCATTCCAGAATATGTTCGGTGCCGAAAAGCACATCCAAGCCATGATTGACGGCATGAAGGCCGAAGGAATGAAAAAGTGACCGTTCACTTATACTTTCAAATAGCATATCCGTTCCCAAAATGAAAATACATGAATCAATTTTTACAGGCGCATAAAAAGTATTTTTTTATAATCTTCGGGGTGTTTCTATCCGATCTAATCACCAAAATGATGGCTTGTTGGCTGCTGCCGTACAACGAGGAGGTCGGAATAGCGGGCGAAAAATTATATCTGTACCTCACCTATAATTTCGGCGCAATGGGCGGGCAAGCGGAATTTGTTTTTGGAGAGGTGAACAAGGCCAACACCAAACTCGTCTGTTTTGCCTTGGCTGCCATCACTATAGGCACATACCTTTTATTGATTCAGAAGGCAACACTCAAACTGGCATGGAAGATTGTGATTGGCTTGGCAATCTACCTGTTGCTTGTGCTTTGTATTGAAACCATGTATGAAACCATCACAATATCATTTTCAAACCATTTTACTTCTTGGTTCAAGATGTTAGGTAGCATACTCCTGTACAGCATTATTTTCCACGTGTTGCAAAATAAAGTTTTGAAAACATTGATTGCTGTCGCATTGGGTTGTGGCTTGGGGAATCTAATCAATCACTTTTATCCCCCGTACCACGTGGTTGATTTCATTTATTCCGATTTTCTTTACCGATGGTGGAAAATGGGGATATTTAATTTGGCTGACTTGGTATTGAATGTGACTGAGATAACAATTGTCTTTTATCTGCTGTATCTATTGGGGAAAAGGATAAAGCGGATATTTATCACACCGACTGCACGTCATTTTTTGTAACTGCCTGTGATCTTTTATTCGCTCCGGAGTGTGGGGTGCTTGCGGGTGAAAACATCCACAAGGGCGAGAAAGACAAATCGGGTTTAGGCATTTTAAAAGATACTATTTCCGCAGCAACGCGGGCATCCGCTTGCGCCGGTGGCGCACAAAACAGACAGCAATATGGTTTTCATCACCGGTGCCAATGGGCTGGTGGGCAGTTTTGTGGCCCGCGAGTTTCTGGAAAAAGGCCACTCCGTCCGCGCCCTGCGCCGTTCCGGCAGCGACATAGATTTGCTCAAAGACATTGCCCACCGCATCGAGTGGGTTGAGGGCGACATCTTCGATGTGCCGCTGCTTGCCCAATCCATCCGCAAGGGCGATGTGGTGGTGCATTCGGCGGCGGTGGTTTCGTATGCCCCCGCCCGGCAGCGCGAAATGTTCAAGACCAACGTGGAAGGCACGGCCAACCTGGTGAATGTGTGCTTGGAAAAAGGCGTGCGGAAATTCTGCTTCGTCAGTTCGGTCGCGGCCCTGGGACGCGGCAAAAACACCGTCGAGATTGACGAGAACGGACACTGGGAAGAGTCAAGCCTCAACGCCAACTACGCCAAAACCAAGCACCTGGCCGAACTGGAAGTGTGGCGCGCCGCCGCCGAAGGCTTGCCCGCCGTGGCCGTAAACCCGTCGGTGGTGCTGGGGCCTGGCCAGTGGCAGCGCAGCAGCACGCAGTTGTTTGGCTACGCGCTGGCCGAAAGGAAATTTTATCCGCCCGGCAGCGTTAATTACGTGGATGCGCGCGATGTGGCCTTGGCCATTTTTTTGCTGGCAAACTCAGAAATCACCGGCGAAAGATTTATCTTGAACGCAGGAACCGTGCCCTACCGCGACTTGCTGGCCCAAATGGCCCGCCGGTTTGGCAAGCGGCCACCGCCTTGGGAAGCCCGGCCGTGGATGGCGCAAGTGGCGTGGAGAATGGAAAAGCTGAAAACTTTGTTTACCGGAGGCGAGCCGCTCATCACACGCGAAACGGCCCGGCTTTCACAAACGCGGTACGTATTCAAAAACGACAAAATAAAACGACAACTGGATTTCACCTTCCGCACCTTGGAGGAATCATTGGACTGGGCGTGCGCGGAATTGATGCGGAAGCCCCCCAACCCCTGAAAGGCAAAAGAGACCTCCCCCAACGGAGGGGGCTTTTGACCGGAGGGGTTTGGGCTTCTCAAAAGATACTATTTTCAAAACTCCCCCTTGGGGGCTTTTTTTTAACATTGCTTTATGGAACAGGATTTTATTGACAAGGAAGGCGAAGGGCGTGGCAATGGGGTGCGGCGTTTTGAGGAAATGCTTCGCAACGAGGAAAACATTTTTCTGGAATTGGAAGACTACGAAACCATCATCCATGAATACTTGGAGGGCGGAAATTACCGCAAAGCCCTGGAAGCCTGCGAAATGGCGCTGGGGCAGTATCCGTATTCGACCGAAATCATGGTGCAGCAGGCGCAGGCACTCGCCGACACCGGCCACCCCGACGATGCATTGGATGTGCTGGAACGGGCCGCCCTGTTTCATCCGCACAACGTGGATATTTCAATGATGCAGGGGGCTGTTTACGCCTCGATGAATGAATTCGAGCAGGCGGTGGAGATTTTTGACCGGATACTGCCCTGGGCCGAAGCCAAGGATGAGATTTATTTCCAACTTGGCTGGGCCTACCAGCAGTGGCAGAAATACGACCAGGCGGTGGAAGCCTACAAGGATGCCATCTCGCACAACCTGAACCACGAGCAGGCCCTGTACGAACTCGCGTTCTGCCTCGACC
Organism: Sphingobacteriales bacterium; assembly: GCA_043789005.1. Classification (GTDB taxonomy): domain Bacteria; phylum Bacteroidota; class Bacteroidia; order Cytophagales; family 172606-1; genus Xanthocytophaga. The sequence goes on from JAYWIH010000216.1 coordinate 6,252, forward strand.
TTACCGGCCAACTGGAGCAAAGCCTTGTGTTTTACCAGCAATTCATTGACAAGGATCCGTATTCGCACAACGCCTGGTATAACCTGGGCATCGCCTACAGCAAACTGGACCGGTTTCAGGATGCCCTCCATGCCTACGAATACGCCACGCTGATAAAAGATGATTTTGCGGCGGCCTGGTACAACATGGGCAATGCCCACATGAACCTCGGCAGCTTTGAACCGGCAAGGGAATGCTACGAAAAAACAATTGCCCACGAAAAACCCAACCCCGACACGCACTGCTGCCTCGGCGCAGCCTACGAGCGGCTGGAACAGTACGACAAGGCCAAGCAGTTCTACCAGAAATCAATCAAGATAGACCCACTCTGGGATGAAGGCTGGTACGGCGTGGGCGTGTGCCTCGACGAGCAGGAAAAATGGTTCGAGGCCACGCATTTTTTCCGCAAGGCCATCCAGCTCAATCCCGATGTGGCGGGCTACTGGCTGGGCCTGGCCCACGCCGAGGCGCAGGTGGGCAACATGGTGTCGGCCATGGAAGCCTACGAACACGCCGCCAACCTTGACTCGGCCAGCCCGGAGGTGTGGGTGGAGTGGTCGCTGCTGCACTACGAGCAGGGCGATTACGAGAAAGCGGTTGACCTGATCAACGAAGGCATTGACGAGCTGCCCGAAGAAGCCGAACTGTATTACTACGCCACCGCCTACCTGATAAACGCCGGAAAATACAAGGAGGCGTTTCAATATCTGGAAAATGCGCTACTTTTGGGCTACGATCAGCACCCGATGCTTTTTGAGTTTTTTCCCGAACTCGAAACCCAAAAGGCATTGTACAAGATCATTGACCAGCACCGCCGGTAGGCAGCACGTGCTACGTTTGCCGTTGAAAAAACAGGCGGGTTTGGCGTTTTCGGAAGATACTATTTCGTGACGGCTCAACCGAAAAAGCGGTTTCCTCTGGCTAAACGCTTCAACGTACAGACTGAAAACGGCAAACGGCAGGTGCATTCACCCAAACCTAACGCATGAAAAATTACGACATCAGCCAACTGCCCGAACGTACCGTAAAACCCCGCGAAGATGGCATGACCATGGCCATGGACAAGGGCCTGAGCCTGCGCGAAACCGAAGACTTTATCCAGTCGTCCAGCGAATACGTGGATATTGTCAAGCTTGGCTGGGCCACATCCTACCTCACGCCGCAACTGAAACAAAAAGTTGACCTTTACCAGAATGCTGGCATTCCGGTCTATTTCGGCGGCACGCTTTTCGAAGCCCTGATTATCCGCAACCAATTCGATGAATACCTGCGCATCCTGGACAAATACCAATTGTCTTATGCCGAAGTGTCGGATGGCTCGCTGGAAATGAACCACGACGAAAAGTGCGAATACATTGTGAAACTGGCCACGCGTGCCACGGTCTTGTCGGAAGTAGGCTCCAAAGACGACCAGAAAATAATTCCGCCTTACAAATGGATTGCCCTGATGCAGAAGGAATTGGATGCTGGTGCGTGGAAAGTGATCGGCGAGGCGCGCGAAGGCGGCAACGTGGGTCTGTTCCGCTCCACGGGCGAGGTGCGTTCGGGTCTGGTGGAGGAAATCCTGACCAAAATCCCCTCCGAAAAAATCATCTGGGAAGCCCCGCAAAAGGCCCAGCAAGTGTGGTTCATCAAGCTGCTCGGCGCCAATGTGAACGTGGGCAACATATCGCCCAATGAGATTATTCCGCTCGAAACCATCCGTTTGGGCCTGCGCGGCGACACGTTCATGCACTTTCTGGATATGGAGAAAAAGTAGGGGAAGCACCATCAATCCAGCCGCTTGGCTGTGGCGGGCGGCCTTTGGCCGGTAATTCAAATGACCATCCGTTTCCGTCAATCCAACCCATCATGAAAAGACCTTTCTTATTGCTGTCATTCCTGCTTGTGACGGCGACATATTTGAGTGCGCAAACCGGAAACAGCAACAGCGAACAGATAAAAGTCAATCAGGCTGTAATCAAGCTTTTTGACGGTATCGCGGCATTGGACACAAAAATGATTGCGCAGTATTCGACCAAGGATTTCCTGCTGCTTGAAGACGGCGAAGTTTGGAACCTGGACACACTTGCCAATAAACTGGCCCCGTTGAAATCCGTCAGTTTCAGCAGGACAAACCGTTTGGATTTCATCCGAACGGAAGTGGAGGGAAATTCGGCATGGGTGGCCTACAACAACGCAGCCGACATGGTTGTCAACGGACAGAAAAGAAACATCCAATGGCTGGAAAGTGCCTTTTTGGTGAAGCAAGGCAACGATTGGAAAGTCAGGCTGCTCCATTCAACCGTGTTGAAGCCAAAAGCAAAATAGTATCTCCCGCAAAGGCCAAACCCGCCTGTGCCGCTCACCAGCCAAGCGGTTTTAAAAAACCGCACCGCCCGCACCCGCTGGACTTGGAAAGTCCAGCTACCCTTGCGAAGACAGCATATTTCCGCAATCCCCGTGGGTTTCGCGTTTCCCAGACATACTATTTCCAATGGAAAACCGGGTATATTTGCGGCCTCACCCAAAACCAGACATCAACATGATCCGCAACGACTGGACCCGCGAGCAAATCACCGATATATTCAATTCGCCCGTGTTGGACTTGATTTTCCGCGCTGCTACCATCCACCGGCAGCACCACGACCCGCAGGAAGTGCAGGTGTGCACATTATTGTCTGTAAAAACGGGCGGCTGCCCCGAAGATTGCGCGTATTGCCCGCAAGCGGCGCGCTACCACACCGAAGTGAAAGCCCATAAATTGTTGGAAACCAGCGAAGTGCTGGAAACCGCCCGCCGCGCCAAGGAAAACGGCAGCACGCGTTTTTGCATGGGGGCCGCCTGGCGTGAAGTGCGCGACAACCGCGATTTCGACAAGGTGCTCGACATGGTGAAAGGCGTGAACGGCATGGGCATGGAAGTGTGCTGCACCCTCGGGATGCTCACGCCCGAACAGGCCACCAAACTGAAACAGGCCGGGCTGTATGCCTACAACCACAACCTTGACACCAGCGCGGAGTTTTACGACGAAATTATCACGACGCGCAACTACGGCGACCGACTGGAAACCATTGAAAACGTGCGCAAATCGGGCATTTCAGTGTGCGCAGGCGGCATCATCGGTATGGGCGAATCAGTGGATGACCGCATCGGGATGCTGCACACACTGGCCACGCTGCCCCAACACCCCGAATCGGTGCCAGTAAACGCGCTGGTTCCCGTGGAAGGCACGCCGCTGGAAGACCAAGAACGGGTTTCAGTTTGGGAAATGGTACGCATGATTGCCACAGCGCGCATCCTGATGCCCCGCGCCATGGTGCGCCTCTCGGCGGGACGCATCCGCATGAACACCGAGGAACAAGCGTTGTGCTTTCTGGCCGGAGCCAATTCAATCTTCGCCGGCGACAAACTGCTCACCACGCCAAATCCGGAAACCGATGCCGACAAGCAACTATTCCAGACGCTGAACCTGAAGCCGAGGCAGTCGTTTAAGAATGATTTAGCGAATGCGTAGCTCCGAATGTTATTCGGAGTGTGACGACCAGTTTAACTGGGTCAAAACAGGCTGCGCCTCCGAATAACATTCGGAGCTACAAAGCGGAAGTCCTGAAAATAGTATCTTTTGAAAACCCCAAACCCCTTGACCCTTCAGGAACTCATTGCGCAAGGCGAAAGCAACAGCTTGGAATTTAAAAGCACGATTGACAGTGCCGTTAAAATCGCCAAGACGCTGGTTGCGTTTGCCAACACAAGCGGCGGCACACTACTGATTGGCGTGGCCGACGACGGGAAAGTCTGCGGCATCGCCTCGGAGGGCGATGAGATGGGCAAAATTGAGGAGGCCTCGGATGTGCATTGCCAACCGCCGCTGCCAGTGAGCTACAAAGTGGAATCTTTGGGAAGCAAAAAAGTCCTTCGCCTCCTCATTGCCGAAAGCGAAAATAAGCCGCACACGGTGCAGGAACCGGACGGCAAGCAGACAATATACGTGCGGATGGCCGACAAGAGTGTGCCGACGGGCAAACTGACCGGCAAAAAACTGGCGCAAACGGCCACCAAACCGGATAAGAAGCTGCTACAGTCGGCACACGTGAAATCGGTACTCAAATACCTGAAAGCCAATGATAGCATCACGCCCAAACGCTTCGCCAAACTGCTCAACATTTCCGAACGCCGCGCCACCAAACTGCTCATGGACTTGGTGAATGGCGACGTACTGCTGCCGGTAACGCAGCCCGGCGGCACGGCGTACACCCTGAAATAAAAGCCCAAACCCGCTTGCCTGCCGCAAATGACAGCGGCAGGCAAGCGGGTTTGGGCTTTTCGAAAGATACTATTCGCCGGAATTTTTACCCAAGCCGATGCCATACGCAAACAGGATGGCCAGCGTTGCGTTGTTGCGACCGGGACTCTGGATTGAAGTCAGACCTTGCTGGTAGCGGAAATCCGTTTGCACCCACCGGCTCTTGGCAATCTTGAAATTCAAGCCGATACCCGCCACAAGACCGAATTCCACGCTTGAAAAGTCGGCGGTGTTATCCACATCTGGCAGCTGCGCACCGTTGAGGGAGCGGTTTTTGGCTTTTCCATTCAATAAAAAGGCGGCATTGCCTCCCAGAAACAGGTTGGGCCTGAACTCGCCCTTCATGTTCAGGAAATACCGCGCTACCACCGGAATGTCAATGTAATTGAGCCGCTGGTCGTATATGTTGCCACTGAAATCATATTTACCGCCTTTTTGTGAGTACAGCAAATCGCCCGAAATGCCAAAGTGGTTCACGTCGCTGTACATGAGGTACAAGCCGCCCGCAAAACCGGGCAGGAAACCATTGTTGGGCGCATCGCCGATGATACGGGAAAAATTGACACCCAAGCGCGGGCCGAAGCTCCATTGCTGCTGCGCATGAACGCTTGACACTGAAAGAAATAGGGCGAAAAACAAAACAATCGGCATAATTCGGTTTGAACGCATAATTAGAAATGGTGTTTTGATGGGTGAAGTTGATGAAATAAGAAACAAAGCACAAAGGTAGCTCGATAAGGGCAGCATTGAAAGCCAAATCACTCCGGGGCTTTTCCATTGTACCGGATGAAATGTATTTTCGCCAACCAAACCAAAACGGATGATCCTGACAGGCAGCCGATTCGGAATTTTAAACAGCACATGGACATTGAGGAAAAACTGAATAAAAAACTGCGCCAGCGGCAGGCCGAAGGCAACCTGCGCCACCTCAGCGTGCCGCCGCCAAGCACAGCCGACTTTTGCTCAAACGATTATTTGGGCTTGGCACGCAACGCCGAATTGCACCGGCGCATCCAAGCGGCCTATGCCGCAATGCCCGGCATAGGGAATGGCGCGACCGGCTCACGGCTCATTACCGGCAACTCGCTGTTTGCCAGCGAATTGGAAGTAAAACTGGCACGGGTTTTCGATGCTGCAAAGACACTGGTTTTCAATTCGGGCTACGCCGCCAATACCGCCCTGCTGGCCTCAGTTCCGCAGCGCGGCGACACGGTTATCCACGACGAATACATCCATGCCAGCCTCAAGGAAGGCATCCGGCTTGGTTTTGCGAGGCACTTTTCGTTCCGGCACAATGATTTGAATGACTTGGAAAAAAAACTGCGGAAAGCTATCGGCGATGTTTTCGTGGTTGCCGAATCGGTGTATTCCATGGATGGCGATTTTGCGCCATTGCGGGAAATGATTTCCTTGTGCGAAAAACATGGGGCCAACCTGATTTGGGACGAAGCGCACAGCACCGGAATCTGGGGCGTGGGCGGCAACGGAATTGCCTGTGCGTCAGGACTTTCAGAACGTATTTTTGCGCGGATATACACCTTTGGCAAAGCCCCTGGCGTACACGGCGCGTGCATTGCCGGTTCTGATACGCTGGTTGAGTATCTGGTCAACTTTGCACGTCCGCTCATTTACACAACCGCGTTGCCGCTGCACAGCTTGGTTTCAATTGAGGAAGCCTTCCGCTTCTTGCGCAAAAACCCGCACTTGCAGGAACAGCTTCACGGAAAAATACAAATATTCCGACAAGCGTACCGCAGTTTTTCCGGTATTTCGGAGCATTTCATTGACAGTGAAAGCCCGATTCAAGCCGTGAAAATCGGGGGCAATGCCCGCACCAAAACCGTGGCGGCGCACTTGCAGGCCAATGGTTTTGATGTGCGCCCCATCCTGTCGCCAACGGTGGCCGAAGGTCAGGAACGGCTACGCATCTGCCTACACACATTTAACCCCGACACCGAATTGAATGAATTGTTGCTGCGGCTCAATGAATGTTTCAATACATTGGCAACCAACCAGATATAACCATGGCAAAGCGATATTTCATCACCGCCATCGGCACGGATTGCGGCAAGACCGTGGTCAGTGCCATCTTTACGCAAGCCTTGCACGCCGACTATTGGAAACCCGTGCAAGCCGGTTTCCCGCGCGACACCGATACGGTGATGGGCTTGGTGGAAAATCCGGTTTCCAAGTTTCACCAAGAAGCGTACCTGCTGCAAAATCCGGTGTCGCCCCACGCGGCGGCGCGGTTGGACGGCGTGGAGATACAACTTCGGAAAATGCTATTACCCGACACCGAAAACACGCTGGTTATCGAAGGTGCGGGTGGTGCGTTGGTGCCGCTCAACGACCGTCGTTTCGTGATTGACATGGCCGCGAAATTTGACGCGGAAGTGATTCTGGTGGCCAACATTTACTTGGGCAGCATCAACCACACGCTATTGACCATCAATGAGTTGAAACGGCGCAAACTTAAAGTGAAAGGCATTGTATTCAACGGGCCGGAAAATGAGGAATCAGAACGCATAATCCTGAAACACAGCGGCTATCCGTTGCTGATGCGCCTTTGGCCGGAGGAATTTTTGACGCAAGAAACCATTAACAGATACGCATGGCAATTGAAAAAGGACTTGGTATTGTAAGCCAAACCGAGAGCTGGCAACTCCGCGACCAACAATCCATCTGGCATCCGTTTACGCCGCTGGCCGACGCGCACAAAATAGTATCTCTGGAAAGCGCCAAAGGTGCCTACCTGCACACCACCGACGGACGGAAAATCCTGGATGCCATCGGCTCTTGGTGGGTCAACCTGCACGGGCACGCCAACGAGCACATTGCCGAGAAAATCGCCGAACAGGCCCGCACCCTCGAACACGTGATTTTTGCCGGCTTTACGCACGAACCGGCCATCACGCTGGCGGAGAGGCTGTTGGCAATCCTGCCCGCCGGAATGTCAAAGGTTTTCTACTCCGACAATGGCAGCACGGCGGTGGAAGTGGCGTTGAAAATGGCGTTCCAATACTGGCACAACCAAGGCATTGCCCGCAAAAAAATCATTGCCCTCGACGGCGCGTACCACGGCGACACCTTCGGCGCAATGGCCGTCGGCGAGCGGGGTGCGTTTACCGCGCCCTTCCATCCGTTCCTGTTTGAAGTGGAGTTTATTGGCAATGCCGAGTTAGGAATGCCGAATGCGGATTCAAAGCAGAAGCCGGAGGCAGGGATACACGAAACAGTATCTTTTGAAAACGCCAAACCCGCCAATCCGCCCCTATTCAATCATTCACTCATTCACTCATTTACTCATTCAATTCAGGGTGGCGATGTGGCGGCGTTCATTTACGAGCCGCTGGTGCAGGGAGCGGCCGGAATGCGGATGTATTCGCCGGAAATCTTAGAAGAATTGCTGCAAATTGCCAAGCAACACAACATTATCTGCATCGCCGATGAGGTGATGACCGGTTTCGGGCGGACGGGCAAACTGTTTGCATCGGACCATTGCACCACCAAACCCGACATAATCTGCCTGTCCAAGGGACTTACGGGCGGAACCCTGCCGCTGGGCGTGACGGCCTGCACCGCCGAAGTGATGCGCCCTTACCGCTCGGATGATCTGATGAAAACGTTTTTCCACGGGCATTCCTTCACCGGCAATCCGCTGGCTTGTGCGGCGGCCAATGCCAGCCTGGATTTGCTCCTGGCGGCCAGTTGCCAAAATAGTATCTCTGAAATCGCCCAAACCCACGCCGCCTTTGCCCTTAAAATCGCACCGCATCCGGCGGTGTTGGCGGTGCGGCATCTGGGCGTGATTCTGGCCTTGGAAATCAAGACCAACGCCGCCACGTCTTATTTCAATGAACTGCGCAACAGCCTGTACGATTATTTTCTGGAACGCAATTTATTGTTGCGGCCTTTGGGAAATGTGATTTATGTATTGCCGCCGTACATTATCACAAAACAGGAATTGGAGTGGATTTACACGGAAATAGAACAATTGCTGGACATCATGTGCGCCGATGAAGCCTTGTGAAATTCGAGGAGGCTGTGTATGTTAGAGCGTTTTCAACGAAAAACAGCCGCTTGGCTCCGCCGAGTGGCAACAGCCCATGCGGTAGCCATTGTGCGGCGGCGAAGCCAAGCCGGGCGGTCTCCCTGCCTGTCCGGCAGGCAGGTGGCCGGAGTAGGTCAATTACGCAGAGTGGCAATGAATTGAGTGGCAACCAGATAAACCCAACCATGATAACGCAAAAAACAGTGACCAACGAGGAATTCCATCGCTTTGTGGAGCGGGCAGAAGGCCGGTTTGAATGGGTGGATGGTCAGGTCATCGCCTTGTATTCGGGCGAACCAGTGGACGATTCACTGGTTGACTATGTGTTATCCGATGATTTTGACCGCGCCCAACTCCCCGAATTTCCCATGCCTACGCAAAAGCACGACGATATTGTTTCCAACCTGCACGGATTGCTGTTCATTCTGTTAAAAAGCAGGAACTTCCGCATTTATTCGCAAGCCACATTCATCCGTGGCGAATTGTCCATAAAATCGCGCCAGCCCGACATTACCATTGTGAAAAAGGACGGCCAGCAACGCACCAAAATGCACGAGGTGCTGAACCCGGTGGTGCTGATGGAAGTGCTTTCCAAACCCACGCAAAGCATTGACATGGCCGAAAAACTGGAGGAATACCAGAACGTGCCCAGCGTGCAGGAATACGTGATGGTTTCGCAAAGCCAAGTGCGCGTGGTGGTTTTCCGCCGCATCAGTGACCGCAAGTGGGAAGAGGAAATCTTCACCGGTTTGACTGAAACGCTCACGCTCACATCGCTGGGTGCGGACATCAGTCTGACGGATATCTATGAGGATGTGGAGATTGGGAATGGATAGGCGGGTTTGGGCTTTTTCCGGGATACTATTTTAAAAATCGGTTTACAAACCGATTTTTGCCTGTCAGAATAGGCGTGTTTAACTTTTCACATGGATTGCGTGTTTGACAGCAGCAAGCGAAGCCGAAATTCGCCTTTGATCCATTCCAAAACCAACCAATGCAATCCCTGTATCAACGATTCCAAGTCAGTTACCATTATCCGGTTCATTTTACAAGAGGGCTTTTTTCGCCCGGTAACCCGCTGTTTATCAACACCTTAAAAGAAGACGGCAATGCTTCCGTGCGCAAAATTTTATTTGTGATTGATAGCGGCGTAGTGCAGGCGCATCCGCAACTTCCCGCGCAAATCAGGGGTTTGGCCGAAAAAAACCATACTGTTTTCCAAATGGCCGGCGAGCCGTTGGTGGTGGCGGGTGGCGAAGTTTGCAAGAATACCCATGAATGGGTTGAAAAAATAGAGCGTGCCGTGAGCGAACGCGGCATTGACCGCCACGCCTACATTGCGGCCATTGGCGGCGGTGCGGTGCTGGACATGGCGGGTTTTGCGGCGGCGGTTTCGCACCGGGGCGTGCGGCTGATCCGCATCCCGACTACGGTTCTGGCGCAGAACGACTCGGGTGTGGGCGTAAAAAACAGTGTCAATGCGTTCGATAAAAAGAACTTTCTGGGCACTTTTGCGCCGCCATTTGCCGTACTCAACGACCTTGATTTCCTGACCACCCTCAATGACCGCGACTGGCGCAGCGGCATGGCCGAGGCTGTGAAAGTGGCACTAATCAAGGACGCGGACTTTTTTGCGTTTCTCTGCGAAAACGCCACCAAACTGGCCGCCCGCAACGAGAGTGCCATGGGACGGCTCATCCACCGGTGCGCCGAATTGCATTTGGCCCATATTTCCGGAGGCGACCCGTTTGAAATGGGTTCGGCGCGGCCCTTGGATTTCGGGCATTGGGCGGCGCACAAACTCGAAGCCCTGACCCATTACCAACTTCGTCACGGTGAGGCGGTTGCCATCGGCATTGCCTTGGATTGCACCTACGCGCACCTTGCCGGGATGCTGGAGGTTTCGGTCTTGGAAAAGATACTATTCTTGCTGCGTCAATTGGGTTTCGACTTGTGCGTTCCCGAGCTTTCGGCGCGGATGGAATCCGGCCAACTTGCTGTGATTCAGGGATTAACCGAATTCCGGGAACACTTAGGCGGGCAATTATCCATTACCCTGCTCGAAGACATTGGCCGGGGCGTGGAAGTACACGAGATTGATGCGGAACTGATGGAAAAAGCCATTGGGAAAATGGCCCACTAAAAAGCCTCCCCTAAATCCCCTCCGAAAGAGGGGACTTTTAAACGGGCGGGTTTGGGCTTCTGAAAAGATACTGTTTTGCGAACGCAGGTCAGACACTGTGTGTCAGACTGGAAACCGGCATCGGCTTTTGGAAAAACCGGCGGGTTTGGCCTTTTTGAAACATACTATTCTCAAGCCTTCTCTGTTGGAAATGGCTGGGAAAGGCTGAAATACTTGTAGAACAACGCAATCGTTTCGATTCCCTTCAAATAATTATACACGCCGTAATGCTCGTTGGGCGAGTGGATGGCATCGCTGTCCAGGCCGAAACCCATCAAAACCGTTTTCAAACCCAATTCCTTCTCAAACAAAGCCACAATCGGGATGCTGCCGCCGCCACGCGTGGGCACGGGTTTGCGGCCCCACGCCTCCTCAAAAGCCGCGCTGGCCGCCCGGAACGCCGCTGAGTCAGTGGGAGTCACGGCAGGGTGGCCGCCGTGGTGCGGGATCACACGTACTTTCACGCTTTTCGGCGCGATTTTCTCGAAATGGTTTTTGAACAATTCTGTGATTTCGTCGGGTGTCTGGTCGGGTACGAGCCGCATACTGATTTTGGCAAACGCCTTGGAAGGCAGCACCGTTTTGGCCCCCTCGCCGGTGTAGCCGCCCCAAATGCCATTCACATCCAACGTAGGGCGGATGCCGGTGCGTTCGGTGGTGGTGTAGCCGGTTTCGCCAAAAATATCGTCCACGCCTAAGTCTTTCTTGTACGCCTCCAAACCAAACGGAGCCTGCGCGAGTTCGGCGCGTTGTTCGGGCGTGAGTTCGGTTACATTGTCGTAGAAATGCGGAATCGTAATGCGGCCGTTTTCGTCTTTCAGCGAGGCGATTAGCTGGCACAATACATTGATCGGGTTATCCACCGCGCCGCCGTACACGCCGCTGTGCAGGTCGCGGTTAGGGCCGGTCAGTTCCACTTCCACGTAGCTCAATCCGCGCAAACCCACTTCCAGTGAAGGCACATCATTGGCGATGATGCTGGTGTCGGAAATAAGAATCACATCAGCTTTCAGCTTCTCCTTGTTGGCCGCCACAAAAACGCCCAGGTTTTTCGACCCCACCTCCTCTTCGCCCTCAATCATGACTTTCACGTTGCAGGGCAGCGAACCGGTGCGCAGCAGCATTTCCAACGCCTTGATGTGCATATACACCTGCCCTTTGTCGTCGCAGGCACCACGGGCAAAAATGGCTCCGTCGGGGTGCAAAGCCGTTGGTTTGACGACCGGCTCAAACGGTGGTGAATGCCATAGGTTCAGCGGGTCGGCGGGTTGCACGTCGTAGTGGCCGTACACCAAAACCGTTGGCAGCGAGGAGTTTACGGTTTTTTCGGCGTACACAATCGGGTTACCAGCGGTTTCGCACAGTTCAGCAAAATCAACTCCGGCGGCTTCGAGTTGGGTTTTGGCAAACTCGGCGGCCCGGCGCACATCGGCCTTGTACTTTGGGTCGGCACTGACCGACGGGATGCGCAGCCAGTCTATGAGTTCGGATAGGAAACGGTCTTGGTGCTGGGTGATGTAGGGGTGCATTTACGGAATGGCTTTGTTGCTGAGAGGTTTAGGTGTTTGAAAAGATACTATTTTGGACAAGCTACCCTTTATTTTTTCGTATCGATTGTTTCACAAGACCCATAATATAGTCAATATCTTCAAAATCCGTTAACTTTATTTCATACGCTCCATTACCCCAATGCCCGACATTTGAAACATCTCGGGCTATGTTTCTCTGGTCTTGCAACTCACCACTTTTCAAGTTCAAATACATTTTTAATCCTTTGCCCTGTAGTACCATGTCACAGAAAATATTATTTTCAACCTTGAACCCTATGGTCTGCTTCTTTGGCTGAATCGTTACATTATTCTCCAGATTGAGGAGCCTTTCTTTAAACTGCTCATAAAACTCGCGTGCTCCGAAATCAACTTTGCCAAGATGGTCTTGTTCTGTGTAAACCTTTATTTCTTTGCTAACTGTTTCCACGGCGTTATCGCTGCGTGAAATGGTTTTGATACTTTCTTTGGCGGATGCCTTTTTTATCTGTTCAAACGAGATTGTACTATTTTCGAACTTTTTTACTTCCCACAATTCAATTGGTAAATCTTTAAAGTTTATTGCTTCGCGTTGATAAGTTGTGAATGAAGGAGAAATAAAAACAATTTTAGATTGTGTCCAGTCCACGTCCGTGCGTTTCAAGCTTTGGTTTTTGCTTTCGTTGTACTCCAAAATAAAATCCGCTTTATTATTGAGCATCAAAGACAAATAAGCGTATCCTTGATCTATGACACTGAAGGTCTTGTCCCGCTTGTACTCAATGATAACAAAGGATTTTGCTTCAGAATCGAAGGCTAAGGTGTCGATACGAAAATTATTTAAGGGAAATTCGGAACGAATAAAATTCAAACGCAACAACAGGTTAATGTTTGCCTCTATCAATTGCTGAATTTCTCTTTCAAATTTGAAAGAAATCTCCCTAATGTATTCAAGGTTCTGTTCTATTTTGTATAAGGACATAATTTTAATATTTTTTTCTAAAATAATATTCGCTGTAAATCCGGCCAAACACAATCGTCAGATCTGTGCGACAAACAAGTACGGGGTAAGCCCTGCCCTTACAGACGGCAAAACAGCCACGCCGAAGGTAGCAACAGCGTGGCTGGCAACCAAACCCGGCTTCGCAGCCGTGGCATGGCTTTGTCGCCACCCGCCAAATTAATTCGCGCCAACGCTATGATTTCTCCCGGCAACCCGGCATTTTAGACTCCGTAAAACCGCCGCCCGAAATAGTACCTTTTCAAAACCCCAAACCTCCATCCGCTCCGTTTATGGCCAAAGCTAAAAAAGAGAAGAAGATTTTCGTGCTCGACACTTCGGTCATTCTCTACGACCACAATGCGGTCAAGAATTTTCAGGAACACGACGTTGCCATTCCGATCACGGTATTGGAGGAATTAGACAATTTCAAGAAAGGCAACGACACCAAAAATTTCGAGGCCCGCGAGTTCATCCGCTTCATTGACAAGATTTCGGGCGAACACAGCCTGCAAGACTGGATTCCGCTGGAAGGCACGGGGCGGGGCAAGTTCAAAGTCCAGATGCACAACCGCAGCCAAGTGGATGCCGAAGTGATTTTTGACGACCGCAAGGCCGACCACCGCATCCTGAACGCGGCCCTGACCTTGCAGGAGGAAAACCCCGGCAGCAAAGTAATCATGGTGACCAAGGACATAAACCTGCGCCTGAAAGCCAAAGCCCTGAACCTGCCCGCCGAAGACTACGAAACCGGCAAAATCAAGAACGTGGAGACGCTTTACACCGGCAAAACCACGCTCAACGACGTTGCCTCGGAGGTGATTACAAGGCTGCACGAAACGGGAAGGTGCGAAACCGAGGAAGTGATAAAGAAAGGCAAGGGCCGCAAAAACCACTTCTACATCCTGAAAAGCGAACGCAATTCGGTGCTGGCCTGCTACGACCCCGTGGACGACTGCATGACAAAAGTGGAGAAACGCGAGGTGTACGGCATCCGTCCGCGCAATGCCGAGCAGACTTTTGCCATCCACGCTATTCTGGATCCGGACATCAAGCTGATTACGATCCAAGGCGTGGCGGGAACCGGCAAAACCCTGCTTGCCTTGGCCAGTTCGCTGGAAATCCGCAAGAACTACCGCCAGATTTTGCTGGCCCGGCCCATTGTGCCGCTTAGCAACAAGGACATCGGCTATTTGCCCGGCGATGTGAAATCGAAGCTGAACCCGTACATGGAGCCGCTCTGGGACAATCTGAAATTCATCCAGAGCCAGTTTGAAGAGGGCGACCGGTTCTGGAACCAGATCCAAGATATGCTGGTCAAGGAAACACTGCAAATCATGCCGCTGGCCTACATCCGGGGGCGCAGCCTGTCGAACATCATTTTCATTGTGGACGAGGCGCAGAACCTCACGCCGCACGAGGTGAAAACAATCATTACCCGCGCCGGCGAGAACGCCAAAATCATCTTCACCGGCGACATTTACCAGATTGACACGCCGTACTTGGACACGCAAAGCAATGGCCTGAGCTATCTCATTGACCGTGTGCGCGACCACAAACTGTACGCCCACGTGACGCTGGAAAAAGGCGAACGTTCGGAACTGGCAAACCTGGCCAACGAGTTGCTGTGAAATGATTGGAAAATAGTATCCTTTGAAAACGCAAAACCCGCACGGCCTTTGAAGCCGTGCGGGTTTTTTCATATTGGGCGGTAACATCAAAAAACCTCGGTTATGTTGTAATCATTGCCGTTGAAACTGAATTTGTCACCGGCCTTTTTGCCTTGCATTTCCTCGAAAATGGGGGCGGCGGCTGAAATGCCCACAAAATCCTCGTTGCCCACTTTGAATTGTGCGCTAACGGCCACCAGAAACCGCAGTAAATCGGTAATAACCACCGCACCTACACCTACCTCGTCGTTTTCGGTTTCCGGGTTTATGCCTTCCAGCACCACCAGTTCGCGCTGCAAAAATTCCAAGTGCGGTTCCATAATCCGGCTGTCCTCAATCATCTCCTCGTCCTTTGACTCGTATTTGTCGCTGCCGGTTTCCTCGTTGCTCTCCGTGGAGTCGGTGATGAGGTTTCCCATCGTCTGCTGGGTGCGTTGCGCGGATTCTTCCACCGCTTGGCGGCAAGCTTCGATAATCTGTTTTTTACGAGTTGTCGTATCCATGATGGGTAGGGTTGGGAATGTGTGTTACGGAATGCCTAAAATTCCGTGCCTGTGCCAAACCGTGCGCCTTGGAAACAGTATCTTTCAAAAGCCCCAAACCTGCCGGTCATTGGCAGCCGTCTGTCGTGGTTGCCAAAAGTACCGCCCCGTCTTTTCCAACATTCGGCCATCCGGTATGGTTATCGTTGTCCGGACTTTTTGCCGCAACTCAGTGCCGTGGAAAACCGGGATTTTTTGACTGAAAGCAGAATGAAAAAATACTTGGACAATCCCAAATACTGGAGCCTGCTGGCGGGTGTGGTTTTTTGCCTTGCCTATCACGGCTTTCCTAATTTCCCGCAATGGGGGCAATATGCGTTTTTTGTTTTTTTCGTGGTAGTGCTGGGCATTCCGCACGGAGCCTTGGATCACTTGGTCGAGGAAAAGTATGCGAACCGCACAAACAAGGATTTCTCTTTCCGGGGATTTTTGCTGCGGTATGTCTCCCAGATGCTGGCTTACGCCGTGTTGTGGTACTTTTTTCCGGCCATCAGCCTTCTTGTTTTCCTTGGCTTTTCGGCCTGGCATTTTGGCGAATCCGACTTCAATCCCGCGCCCGGCCACTGGCTTTGGAGCCTGAGCCAGTGGCTGTTGGGCGGTTCGGTGCTTGTATTCATCCTGCTCCGGGAGCCAGCCCTCACCGGAGACCTCATGCACCGCATCACCCAAGGAAACGAAACCGTGCAAAGTGTCTGGGCTTGGATAGCCCGCAACCAATGGCCGGTATTGGGCGGGCTTGCCGGGGTTTTTGTGGTGGCGGTAAGCGGGGCGCAATTGAGCAAACCCCGGAAATTTGAACAGGAAAAAGCCATTGCCTTTTTCCTGTTCATGGCCGTCGTGTATTTCATGCCTTTGCTGCCAGCCTTTGCCTTGTATTTTGGCGGCTGGCACTCCGTCAATACTTTCCAGCATATTTCGGGCTTTCTGGACGGGATGAGAAAACCCGGCTCACCCCGAACCGCGCTTTGGCTGGCCGCCCTGCCCCTGACTGGTGTGGCCATTGTGTTTTTGGCCTTTCTGGGATGGATTTGGCAACGGCTTTTTTCCGGAACCGACCCGTTGCCCATCCTGTTCATTTTCATTGCCATCATCACGCTTCCGCATCTGCGGGTCATGAGCCGGATGCTGGCTTCCGGCCGCGATGAACCCCGTCCGTCCGCTTAAGGCTGCCTTGCGCATTTTTTCCAAGACATTTGTTTTCCAAGAAAAGGGTTTGGCGTTTTTGAAAGATACTGTTTCACCCCCAGCCCCGAAGCCCCCTCCCTGCCTACTCCTCCTCCGAAGAAGAAACCAAAAAAGCCCCTTCTTCGGAGGGGTTGGGGAGGTCTCGTTTCTTCTTTGCGGGCAACGCACCGGTGGGCGATACTATCCGAATGAGGTTTTGGGTTCCCAAAAGATACTATTTTGCCGGGGCTGGCGGTTTTCGTGTTCTTCCAGTGCCTCGCGCATCAGGCCGAAAACTTTTTCCTTGAGCACCGGCACATCGCGCAGGGTAAGGCCAGCCACGGGCACGGGCCTGAGGAAAACCGTGGTGATGATACCGGGGCGCAACTCGAACTTGGCGCGCGGCAGCAGGCGGCGGCTGTTGAGGATGACCATGGGCAGGATGGGCGTTTGGGTTTCAACGGCCAGCCGGAACGCGCCTTCGTAAAAGGGCAGCAGCGT
>JAYWIH010000217.1:0-5785 GCA_043789005.1 Sphingobacteriales bacterium
GGCAATCAGGTTCTCGTACTTGCCTTCGCGGGCATTGTAACCGTAATCGCCTTGGCCTTCGCGCACTTTCTGCACCACTACCGATCCTTCGCCACCGGCGTTGGCAACGATGGTACGCAGCGGCGACTCCAATGCCTGGCGGATGATGTTCACACCCGTGGCTTCGTCTTCGTTCAGCGTGGTAACGCCGTCCAGAGCCGAAATGGCACGGATCAGCGCGATACCGCCACCAGCCACAATGCCTTCCTGTACGGCGGCGCGGGTTGCGTGCAGCGCATCGTCCACGCGGTCTTTCTTCTCTTTCATTTCCACTTCTGTAGCGGCACCGATGTACAGGATTGCCACCCCGCCCGACAGTTTTGCCAGACGCTCCTGCAGTTTTTCCTTGTCGTAATCGGAAGTCGTCGTCTCAATCTGCGCCTTGATCTGGTTGATCCGGCCTTCAATGTCCGACTTGTTGCCTTTGCCGCCCACAATGGTGGTGTTGTCCTTGTCAATCACGATTTTCTCGGCTTCGCCCAAGTATTCGAGCGTTGCGTTTTCGAGTTTGTAACCGCGTTCCTCGGAAATAACGGTGCCTTTGGTCAGGATGGCCAAATCTTCGAGCATGGCCTTGCGGCGGTCGCCGAAACCCGGTGCTTTCACGGCGGCAATACGCAGCACGCCACGGATTTTGTTCACCACCAGTGTGGCCAGTGCCTCACCGTCCACATCTTCGGCAATGATTACCAACGGGCGGCCGCTTTGCGCCACCGCTTCCAGTATCGGCAGCATCTCCTTCATCGAGGATATCTTCTTTTCGGTGATCAGGATGTATGGTTTTTCCATCTCCACCTCCATTTTCTCGGTGTTGGTCACAAAATATGGCGAAAGGTAGCCACGGTCGAACTGCATTCCTTCCACGGTTTTTACTTCCGTTTCGGTGCCGCGTGCTTCCTCAATCGTGATCACGCCATCCTTGCCCACCTTGTTCATCGCATCGGCAATCATGCCGCCGATTTCGCTGTCGTTGTTGGCCGAGATGGTTGCCACCTGCGAAATCTCCTTGTTGTCGTTGATCGGCTTGGACTGCTCTTTCAGGTTGGCAACTACGGCACTCACCGCCTTGTCAATGCCGCGTTTCAGATCCATGGGGTTGGCTCCGGCGGCCACATTCTTGATGCCTACATTGAAGATGGATTGCGCCAGCACGGTTGCCGTGGTGGTGCCATCACCAGCCGAATCGGCGGTTTTGGAAGCCACTTCCTTCACCAGTTGCGCACCCATGTTTTCGATGGGGTCTTTCAGTTCAATTTCCTTTGCCACGGTCACGCCATCCTTGGTGATGGTGGGTGCGCCGAATTTCTTGTCGAGGATTACATTGCGTCCTTTAGGGCCGAGCGTCACTTTCACGGCATCCGCCAGTGTGTCCACGCCCTTTTTCAACCGGTCCCTTGCGTCGGTATCGAAGAAAATACGTTTTGAAGCCATGATTCTTGGTGTTTTAACGGTTTATGAGATGAAATTGGATTGGTGCGGTTGCGCAGGCCGGGGCGGCAGGAAAATGCCGCTTGGCGGCGCACACCAACGAAAAAAATCAGATGACGGCGAAAATGTCCGATTCGCGCATGATCAGGTAGTCATTGCCTTCCACCGTGATTTCGGTGCCGGCGTATTTGCCGTACAGGATGGTGTCGCCCACTTGGACGGTCATCGGCTCATCCTTTTTGCCGTTTCCAACGGCGATGATAGTTCCTTTCTGGGGTTTTTCCTTGGCGGTGTCGGGGATGATGATGCCGGATGCCGTGGTTTCTTCAGCGGCGGCGGGTTCAACCAGAACGCGGTCCGCAAGGGGTTTTACATTGATACTTGCCATATCGGTCTTAGGGTTTGGAAATAATTGAAATGAATAAAAATGATGTCCTGCCGTAGCCTGACTTTTTCTCTACAACAGTTTTAATGCCAATTGTGTTTTTCGCGCCTTTTGGCAGGTTCGGCACGCGGAAAGAATGCTGTTTTCTGACATTTTTTCAGCCGGAACTGACACGTGTACAAAATCCGAGCGTTGTCATGCTTGCTTTTCCGGGGCGGAATCCGGTAATTAGGTTCGGCATCTGTTCGCCGTTTTCTGGCCAGTTGCCCGTAAACCGCCGCCGTTAAAAACAGTATCTTTCCAAAAGATCAAACCCGCCGCCAGACATTGCAAGATTCACCATCCACCTTTTATCCGATACCGGAACCATGAGCACACTCCCCCCGAACTGGCTTACCGAAGGCATGATAGACCTGGAATACAAGCAATACGTGCTGCTGGCGTATTTGCAGCACGTCAGGCGTTGTTTTGACGAGCAGAAACTCTACCCGCAACTTTCGGATTTGGTGTTCCATTACCAGAACCTGCAAACGATAAAGGCCAACAAGAAACTGATTTATGAGAATTTCCCCCAAAAAGTGTCGCGGGCGGATTTTGAAAAACTGCAACTCACCTACGAAAGACTGGTGCAGGACGATGCGCTGATGGGCGAACTGGAGCAGATCATGGAGTTTGCCGTGCCCAAACTGCGCGACACGCTCAATGAAGGCAAGGACATCCATGAATACGTGGAGGTAAACATGGAAATATCGCCCGTGGGACTCACTTCCCTGCGCACCGAGGAAGGCTTCCTGTTCCTGTACGAAACCTTCACCAACGATACCAGCGTGTACCACTACCAGACTTCGCTCTTTGAGAGTGCCTCCGAGAAATTCCGGGGCGTACACACGCGCCACTTGGAAACGGTGCGCAAAAGCATCCATGTCACCTTTGAGAACCTGAAAGTCGAGGTTTCGCGCCGCCACCAAGTCATGGCCAATCCGGCCACGTACCTAGTGGCTTCCAAAATCGCGTGCCCGCTCGACGAGACGTTGCTGCCCATTGCCAAACGCCTGCTCATCAGGCATATCAGCACCGCCGCCTGAAGAATTCCGATTGGGGAGTGCCGAATTCCGGCAAAGGCATCCTTGGCACGCAAAATGCCGAAACCCCGCGCCACGGTCGGCAGTGCGGGGTTTCGGCATTTTGAAAGATACTGTTTTTTTGAAGGTTTTTCCGCGTCCTATTTGGCTGAATCTGCCGGAACGGTCGGCTGCGGGTTGACGGGAGCCGCCGGGCGGGGCGCACCGGTTGATTTTTCCTGCGCCTTCCGGATGTTCACGCTGCCCGAACCCGAGTCGGTTTCGGCGGTGGCTTTGGGAGCCACGAAAGCAGTAGCCACCACCAGCACCATGATGGTGATGGCAAAGCCCCACGTGAGCTTTTCAAGGATGTCGGTGGTGCGTTTCACGCCCATCAGTTGGCTGGAGGCAACTCCGGAGGCCAGGCCGCCCTTGGAATTCTGGAACAGGATAATGGTGACCAACAGGATGCAGATAAGGATGATGATGCCGATAATGACCCAATACATAATGTCAATGGAAAATGATATGGAGGAAAAGTTAAAAACAGGGTGATGCCCGTTGGCAATCAGTTCAAAGGTTTTTCAACTCTTCGATTTTGGCTGCAAAGTACGCGTTTTTTTCGGGATGTTTCAAGCGCATTTTTTCGTAAATCGCTATTGCCCGCTCCGTCTTGCCCTGCCCGGCCATTATCCGGGCCAAACTCTCGCTCACTATTTCGGGTGGTGCCGCGCCTTTTTCCGACAGGTCGCGGTCGGTAAAGGAGTCCTTGGCGTTCATGTTCAGCGTGGGGATGCGGGCATCGGATTTGATGAAACTGTCAATGATGCCGCGCTGCACGCTCTTTTTCAGCCGGCGGCTGAAATCCTCAATCACCGACTCATCCTCGTTCAGGTGGCCCAGTTGCAGGGGCGGCGTTTCGTCATCCGCCGAGTCGAGCAGGCTGAAAGGGCTTCCGGGGCGGGGCGCATCAAGCAACTGGCCCGACTGGTGGATGCGCGAGGATTCGGCCACCAGCGCGTCCAAGTCTTGGCGGGTATCGTCGTCGTGCGCGGCGTTGCCGACAACCTCATCGCCGGGGTTCGGGGATACGAATGGCACGGCGGCCGTTTTTTCCGGATTCTCGCCGCCCAGCATCAGCAGTTTCAGGGTTTCCCTTTCCAATGCGTAGGTGGCGGCCTGCCGCAACTTGTGCGCGGCCAGCATACTTGCCCGGTCATAATGCGCCTTGGCAATCAGCGTGTGTACCAGCGAGCAGTACGGGAAAATCCTGATGACTTCCTCCAATCCGCCCAAATCGGCATCCGGTATGTCTTGCGGCTGCCGGATCAGGTGCAGGAAAGTGTCTTTGTTTACCACGGCTTTTCAGGTTTCATGACAGGGAGGCAGATGGCAAGAATACGGTTTTTTGCCCGGAAAACGAAATGAGCCGGGTTTCGGTTTCGGGGCGGGTTTGCGGCTTTTGGAAGATACTATTTTGCAAGCCCGGTTTCCGCCAACCGGCGGGGCTATGGTTTGCCCCGGCAAAATAGTATGGCCGGAAAAGCCCAAACCCGCTTGCCGCAAGGCTACCAGTTGGCCACCGAGCGGTTGAACACGTCGAGGATAATCCGTTCGGTGATGACCGGAATCAGGCCTGACTCCACTTGTGTCAGCGTCTGGCTCTGCGGAAAATCCTCGTAGGCCGAAAACTGCGTGTCGAAATTCTGCTCCTCATCCTTGGTGTTCACGAATTTCACCTGCACCCTGATGGTCAGGCGGCTCAAGGAGGCTTGCACTTGCGTGCCCTGGTCGCCGGTGGGGGCCACGGGGCTGAGGTCGTAGCCCACAATGGCTCCCTCAAAGTGCAGGTCGCCGGTGCCGTTGCCCACAATCCGCAGCGCGGAGTTGTTCTGGTAGTAATCGCGCATCCGCTCACTGAACGTCTGCGCCAAGTTGGCCGGGCCGTTGCCGGCATTGTTGTAGAATGTATTGACAGAAATGGTCTTGTACACCGCCGGGTCAATGGTGGTGCCGGTAAACGAGTAGTTCACCACCTTGCAGCCGTACGTTGCCAGAAGCACGGAGGCGAGCAGGCACAGGTTTGCGGGTTTCCGGAGATAGTATTTTGGGCGCATGGATTTCAATGGAAAACGAAAAATGAGAGTTCTTTTTGCAACACCGCAACCCGGCCTTCACTCGATGTTGTATTCCTTGATTTTGCGGTACAGTGTCCGTTCAGAGATGCCCAAGTCTTCGGCGGCGTATTTGCGTTTGTTGCGGTTCTTGCGCAACGCTCTGAGAATCATTTCCTTTTCCTTTTTTTCAAGCGACAGCGAATCGTCTTCCGTCTCGTGGGGGATGTCCTCGATGCGCGTGGGCTGGCCGTCGTCGTCTTTGGGAGGCTCCAAAAGCATCGGTTTGCCGTTGGGGCTGGGTGGCACGTCGGTTTCAATGTCGCGAAACAAATCGTTGTGCTGTTTCATCGCATCGCCGTCCATGGTGTCGCCGTTGGCCGAGTTGTAGAACAGTTTCTTGAGTTCGGTCACGTCGCGTTTCAAATCGAACAGGACTTTGTACAGCAAATCGCGTTCCGAAAAATGCTGGTTGTCGGGGTTGCGCAGCAGGGCGGGCAGCGAGCTTGCCTGTTCGGGTGGCAGGTAGCCGCGCAGTTTGTCGCCGCTGATGTCGCGTTCCAGTTCCAGCACCGAAATCTGCTCGACGAGGTTTTTGAGTTGGCGGATATTGCCCGGAAAGCGGTACTGCACCAGTTGCGCCGAGGCTTCGTCGGTGAGCGAAATGGGCTTGACGCGGTAACGCTCGGCAAAGTCGGTGGCAAACTTGCGGAACAGCAGCACCATGTCGTTGCCGCGTTCGCGCAGGGGCGGCACGT
>JAYWIH010000218.1:0-5737 GCA_043789005.1 Sphingobacteriales bacterium
AAGCGGTTTTGGCTTCCGTTGTTAATTGCGGTGTGTTTACTCGTCCCATGGGACAAAATTATAAAATAATCTAAACTAATTATAATGACCTACTTACGAGGCAGGCCACGGCATCGGCGACTCCAAGCAGAAGCAGTTCGAGAATATGGCCGACTTGCTGGCTTTCGGACTATGGCACACGGGAGCGGCGGGCTTCCAACCCGCTACGCCGGGCAACAAATAGCCGCCTCATGTACAAAGTTGAGTAGAAGTCAGAAAAATCCGGGGAGTTTCAGAACTTCCCGAATTTTCTTTGGCTGGTTGGTTCAAGCAAAAACACAAATCAGTTTGCCGGCAAAATAGTATCTTTCAAAAACACCAAACCCGCCCGTTGAAAACACACGGCATCTTCCAATTGAAATTTCCGAAAATGACACAGGAAATACTCCACCAACCGTTTAACATTCCGGATTTCGCGCTGCTGGCCGCTGTGCTGCTGTTTGTGCCGCTGCTCGGCGCAACCGCCCAAACCACCGCCGCCCGGCGCGACACCAGCCTGTACACGCCGGTGTTCGGACTTGCCTCCAAAGAATGCAAGGATAATGAGGCAAGTATGTCGGAAGGCGGCGACTTTGCCAAAACGTGCCGGGGCTACGGCGGCTACCGGTTGCTGCTGACCGGCATGGATTACCGCATCAATTATGCCATTGCCAACCCGGCGCGCAATTTCGAGGTGTACCTGTTTCCGATGGAAACCGGCGAGGCAAGCCGCTACGAACGTGCCGACCAATATGACAGCAAGCCGGGCAACCGGATAGAATGGCTGCTGGCCGGTGGCAAGCCGTTTGCCGTGGCGGTGCGCATGGCGTTTTACAAGAATATTGGCAGCGCGAAAACCTTTGCCAACCCCAAAAACAAGGCCGCCGAGTTTGTGTTTGTGCGCGGCTTGGCCGGTTACGAGGACATTAAATTTGACGTGCCCACCGCCAATACCGCCCACAACCCCGACGAGCAAGCCCGCTACCTTGCCTACCGGGCCTTTGAAAAACACGTCAAAAGCAAGTGAACGGGGCTGGGGGTTTGGGCTTCCTGCGGGATACTATTTCAAAAATCAGCCAAATAAATACCTGTAACAGTAGGAATCCAAGGCATATTCAGGTGTGTAATTTCGCAATTCGCGTTGTCGGGATATGCAAAGTAGTCTTGCATTCAAATCAAGTAAGTCAATGGTATATGAAGCTTGGGCTTGCTTTCCATCCGTAGCCAACGGATTTATCTGTATCTCACCAGAGTCAAAATTCACGATAAAATAGAGGTTGAAATCATATTCTATTTCATCTGGCTTTAACAGCAGTTCTGAGAAACGTTCTTTTTTTGCGGCTTGGCAACGAGTACAACAAAGAAACAGATTCACCCATTGATAAGATAATTCTGGAAATAAAGATTTTGGGCGGAAGTGGTCAATAGTCTCCAAACTCATTTGTCCAACCGGATATCCATCGCAATAAGCGCAATGGTCGGCAGTCATTTCTTTCAGAAAGGGAAGTATATACTGATTAACAGGTTTTCCGTTTCGCTGTTTCCACTGGAACACATACGATGGATTAGTGGCTTTTGCAGTAGCGTATTCTGTTCCCCATTGGTCTGCATCTTTCAGAATATCCGGTGTGGCAGGGCGGCTGCACTTCATCATAAGGCGTATTCTTTTTTTAACAGACGATTCAATTGGCGGATTTCACGCCCTACAATGTCGCGTACTTCGGGGCTTTTTCCAGCCAGTTGCTTAGCTTTTTCAATGAATTGTGTTTCTTGATGAAAATCCTTGTGCAAAAGTTCTTCGCGCAGATGGTAAAATTCCTGTAATTCCTTTTCCAGAGTTTCCGAGAATTCGCTCCCGATTCCAAAAATTTCATCCAGAACCAATTGATAGCTTTTGCCCGAACTGGAAAGCACCGGAAAACCGTCGGCTAACCGGGCATTGCCATCCACGTTTTCGAGTTTGTACACCCAAGCATCATCTACCGAGCCAACTACAAAAGGCGAATGCGTGGAAATAAAAATCTGTGCGTTTTTAAATAATTTTTGTACAACAGGCAAAATTTTTCGCTGCCAGGCCGGGTGCAGATGCACTTCGATTTCATCCAGAAACAGTATGAAATTACGGTCAAAAACCTCCTCGTCCGTTGCCCATTTAATTCGATCCATGCGCATCAGCAAATCGGCAATCCAGCTGATAATGGATTTTAGACCATCAGGCAGTGCATCCAAAGAAATCTGTTGATTGTCAATCTCTACGGAAACCGCTAACGGGTCGGTTTCCATGACAAACTTCACGGGCTTCTCAATGATTTCTGAAACAGTTTGTTCAATTCTTTCTATAGCTTTTCGATAACGTCCCGGATTCCCGCTACCATTCTTAATTGATTCTAAAGCCTCTTTGGTCTTTGTGTTGGCAATCCATTGGACAAGTTGTTGAGGATTGGCAGAATTGTCAAAATCTGTAGCATTCTCAAGTGGATTATCTTTAAGTTCACGAATGGAATCAACTTTAATACGATTCGTTCTTCTGTAACCTGAATAAGAAAAAAAACAAAAATCAAACTTGCTATCAGGGTAATTCTTTATTTTCTGCCCATAACCCAAATTTAAATGGTGAGAGAAAAAATTAGTTACAAAATCACCGTCTGTCACAAAATTATAATTTACCGGCTCGCTTGAACCTCCATTATTGGAAATAGAAATGACACTTGAACTGTTTTTGAAACGAAACTTATCCGCGATATATGGATAAAGACGCACCCTAACATTAGGAATCAAGTAAGTGCTAGCTAAGGATTGTAAGACCGTACTCTTCCCTGTCCCGTTTTCCCCAGTAAAAATGTGAATCTCAGCTTTATCGTGTTGCTTTTTTTCAGGAAAGTTAAATTCCAAATATTCAAAAACTCCAATATTTTGTAACTCCAATCTCGTAATTCTCATGGTCTTAGAGCTATGATGCTGTTTTTGTAAAAGTAGCAAAACCCGGCCAGAACGGGAAGAATATATTTGTGATGGGGAAAATACAAATCAGAAAACCTGCCAAGTATTTGTGAACGAGGCAGGTTTCGCGTTTTAAAAAGATACTATTTTGTTACAGCATTTCCACGCAAGATTTCGCCTGCGCCAGAAGGACAAAGAACTATTTCATCAACTCCAGCACCATTGCGGTTTTGGCCGGGATGGCGATGCGGGTCAAATCCGAAAGTGTCCGACCCGAAACAACGTCTTTGGCTTGGGAAAATCCCGCCATCCGCTCTGAGAAACGCTTGGTGTCCAGTATTTTGGCTTCGTTCTTGCCGTTCAGGATCACCATGGCCGTGCCGGTGCTGTCGTACCGGAAATAAACGTACACGTTGTCTTCGGGCAGATAGTGCATCAGTTTGCCGTTGTACACAAACGGCTTGGTTTTGCGCCAGTCAAGCAGGGTTTTCAGGTAATCGTAGGCTTCGTTTTGCTCCTTGGTGCGGCCTTGGCGGGTGAAGACGCTGGTGGCATCGCCGGGCCAGCCGCCGGGCATATCGCGCCGTACATCCGGATGGACGGCCCCGTCGCCATCCATGAGCAGTTCGGTGCCGTAATAGATTTGCGGTGTGCCGCGCATGGTCAGCAGCAAGGCGAGGCCGAGTTTGAATTTGGCCAGGTCGCGGTTCACGCTACGGTAAAACCGCGTCAGGTCGTGGTTGTCCAGAAAAGTCAGGTTTTCATTTGCATTCGGATAGATGAAATCCTGGCCCAGCAGCATATACAGCCGCGAAAGGCCGGTGTCCCAATCGGCTTCTTCGTTCAACGCCTGCAACGCGGTGAAATAAAACGGAAAATCCGTGACCGAAGGCAATTGCGTTTGGTAGCCATCTTTGCCCGCAAATCCTTTCTGCCAATAGGCCGTCATGGGAACCGAGTTGATCCACGATTCGCCGACGAGGTTGAATTTCGGGTATTCGTCCAGCAGCGTTTTGGCGTAGCGGGCCATGAAATCCTTGTCGGGATACGGATAGGTATCCATGCGGATGCCATCCAGTCCGGCGTATTCAATCCACCATAAACTATTCTGAATCAAGTAGTTGGCAAACAATTCGTTTTTCTGGTTCACGTCGGGCATCCACGGCACAAACCAGCCGTCAGTCATTTTCTTCAAGTCCGATTCAGCCGCGTACGGGTCGGATGGCGTGCCAGTGCGGTAGCTGGTCAGCATCGGTTCCTTGGCTTGCGAGTCGTGGATCCAGCTTTTTTCGGGCAAGTCCTTCATCAGCCAATGCTCAATGCCGATGTGGTTGGCTACCATATCCTGGATCACTTTCATGCCCATTTGGTGGCACTTGTCAATCATGGCCACGTACTCGTCGTTGTTGCCGAAACGCCGGTCCACGCGGTACAAATCGGTGATGGCGTAGCCGTGGTAGCTCTCACTGCGCTGGTTGTTTTCCAGCACCGGATTTAGCCATAAGGCGGTCATTCCCAAGTCTTTGACGTAATCCAGATGGTCGGCAATGCCTTTTAGATCGCCGCCGTGCCGCCCGAAAGGCTGGTCGCGGTGCGTGCCCTGAAACATCCCGGCAACGGTGTCGTTTTTCACGTTTCCGTTGGCAAACCGGTCGGGCATGACCAAGTAAATCGCATCGGCGGGGCTAAAGCCCTGGATGCGGTTGCTGGCCGTGGACTTGTTTTTGAGTTCGTACAGGTGCGTGAGTTTGCTTTTGCCACGCCTAAACACAACCGGAACCTTGCCGGCTTGGGCGTTGGCGTTAAGTTGCAGCGTCAGGAATAGGTAATTCGGGTTTTCCACCTTCCGGCTTTCCGTAAGCGTCACGCCCGGATAGGCAATGCTGACTTCGGATGAGGCGATGTTAGGGCCGTGAACCAGCACTTGCACCGCTGGGTTTTTCATGCCCGTCCACCAGAAAGCGGGTTCCACGTGCGTGAGCGTGATTTTCTGCGCAACGGCGATTTGGAAAATAGTATGAAAGAAAAGGCACAAACCCAAGCGTACGGATGCTTTCATGGAAGGGAAGGTTGGATGGAAAACCGTGACTGGCAAAAATACAAGTTATTCTTTGCAGAACAACAGAAAGTAGGCTGGCAAAGTAGTATCTTCCGTATGAATGAAACCTCACTGTTACTCCCGTTGAAGAATACGCTGGATACCTTGGAGATGTAGCCGAAAACCGATATGTTTAGACAGCAAAGGTAATTTCCGGCTTGTTAGTATAGCCGCACGTGTCGGTAATGGATATAACTGGTAGCACCTATATATGTATCAATAAAACATTTTGGAGGAGTGAAGCGAATGACGAAATTTCTGATAATAGCAACATTGGCTCTCTGGAGCGTTTTATTCAGCTACGGACAGACTGGCGCAGTTTCTCCGGAAGCAGACCACTATAAGACAAGTGAGTTTGATGCTGCAATTTTTCCGGCCAGCTATTTCGCCCTTGTTTCCCAGCCACGTTTCACACCAACAAGACAAGAAATAGATAAAGCCGAAACTGCTTTGCGGAAAAACTTGAGAAAATTAAACAGTGATCGTATCAATCAATCTTCAACCCCTGTTATTCATAAGAAATTACACAAATATAAAAGACAGTATTTTGGATACGTAAACCAAGACGGACAACGTGTTTTATTAATAGACTTGTTGCAATTTGATAATCAACAAGTTATGCATTTTTTCAATACGGCATCAGACATGGAAAACAGTATCTTTTCAAAAGGCAAAACCCCG
>JAYWIH010000219.1:0-22792 GCA_043789005.1 Sphingobacteriales bacterium
GTTCAGGCGGTAGTATTCCGAACCCAGTTCCGAGCCGTTGAAGCCGCCCTGCCCGTCGGTGAGCAAGGCCAGGTCAATGGTGCCTTTCAAATCGTGCGCGATTTTGTAGAGCGTCACCGAAAACGTGGTTTCGTCGTCGGGGTGCGCCGTCACTACCAGCACTTTGGGCGGCGTTGCGGTTTGCGCCAACAGCGTGAACGGTAGGAATACGGACAGCAAAAGCAGGTTTCTCATGGAGGGTGGGCTTTGGTTTGGCACGTCAAGTTACGAAAACCGGCGTTGAAACGGAGCCGCAAAATAGTATCTTCCAAAAAGCCCAAACCTGCCGTTTTTTCAAGAACTTTGCCCGTTATGCAAGACACGACAAAACCGATTTTCCCGCCGCAAGTGACGGTGGAAATGCTGAACCAGACCCGTGCCCGCACGCTGGTGGAACATCTGGGCATTGAATTTACCGAAGTCGGGGCCGATTACATCACTGCCCGGATGCCCGTGGATTTCCGCACGCACCAGCCGCTGGGCCTGCTGCACGGCGGCGCGTCGGTAGTGCTGGCCGAAACCGTGGGCAGCCTGGCCGCCAACTGCTGCCTTGACCCGGAAAAACAATACGCCGTGGGCTTGGAAATCAATGCCAACCACGTCCGTTCGGTGACGCAGGGATATGTGTACGGCAAAACCACGCCCATCCACATTGGCCGCACCACCCACGTCTGGGACATCCGCATCACCAACGAAGCCGGACAACTGGTGTGCGTCAGCCGGTTGACTATGGCGGTGAAGGATAAATAAGAACCCCAACCCCAACCCCTCCCCGCAAGGGAGGGGTTGGGGAGGGTTCCTTTGCCCCTCTTTCAGTAATACGATTTGCGCTGAATGCCATCAATGCACACGGCGGATTTGATGCTGTCTATGAGCAGTTTTCAGATGACCCTCGATTTAATATTACCAATCCAGATATAGCTCGATAAATAAATGAAACGTGTTTTAGAACTATACGACTATCTATTTTATTGTACTTATCATTTTCTGATGAAAATCAGAAATAATGGGGAACGAGAAGGTGATGTTGTCTGGGTGTTTTCAGGTTTTATGACCTTCATCGGATGCATTCTCATTTTAGAAACGCTTGGTATTCTGGTTTTTACTGGCTTAATCCACTGGCGGCCGCCAATGCCTTTTTTTATCGTTATCGTAATTGCGTTTGTGGCTGGGAGTATGTATCTGAATCATCGTATCTTTTTAAGTAATGATCGATTCAAAGCCATCTTGAAAGAGTACGGCCCGCAGCCCAGGCGAAAAGATATTTGGGTGGGCTTGGTTGCTTTTATGATCGGTACTTGTATTATTTTTATCTGGGCCTCGCTAAAAATAATAGTCTGGGAGGCCTTGCATAAGAAGTGACCTGTAGCTATCTCAAGTGTTCACTTGTGGATAATGATTTTGTACATTGAGGTGCAAACCCATATCCCCGCCTGGAAAGGTAGGGGATATGGGTTTAGGGGTATTGGTAAGTTTATTGGATTGGGGCTGGTTTGGGCGGTAGGCTTTGCGTCTGGGTTTTCGTTACAAATAGGCGGGAAATTACTCTAAGTTTTTAGCAATCTGCTAAATGCAGTTTAAAGGGGAAGAGGCCGGAGTGAGGTGTTTGTCCCGCAAAAACGCCCCCGTTCTTACGCCACGGAAACCGGACGGTTTCTTTTTCGGTTATCAGGATACCGGCAGGTTTTGCCTTTCCGCCGGATACTATTTTACCGCGTCGCTCCCATCAAAATGTCCGTTTCGTCAATTTCTTCCACGGCAGCCACTGATACCTTGCGCCACGTCCGGGTGTTGTGGGCGGCGGCGCACCGACTGCGTTTGCCGGTGGCCCTGTGGCGGCTACCCGAGTCGGGCATGGTGCAGGGCATCGTGGATTTGTCGGGCAGGCCGCAAAAAACGGCGGTTGACTTGGAGGAGATGCCGCCCGGATTTGCTTTCAGCCCGTTCATCAACGCCGATACCGAACAAACGCTTTTTTTGCAGGCCGACATCCATTTTAAAATCGAGCTATCGGAACCCGGCGGGAAACACCTTATTTCGGATCAGAACCCGCCCCTGCACGACCCGGTCTTGCAACTCCGCCGCGAACATTTTTACCGGACTGCCGAACGGATCCTGCAAGACGGTTCCGCTCCCGCATCCGTTGCCAGCCGTCCGGGTTACCACGCACAGGATGCGACACAGGCCGATTTTGAACGCATCGTGGGCTTGGCAACCGAAGCCATGCAGCGCGGCGATTTCCAGAAAGTGGTATTGTCGCGCACGGTCACGGTGGCGGTTGGCGGCCAAACCGACGTGTCGCAAATCTATTTCCGTCTCACTCAGGCGTATCCGCTGGCATTTGTGTCGCTGGTCAGTATTCCGGGGCTTGGCACGTGGATGGGAGCCTCGCCCGAAATCCTGATCAGCGTGGACAAGCACCGCATTTTCAGGACAACGGCCTTGGCGGGAACCCAAGCCTACGACCCCGCCGTGCCGCTGCCCGAAGTGACGTGGAAACAGAAGGAAATAGAGGAGCAGGCCCTGGTGACCCGCTACATCATCAATTGCTTCAAGAAAATACGGCTGCGCGAATACGACGAGGACGGCCCCCAAACCGTAATTGCCGGCAACCTGATCCATTTGCGCACCGACTTGCGCGTGGATACGCAAGCCACGCAGTTTCCGCAATTGGGCACGGTAATGCTGCGGCTGCTGCACCCTACATCGGCCGTTTGCGGAATGCCCAAGGAACCGGCCTTGGCATTTATTGCCGAGCACGAGCCGCACCAACGCGAGTTTTACAGCGGGTTTCTGGGGCCGGTAAACATGGATGGCGAAAGCCACCTGTTTGTGAACCTTCGCTGCACGCAATGGCTTGGAAACCAAGTTGTCTTTTACGCCGGGGCCGGCATCACCGCTGGGTCGGTGCCCGAACGCGAATGGCGCGAAACCGAACTCAAAACCCAGACCATGCGCCAGATTGTGGGCGTGTGAAGCAAATGCGCAATCACTGATGCGTGTGCGGGCGGGTTTGGCCTTTCCAAAAGATACTATTTCGGGAAGTGGTGTCGGTTGCCCGTAACCGACACGCGGCTCCACAAAAGCAAGGCTCGCCCATGATTTTTACAAAAGTTCATTCCCCTTGCAGGTGTTTCCACGCGCAAACCAAAGTCCGGTGACTGCAAACCCTTTGTTTTTTGATTTTGTAGCCTGAAAGCAAATAAATATCCTTTATCCAAGATATATTTGTGCAGGACAAAAAACATTACGGGAAATGAACGCTAAAATCATTGTTGTCGGCAGCTCCAATACGGATATGGTTATCAAAGCCGATAAAATCCCCGCCCGGGGCGAAACCGTGATTGGCGGCAAATTTTTAATGAATGCGGGTGGCAAAGGAGCCAACCAAGCCGTTGCCGCTGCCCGTTTGGGAGGGCAAGTGGTTTTTGTGGCCAAAGTGGGAAACGACATCTTTGGCAAGCAAGCATTGCACGGGTTTGGCCAGGAAGGAATGCAAACCACATTTGTACACACCGATGCCGAAAATCCCTCGGGCATCGCCTTGATCGGCGTGGATGCGGCTGGCGAAAACAGCATCATGGTGGCTCCGGGAGCCAATGCCCGGCTTCTGCCCGAAGAAGTGACCACGGCTATCCGGGCCAATCCGGAAGCCGGATGGCTTTTGGTGCAACTGGAAATCCCGATGGAAACAGTTGAAGCCGCCATTCGGCAAGGAGCCGCCAGCGGGTTGAAAGTGATCCTGAACCCGGCACCCGCCCCGGCGCAGCCTCTTTCGCAAGATATCCTCGGCCATCTGTTTGCCATCACGCCCAATGAATCGGAAACGGAACTGCTTACCGGAATCAAGGTTACCGATATTGCCACGGCCCGGCAAGCGGCGCAATACCTGTTTGACAAGGGAATTGCAAACGTGGTGATTACTTTGGGTTCCAAAGGTGCTTTTGTGATGAATGCGTCGGTGAGTGAGCACATTGCCGCGCCGATGGTGGAGGCACTGGATACAACGGCGGCCGGAGATGTGTTTAACGGGGCGTTGGTGGTTGCCCTCTCCGAAAACCAGTCCATCGGGGAGGCGGTTTCGTTTGCGTGCCGGGCTGCCGCCATTTCAGTGACCCGCATGGGAGCACAAGCCTCCATTCCGGTGCGCAAGGAAGTGGTGGTGACTGGTCGTTAAAACGCCTCGTACAGTGATGAATTGCTGCCAATGGGACAGCGGGTTTGGGACTTTTTAAAGATACTATTTTTGCGGAAACGGAAAATCTGCCCTTGCGCACATTCAAAACTTAAACCAACTTATTTCACCATCCCATGAAAAACCTGTTTGTGTATGCCTTGTTTCTGACGGTTGCCGCGCTGGCACAACCAGCCAAAAACAGTATCCCCGCAAAAGCCCAAACCCTCACATTGTCCAAAGCCGCATTGCAGGATAAAATCAAGGGCGGCTGGGCCGGGCAGACCATCGGAGTCACTTTTGGCGGCCCCACCGAATTTCGCTTTCAGGGAACCATGATTCAGGATTATCAGAAGATACCGTGGTATGACGGCTATATCAAGCACACCATGGAAAACAATTGGGGTTTGTACGATGATATTTACATGGATATGACTTTTGTGGACGTGTTTGAAAAGGAAGGGCTGGACGCACCCGTGGCCTCACACGCCAAGGCATACGCCAACGCCGAATATATGCTCTGGCACGCCAACCAAGCCGGACGCTACAATATTTTGCATGGCATCATGCCGCCGCAATCGGGACATTGGCTCAACAACCCGCACGCCGATGATATTGACTACCAGATTGAAGCTGATTTTGCCGGACTGATGAGTCCGGGAATGCCCAACACGGCCTCCAAAATCAGCGATGGCATCGGCCACATCATGAACTACGGCGACGGCTGGTACGGTGGCGTGTACATGGGCGCGATGTATTCGCTGGCATTTGCTTCCAATGATATCCGCTACGTGGTAAAAGAGGCTTTGAAGACAATCCCTGCGCAAAGCCGCTTTCATAAGTGCATCAGCGATGTGATTGCCTGGCATCAGAAATACCCGAACGACTGGAAAACCAACTGGTTTGAGACTCAGAGGAAATGGTCGGAAGATATTGGTTGCCCCGAGGGGGCATTGAATGCGTATAACATTGATGCCAGCCTGAATTCGGCTTATGTGGTACTGGGCCTGCTTTATGGCAACGGCGATTTTACCAAGACGATGGAAATTTCCACCCGCGCTGGGCAGGATTCCGATTGCAATCCGGCTTCGGCGGGCGGCATTCTGGGCACGATGCTGGGCTACGACAAAATTCCGGCCTACTGGAAAATGGGTTTGAAAGAAGCCGAACCACTTGATTTCAAATACACCACCATGTCGCTCAGCGACGTGTATGAAATCGGCACGAAACACGCCTTGGAAAATATCCGTCGGAACGGCGGCAAAACCGACGGCCACCAAGTGACTATTGCCGTGCAGCAACCCAAGCCCGTGCAATTGGAACAGTGTTTCCCAAATCTTTATCCGATTGAAAAAATCCAGATCGGCAAGCAATTAAGCAAGCCTAACGATGAGATAACCTTTGGTTTTGAGGGAACCGGCTTCGTATTGAGCGGCGGAATGTCGTCAGAGCAGAACACTACCCAGAAAGCTTACAAAGCCGATGTCTATCTGGATGGCACGCGAATGGAAACCGTTGATCTGCCTGTCCGGTTCACCGAGCGGCGTGTTGACTTGTGCTGGAAATATCAGCTATCCAAGGGCAAGCACACGGTACGCTTTGTGCTGACCGAAGGTGATTTTGAAGGCATTCATATAAATGTCTATCATGCGTTGATTTACGACGCACAGCCTGCGAAAATCAAATCTGCTGACGCAAAATAGTATCTTTCAAAAACACCAAACCTCCGAACCGCTTCTGCAAAACAGATTGATGGTTTCTTGCTTCCTATCCCATGAAAATCATTTTTTTTCAGATTGTGACCACTTGCTGTCTGTTATTGGCTTGCGGCCAGGCAACTGCCCAGCAACCGGCCGCTGAGCGTGTTTTGCAAACATACCGCCAAGAACTGGATGGATTGCGGAAGGAACATCCCAACCGGCGCGAAATGCCAGACATCCAGTTCTTCCTTTTCGGTATGGGCGACCGCCGCAAGATGATTTATAAGGATGGCATACTCAAGGATGCGCTGACTGGCGGTTCGATCCGGACGTGGAAGGTGAAAAGGCAATGGATTGTGCCTTCGGAATACTTGGTGGAACTGGAAACCGACCGCAATGAACGCGTGCGAATTATAGAAAACGAACAAGGCGTGTATGTGACCGAGGCAAAAACGAAAATGGCTTTGGCACAAGGCAAGCTCAAGCTGCCACGGTTTGGCGGCAACAAATACGCGGCTGTTCTCAGGGTGTTGCATCATGAAATACTGATCAATATCATCGGTGGCAAGCCGGTACCCAATTTTTTCGTGTACCAGAAACCTTGGTTCCGGGATGCTGCGCTGATGGCGATGGTGCTGAAACAAACGGGCAACTTGCATTTGATAAGGAACTGGATTCTAAGTATCCGTGATCCATTTGACCGCAACAATCATGGCATTGCCGAAGCAGACAATCCCGGACAAGTGCTTTTCTTGCTGTCGCTGGTGTCTGATAAAAATAATCCGATGGTTCAGACGGTGATTGATTCGGCTGTACAGTTCAAAAAGGGCGACTACATTGAAGGGAAAACCGATTACGCCGCGCATCCGGTATTTCAGACCAAATGGCTCAAATACGGACTCAAATCGTTGGGGCTTCCCGATCCTTACCTGATACCCAAGGCGTATGATTGGTACTCCTCCCTTTTTTGGTGGGATTACAAAAGCCAGCACGTGGACGGAGCCAAATTTGAGGACAGCAACAGTACCAACTACCCCTATCTGGTGTGGGCCGAAGATCACTTTTACGGGGAAAATCGCGGCATTGTCACCAACCGGGATTATCCGCTTTCGTGGGAGTCGCACGCCAGCGACGCGCATTATCCGGGGCTTAAAAACTTGGACGAACGCCTGATCC
Organism: Sphingobacteriales bacterium; assembly: GCA_043789005.1. Classification (GTDB taxonomy): domain Bacteria; phylum Bacteroidota; class Bacteroidia; order Cytophagales; family 172606-1; genus Xanthocytophaga. The sequence continues at coordinate 7,090 of JAYWIH010000219.1, forward strand.
AAGACAAACTCAGTCCGCCCCATACGTGGCACGCCGCCGAAATGTTCCTGCTGCTCAATCAATAGCTGGCACAATGCCCGCCGCAGTCTTTTTAAAAACAGCAGTTCCAGTTTTAAACCTTTTTTTCCCTAACACCGCTAAACCATGTTCATCGTCGAAACGTATTCGCTTGCCGTCATTTTCTGCGTCATCACCATGTTTTGCTGGGGTTCGTGGGCCAACACCACCAAGCTGGCCTCTGCCGGATGGCGGTTTGAATTATTCTATTGGGATTATGCCATTGGTATTCTGCTTTTCTCCGTTGTTTCGGCCTTCACGTTGGGAAGCATGGGGCCGCAGGGACGGCCGTTTCTGGACGATTTGGCGCAGGCCGATGGCGCGAATATCCGTTCGGCACTGTTGGGCGGCGTTATTTTCAACGCGGCCAATATCCTGTTGGTGGCCGCAATCGGCATTGCCGGTATGTCGGTGGCGTTTCCGGTGGGCATTGGCTTGGCGTTGGTTATCGGCGTGATTGTCAATTATTTAGACAACCCTACGGGCAATGTCACGCTTCTTTTTGGCGGAGTGGCGTTGATTGCCGTTGCCATTCTGCTCAACGCCAATGCCTACCGCCGTTCAATGAGCGGTGCCGCCAATGTTTCGACCAAGGGACTGTTGCTTTCGGTCGTCAGCGGCTGCATGATGGGGCTGTTTTACAAATACGTCGCCAATTCCATGTTTCCCGATTTCCAAGTGCCGGAGCCGGGCAAGCTGAGTCCGTACACGGCGGTTTTCTTTTTTGCCATCGGTATTTTTCTCAGCAATTTCCTTTTCAACACCTTTCTCATGTTCCGGCCGTTTGTGGGCGAGCCGGTCACATTCCGGCAGTATTTTGCGGGTTCGGCCAAAAGCCATTGGGTTGGGATTTTGGGCGGCGTGATTTGGAACATCGGTATGTCGCTCAACATCATTGCTTCGGGCAAAGCCGGTCCGGCCATTTCGTATGGCTTGGGACAGGGAGCAACGGTGATTGCCGCCATTTGGGGCATTTATATTTGGAAAGAGTTTAAAAATGCCCCGGCCGGAACCGGACGCGTACTGAACCTGATGCTTTTGGTGTACGTAATCGGACTCGGATTGATCATTGCCGCCCGATGAAGGTGCGCGGCAAAAGCCCTTGCCGCCGCAGGTTTGACCTTTCCGGAAGATATTGTTTTGCCCCCAACAGAGGCCCCTCTCCGAAAGGGAGGGGAGTTTTAAAGCCCCCTCCTTCGGAGGGGGTCGGGGGAGGCTTTTGCCTTTTCAAAACATACTGTTTTTATCCGTAGGTTTGCCCCCGGTTCTCATTCAGATTCTGCTCCCGCGTATGGATTACCGCATCTTTGCCGACACGCTTTTCCGGTCACAGGCGGGCTACCGCAAACTGCCCCAAAAGGCCGAAGTGTACCGTTTTTTGGATTCCGTTCTGGAGATATTGTTCCCGCACTTCGCCAACCGCACCTTTACCAATCCCGTAGCCATCGAGGCCGAACTGTTCCAGTTGCGCGATGATGGCGAACAGTTGCTGTCGGATATTGAATCGGCGTTGCCCGAACCGGCCCCGGTGCTGGCCGACAGGTTTGCCCGGTCGCTGCCGCACATCTACGGGCTGCTTGTGCAGGATGCCAAAGCCATGTCAGACGGCGACCCGGCCGCCACCAGCCTCGACGAGGTGATTCTGGCCTATCCCGGCTTTTATGCCATTGCCGTGTACCGGTTGGCGCACCGGCTCTGCGAACTGCGCATCCCGCTCATTCCACGGTTGCTCACCGAATATGCGCACCAGCAAACGGGCATCGACATCCATCCCGGCGCAAGCATCGGCGAGTATTTCTGCATTGACCACGGCACGGGCATTGTCATCGGCCAGACGACCATTATCGGCGACCACGTGAAAATATACCAAGGCGTGACGCTGGGCGCGGTAAGCGTGGAAAAGGAACTGGCGGGCACCAAACGCCACCCGACCATTGAAAACAACGTGGTGATTTATGCCGGGGCCACAATTTTGGGCGGACAAGTAACGGTGGGCCACCACAGCATTATCGGCGGCAACGTCTGGCTGACGGAAAGCGTGAAGCCGCATTCCAAAGTCTACCACAAAAGCCAGATCAAAGTGAGCGGCACGCAAGCGCAGCAACCGGAGGAATATCTGGAATATTATATCTGAAAAGCATACAGCTGTGGGAACCGGCGTGTTTGCACGGTTGAAAAACAAACTCCTTTTGTTTGGGCAAAAGCTAAGCCGGAGTTTTTTTCTTTCCCACCCAAAAAACCAAACCCGTTATTGTGAAAACGGTGCCCGTTAGTACCAGAAGGAAACTTACCATGTCAAACGAATAGAGGTGAGTCCAGCCTTTTGCCAACAATGTGACAAAAAAACCAATAATGAGCAGGAAACGATAGTCTTTCATAAAATTGAGGGATTTTAGGTTTAAGAAAATTCGTCCAAGATATTTCAGTGTGCGAAAATGAATTAAAACAGAAAAACCATATTGTGCAAATAATCAATCAAAAATAACATTCCGGTAATGTTACCAGGATGCTATTTGTGTTCTCGATGAATAAAGTCTTTGATCGAATGCGATTGTGATTGATTTGGCGGGTTTGGCGTTTCCGGAAGACACTATTTTGCTCACAATGCGCCCACCGTCTTGGCGTGGCGCAGGCGCAAATACCGCTTGTACAACGGAAAGAGCGGGAGTTTGATTTTGCAGACGCGCTGCCAAAACCGGTCGGCGGCGGTGGGTTCGGCTATTCTTTCAAGGAGTTGGGCAAATCCGGTGGCGAGGCCGAAGTTTTCGGTCAGCACGGCTTGGCGCAAGTGGTAGCGCACACACACGGACAAGGCTTGGTTTTCACGCTCGAAACGGTTTTGGTGCAAGGCTTTCTCACAGACTTTCAGCGTGGAGGCCAAGTGCGGGTTGTGGCGGCGCTGGTAGAATTTGGTGGACGATGAACCCCTGACCCGGCGTTTCTGGGTCAGTATCTCGTCTGAATAATGGTACTTGTACTTCCGTGCCGAACGCACCCAGAAGTCAAAATCCTCGTAGCTCAGCGACTCGTCGTATCCGTTCAGTTCGTCATACACGGCCTTGCGGGTCATCATGGTGGGCGTGCAGATGAAGCTGCGCCGCAACAATGCCCCATAAATGTTGCCCGAAGGCACGGGTTTGCCATTGTTGCCTTGCCAGAAACCCACGTGCCGCGACTGCTCGTCAATGATTTCGGCATTGGAGAAAACCACCCCGAACCGGTTGTCCAACTGCCCGAATGTGTGTACCTGCCTTTCAATCCGATCGGGTAGCAGTACATCATCGGCAGCCAAGTCAATGATGAACTCGCCGTTGGCGTGCCGCAAACCCCGGTTAAAGGCCGCGCATATCCCCCGGCTGTCCTCAAGTTTCAGGAAAACGGTGGGTGGCAGCGCCGCCAGGCAGGCTTCTATCAGCGCCACACTGCCGTCGGTGCTGCCATCGTCCACCACAATCAGCTCCACGTGGGCATACGTCTGGTTTTCCACTGAACGCAGCGCGTGTGCCACAAACTCCGCTTGGTTGTGGCACACGCAAATCACGGTTACTAATGGCGGGGAGTTGTCCAAGGGAAATCGGTTTTGTGTTCGGGGCCTTGCAATGGAAACGAACCGGGGGCGGGTTTTGCCTTTCCGGAAGATACTACTTTTTTCGGGATTGGCGCGTTTCCGGTCAAACCTCCGCCGTTTGGAATCTGGTACCATTCTACATCCGAATGCCCCGTGCTTGTCGTTTTCATGTTCTTTACCCGCACCCGGCGGCTGGTGGCCTGTGGGGAAAACGCTGATGATGGACGTAAATTATGCACAAAATACAATAAATTGTGTAATACATATCGCCAATAGCTGGCATACTTTTGATAGATTGAGTAACGGCGCGGGTTTTCCTGACATTAAAGTATCATAAATTTAAGAGAAATGACTCATACATATGATGTCGCAGGCATGACCTGTTCGGCCTGCGAGGCAAAAGTAAAAAGCAATCTGCTTTCATTGCCAGACGTGACATCTGCCGATGTTTCTAAAGATAACCACACGGCAACCATTACAATGGAAAAACATATTAGCCTAAACACTTTGCAGGAAGCATTGGGAGGCGAAACAAGTAAATATCAGATTTCGGCAACTCAGCATAACGAGTCCGCAGAGCAAGCTAAAAGTTGGCTTGAAACGTACAAGCCTATACTGCTTATTTTCGGATACATTACTTTGGCTACATTGGTGGTTCAATTTGCAAACGGAACGTTTGATGCCATGCAATGGATGCAACAGTTTATGGCGGGTTTCTTTTTGATTTTTTCTTTCTTCAAGTTGCTCAACTTAAAAGGCTTTGCGGAAAGCTACGCCATGTATGACGTGGTTGCTAAACGATTTAATGCTTGGGGTTATATTTATGCTTTTATTGAATTATGGCTGGGTATTGCATTCCTTGCAAACTATCAGCCCATTCTTACAAATTGGATAACACTTTTGGTTATGAGTATAAGTATTATTGGCGTGTTGCAAAGCGTGCTTAATAAAAAAGAAATCCAATGCGCGTGTTTAGGTGATGTATTCAAACTGCCCATGACTACTGTTACCATTATTGAAGACGCTTTAATGATTTTCATGAGTGCTTTTATGCTTTTGAAAATGTATGCAATTTTATAGCAATTTAAAAATAAATATCATGGAAGAACACGCCCACACCACCCAAAAACAGCCAAGGCAACATGGAAATTACTATTATAAATTAGGATTCATGGCTGTTCTTTCATTTGTGTCCATGTACGTTCTTATGTATTCTATGGTGGACAGGTTTTCCAACATGATCCCAAACATAAACCAGTTTTATATGGCAGGATTGATGACTATGCCCATGATAATCATTGAATTAACATTGATGCATTCCATGTACATGAATAAGAAACTTAATGTGTTATTGATTGGCATCAGCGCGGTTTTATTGATGGCTTTTTTGATGTTTATTCGCAGGCAAACAGCAGTGTCCGATGAGCAATTTTTAAAATCCATGATTCCCCACCATGCCGCTGCTATTCTGATGGTTAGGGAAACTGAATTAAAAGACCCAGAACTGCAAAAATTGGCTATCAAAATAATTGAAGCCCAACAAAAGGAAATAGAATTCATGAAAGCGAAAATAAAGAAATAGAGTAAAATTTAAAAAACAACTAAACAAATACAAAATGAAAAATGTCCAAGAATGTATCAACGCCTGCTTGGCCTGTGCCGTGGCCTGCGAGAAATGTTCGGCTGCCTGCCTGAACGAAAGCGATGTGAAAATGATGGCCGGGTGCATTTCCCTCGACCGGGATTGCGCCGACATCTGTTTCACAACAGCGGCTTTGCTGGCTCGGGGTTCGGCTCATGGCGAGCATCTGGCCAAGGAATGCCGGGAGGTTTGCTTGGCTTGCGCGGCGGAATGCGAGAAACACGCCGCCCACCACGACCATTGCAAAGCCTGCGCCGAAGCCTGCCGCACGTGCGCCGAAGCGTGTGCGTAAACGGTTTTTTGCGGTTTGAAAATCATATTCCAACACTTAATCCCTTGAAAAAATGAAAACTATCCTGTTCGTGTCGCTCTTCGCATTTTCCTTTGCGCCAACGTCTTTTGCCCAGACGGGCCAGCCCATCAATCAAATCCTGTCGGCGTATTACGAGGTCAAAAACGCACTTGTGGCCGACGACGGGAAAGCCGCCAGCACCAAGGCCGAAAACCTAGTAAAACTGCTCAACGGTGCGCCGATGGACAAGATGACCGGCCCGCAGCACACGGTCTGGATGAAATATGCCGACAAACTCAAGTCTGATGCCGAACACATTGCCGAAACCAAGAATGCCGGGCAACAGCGGGATCATTTCAACAATCTGTCCAACAACCTGTTTGAAGTGGCCAAGGTATTCAAGGGTAACGAAGCCGAAGTGTACCAGCAATACTGCCCCATGAAAAAGGCGTATTGGCTGAGCGAAAACAAGGCGGTGAAAAACCCCTACTACGGCAAAAAGATGCTGACTTGCGGCAAAGTCACCGCCACGCTGCCAGCCAGTAAGTAATTGTCTTGTGCCAAGCGGTTGCCCGGCGGGGAAATCCTGCCGGGCAACCGCTTTTTGTTTTGCCCGGAAAAAACCAACGTGAACCGATGAAAAGAACAGTCGCGATTTTCGCCCTCCTATTGAGTGCAAACCACCTGCTTGCCCAAAAAACGGTTCGCTACGACCTGTACGTGACCGACACGACGGTGAACTACACGGGCAAAACGGCCAAAGCCATTGCCATCAACGGCGGCATACCCGCCCCGACGCTGCATTTCACCGAAGGCGACACCGCCGAAATCCACGTCCACAACCGGATGCACCACCACGAAACATCCATCCACTGGCACGGCTTGATCCTGCCCAACGAGCAGGATGGCGTTCCCTACCTGACCACCGCCCCCATCCTGCCCATGAAAACCCACGTTTTCCGGTTTCCGCTGGTGCAAAACGGCACGTACTGGTACCATTCGCACACGATGCTCCAAGAGCAGAGCGGAATGTACGGGGCGTTCATCATCCACAAACGCAACAAACGCAACGAAACGCCCATGCCCGAAATGACCGTGCTGCTCAGCGACTGGACGAACGAGAACCCGCACCAGATACAGCGTTCGCTGCACAATGCCACCGACTGGTACGCCATCCGGAAAAAATCCACGCAGAGCTACGGCGAGGCGTTGCGGGCGGGCCATCTGGGCACCAAATTCAGGAACGAATGGAAACGCCAGCTTTCCATGGATGTGGCCGACGTGTATTACGACCAATTCTGGATTAACGGAAAAACCAGCCAGACACAGCCGCAGTTCAAGGCGGGCGACAAGGTGCGGCTCCGGATTATCAACGGCGGCTCGTCGTCTTATTTCTGGCTGCAATACGCGGGCGGCAAAATCACGGTGGTGGCCAACGACGGCAAGGACGTGGAGCCGGTGGAAGTGGACCGGATGATTGTTGCCGTTGCCGAAACCTACGATGTCATTGTTGCCATTCCCGCCAACGGGAGTTTCGAACTCCAAGCTACACCCGAAGACCGCACCGGCGCAGCCTCGCTGTTTCTGGGTGAAGGCAAACGCGTGGGCCTGCCGCCAATGCCCAAACTCAACTACTTCGAGGGCATGAAGATGATGAACGGCATGATGAACATGAACGGCGGCATGAACGACATGGGCATGGAAATGTCGTTGCAGCAGATGGACATGAACGCGGTGATGTACCCGGAAATCACCGGCGAGGCGGAAGACACGACCGGAAAAAACATGGCCGGACACGAAGGCATGGATCATGCCGCCCACCAGCCCGCCGCCGATTTGGTGACGCTGAACTACGCCATGCTTAAAAGCCCCGTGAAAACCACCCTGCCCGATGCGCCCACGCGCACCCTGCGGTTTGAACTGACGGGCAACATGAACCGCTACGTCTGGACGATTGACAACCGGAAGGTTTCAGAAACGGATAAGGTTCTGGTCAAACAAGGCGAGAACCTGCGCATCATCCTTTACAACGGCTCCATGATGCGGCATCCGATGCACCTGCACGGCCATTTTTTCCGGGTGCTGAACGGGCAGGGCGATTACGCGCCGCTCAAAAACGTGCTCGACATCATGCCCATGGAAACCGATACCATTGAGTTCAATGCCTCCGAAAAGTATGGCGACTGGTTTTTCCACTGCCATATCCTTTACCACATGATGGCGGGTATGGGGCGCATCTTCACTTACGAAAACTCGCCGGCCAACGCGCAGTTTGCCGACCCCAAAAAAGCTTTTCGGAAAGTACTCGCCGACGACCGCAAACTGAAACTGATGGCGCAGGTGGGGCTGGAAAGCAACGGCAGCGATGGCGAAATCCAGTTGAGCAGCACCCGGTCTTTCCTGCAAACCGAGTGGCGCATCGGCCTCAATGACCGCAACGGCTACGAAAGCGAAAGCCACATCGGGCGGTACATGGGGCGCAACCAATTCCTGATGCCCTATCTTGGCTGGGACATCCGCTCCCGCACGGTTGGGCAGGCGGAGGAGAAAAGCGTTTTCGGGCAGGCCAACACCAAAGACAACCGGCAGGTTTTTTGTCTGGGAGTGCAGTATGTGCTGCCTTTTTTCGTGGTGGCCGATGCCCGGCTCGACCATACCGGCAAGTTTCGCATTCAGCTTAGGCGCGAAGACCTGGCCCTGACCCGCCGGATGCGGCTCAATTTCATGCTCAACACCGACCGCGAATACCAGTTTGGCGGCCGTTACATCCTCACCAAATACCTGGCCGCCTCCGCCCACTACGACAGCGACATGAAATTCGGGGCGGGCTTGACGTTGAACTATTGAAACTGCCCGGCATGAAAAACAAACCGAGGGTTTGGGCTTTTTGAAAGATACTATTTTGCCGGACACGCAATCTCAACGCCGGTTGTCGCCGCCGCCCAGCATACTCAGGTAGCTTGCGTAACGGGTTTTGGCAATTTCGCCACCTGCCACCGCCGCCCGCACCGCACAGCCCGGCTCGTGGGCGTGGGTGCAGTTCTGGTAGCGGCACTGGTCCATGCGTTCGCGCATTTCCGGGAAGTAATGGCCTATTTCCCACGGCTCGGTATCGGCTAGGCCCAGTTCCTTGATGCCCGGCGTATCAATGATGAATGTGCCGGGTTCGAGTTCAAACATCTCGGCAAACGTGGTGGTGTGTACGCCCTTGTTGGCAAACGCCGACACTTCGGAGGTGCGCAGCCGCAAGCCGGGGCTCACGGCGTTGACCAGCGACGACTTGCCCACGCCCGAATGCCCCGAAAGCAGGCTCATCTTGCCTTCCAGCACCGCCCGGAACGCTTCCAGGTTGGTGTTTTCGACAACGGAAGTCTGGATGCAGCCGTAGCCGAGGCTTTCGTAGAGGTGCGTGAGTGCGGCTTGGTGTGCCGCGCCTTCGGCATCCAGCAAATCGGTCTTGTTGAAAACCAGCACCGACGGGATGCGGAAACTTTCGGCGGCCACCAGAAAACGGTCCATGAAACCGAGCGAGGTGCGCGGAAAAACTAACGTCGCCACCAGCACGGCCTGGTCAAGGTTGGCCGCCAAAATGTGCCCGTGCGCTGACTTGTGTACCGACTGCCGGATGAGGTAGTTGTCGCGCGGCAGTATCTCGCTGATGATTCCCTTTTCTTCGGCTTCCAGTTCATATTCCACCCGGTCGCCAACGGCAACCGGGTTGTTCATTTTCACATCCTTCAGTTTCAGTTTGCCCCGCAACCGGCACTGGATCACCCGTTGGTCGTCGGCTCTCACTTCGTACCACGAACCCGTCGAACGCATTACCAATCCTTTCATAGCCAATTGGTTAGAGAATGTTGATGCCGGGTTTGGGCTTTTTGAAACCTGCCTGCCGGACAGGCAGGGATACTATTTTCCCCGTTGCCCCGGCGTTTTGCTGGATATAATCGCGGCTGGTTTGCGCGGCTTGCCGCCGCAGTTCCGCATCGGCATGGAAAGGTCCGAAAGCGGCGGCAAATTCCGCCGTATCTCTCACCGGAAAGGCCGCCCGCAAGCCAATCAGGTCGTGGGCTTCCTGGAACTTGCGGTAATTGGGCCCGAAAAAAACCGGCATCCCGAAAACTGCCGGTTCCAGGATGTTGTGGATGCCGTCGATGAAGCCGCCGCCAATGTACGCAAAATCGCCGTACTGGTAGAGCGAGCCCAGCATTCCGATGTTGTCAATGATTAGCACATCGGCTTCGGAAACCGTTGTTTCGGAAGCCGACGAATACCGGACGGTGCGTTTTTGCAGTGTTTTTTCCATTTGCCGGATGGCGTTTTCTGTGATTTCGTGCGGGGCCAAAATCACTTTCAGCGGCCCGGAAAACCGGTTGATGAACGGCACAAGCAGGTCCGTGTCGCCCGGCCACGCGCTGCCGATGATGAGCAGTGGCTGGCCGGACTTGAATTGCGCGGCCAGCGGAATTGCCTTGGCCTGGGCGGCAATCTGAATCACGCGGTCAATGCGCGTGTCGCCGGCAACGCTGACCGTTTGGATGCCAATGCCTTGCAACAGCCGCTCCGACTCGGCATTCTGCACGAAAATATGCGTGAAGCAGCGCAGCATGGCCCGGAAAAAACCGCCGTACGGCTTGAAAAACAGTTGGCCGGGGCGGAAAATCGCCGAAAACAATACCACCGGAATGCCTTGGCGTTTGAGTTGGTGCAGGTAATGGTGCCAGAATTCGTATTTGGCAAAATACACAAGGGTCGGTTTTACAATCTCCACGAGCCGCCGGGCATTGCTTTCAGTATCGAGTGGCAGGTAAAAAACCCAGTCGGCATGGCCGTAGTTTTTGCGGATTTCATAGCCCGACGGTGAATAGAACGTGAGCAGTATTTTACTGTTCCCCTCTGTGGATTTCAATTGTTCAATCAGCGGGCGGGCCTGTTCAAATTCGCCCAGTGAGGCGCAGTGAAACCACACCACGGGAGCCGTGTTGGCGGCAAAGGAGGTTTCGAGTTTCCGGAAGATACTATTTCGCCCCGCCACCCATTGCCGCGCCTTCGGGTTCCAGAGCGAAGCCAGCCGGATGAGCAGGCCGGACAGGCGGATGGCGGTGTTGTACAGGAAAAGCATTGATAGGCTGAATGGTTAAAGGTTCACGGCTGACAATCCGCAGTTCACAGAAAAAAGAAAAAGCGGATTCTGCCGTGGCCCGTGCATTCGCGTGCTCAATGGCTGGGTTTCCGTGGCGCGTGTCTTCACGCCCCATGCTCGTGTCTTCACGAGTGGCCGGTCACCAGTCGTCATCGCGCCGCCGCGATTTCTTTTCGGAATGCTGACGTTTTTCCTGCAACCGTTCGCGCACCGCTGACATGGAGGGTTTGCTGGGCTTGCGTTTTTTGGGTTGGGCAAAGGCTTTTTCAAGCAGCCGGTAAAACTTGCGCACCGCGATTTCCTTGTTACGCAACTGGCTGCGTTCGGTTTGGGCGGTCACGATCAGTTCGCTTTCGTTGGTAAGCTGGTTGGCGAGCTTGCTTTTTAGCAGTGTTTTCTGGTCTTCGGTCAGCAGCGCGGAGTTGTCCACGTGAAAGCGCAGCTCCACTTTGCTGGCGGTCTTGTTCACATTCTGGCCGCCCGGCCCGCTGCTGCGCGAAGCTGAAAACCGGAATTCTGCCGAAAAGTCTTTCATAAACGCGGTATTTCAACGGATTGGCGGCGCAAAAATGCGAATGAACGCGCAAAATACTATCTTTTCGCGCACAAAAACCCGCCGAACCGATGAGCCAGGCTGCAAATACGAACCCGTACGGTTGGCCGCCGGACTTGGAAAGTCCAGCTACGTCACGGGTGCGGGCGTGGTTTTTTACCCGTTCCCTTTTGCCGAACCATTCATTTTTCCGATTCCATTCCATGAAAAACCTTTTGCTTCTCGCTGTTTTGTTGTTGTGGTGTTATAAGGCGGTTTCGCAGGAAACCGATTCCACGCGCCGCACGCCCGACCGGTGGGAACCGGAAATCGCCGCTTTCGGCCAGCCTGATGCGCAACGCTTGCCCGCCCGCGCCATTGTGTTCGCGGGCAGTTCATCCATCCGTTTCTGGACGGATTTGGAAAAGCGTTTTCCCCGGAAAGCAATTGTGAGGCGTGGCTTTGGCGGTTCGGAAGTGTCTGACCTGCTGCATTTTGCCGACCGGATTATTATCCCCTACAAGCCGGTAAAAGTGTTCATCTATTCGGGCGAAAACGACATTGCCAACGGCAAAACCGCCGAAACCGTGCTGGCCGATTACCGCAAGCTGACCGAAAAACTGCGGCGCGACCTGCCCCGCTGCCGCATTTACATCCTCTCGCTCAAGCCCAGCCCGTCGCGGCTGCCTTTCATCGGTGAGTTCAGACGGGTGAATGCGGGCCTGAAGAAATATTTGGCCGCAACGCCCAACTGCACTTTCGTGGACGTGTTTACGCCCATGCTCAATACCGATGGCAGGCCGCGTCCCGAACTCTACGGCGAGGATATGCTGCACCTGAACAAGACCGGCTACGACCTGTGGCAGCGGTTGGTGAGCAAATATTTATGACGGAAACTGCCGGACAACTGCCGCAACGTAGTTGGACTTTCCAAGTCCAACAGCCCGGCGCGGGTTTGGCCTTTTGGAAAGGTACTGTTTTTGAAAGAACGCCGGTCAGACACTATGTGTCAGACCGGAATCGCGCATCGGCCTTTGAGAGAACAGGCGGGTTTGGGCTTTCCGGAAGATACTATTTCTGCGCAAGCAGAAGGCTGCCGGTTTGATTGGCATTCAGTGTCAGGTACTTGATGCGGCGCACGCATTCGCTGCCCATCACCACCAGGCTCACCAGCGCACTGGCCGCCAGCCAAATCGGGTTTTGGTGGTTTGCCAGCGTGTCCAGAAAAATTCCCGGCAGCAGCAGCAACGCCCCAGTGAGCATGACTACCGCCAACTGGCCGGCGTGTTCAACAATGTTTCTGTTGCCCGGCTCGGTTTTGCGTTTGGCCGCCATTGCCGCCAATAACGCAAGTCCCGGCAGGCCGCCCATCGCCCAGCCGCTGGCCTGCGCAAAATAGTATCCCGCAGAAATGCCAAACCCCCATGAAACCCAACTTGAAACAGCCAGCGCAAAGGCGATGAACGCAAGGCGGTGTTTCAAGTGGAAATCCGGTGTGCAGTCGAGGCCGCTGTTGGCTGGTGTAGTAGCCGTAATGACACGGCGGTTGTAGGAAATGAAACTGTACAGGTTCTTGAAAAACCTGTGAACCATAGCGTTACGCATCAGGGTGCCGATAAACGGGATTTTCCGGCCAATTAAATATGTCATGGCATCCACGCCGTACAGGGTTTCGCCGCCCGCCAAGTCAATCAGCGGAATTTCGTGACGGCTGCGTTGCACATCCAAATAGCGTCCGGCTTGCTGCGGGTTCAGTTCGCAGAAGGCGACGCGGTTTTGCGCCGATAATACGCCCCATTTCACAAAACCCTTGGTGTAGGCTTGGCACATCGGGCAGTTGTTATCGTAAACGATGATTTTCCGGGCAGTTTCCATGGTTTCCGTTGATTGGGTTTTGTGTGGGTCAGGCAAATATGCGTTCCGGTTTCCTGAACAAGCGTCTGGTTTCAATCAGGCATTGCGCCCAATAGGCCGCCGCCATTACGGGAGCCACAAACAGCAAGACAACGAGTACGACGAATACCGCGTATCCGAAAACATCGGTAATCCATGCCGCGCTAACCCAATTGCCCGCAAAGGCCAGCCCGCAACCGACAGTGCAAAACCCGGCCAGCCCCAGCACAAAACGGTGGTAATTGTATCGCCGGGAGCCTTTGGGAGCATAGCCCACCACTTGGTGAATCACCATGCCCGCCATTTGCAACGCACCAAGTACCACATACGCGGGTAGCACCCACGCGCCGGAGCCGCTTGCCAAGGCATACGCCGCAAAACCGGCCACTACCGCCAACTGGAGCAAAAGATCAGTGATTTTGAAGGCTTTCATAACGTGTGTATTAAATTTTCAGTAAATAATGAAACATTGGATTCCAAAAAAACACTTCGGTGAAAAGTGTCCGGTTGGAGTGGGCATTGCAAGCATTCATACGCTTCGAGTCACGGAAGTAACGGGGTTTGGCCTTTTTGAAAGATACTATTTCAGGAAGGCTATTTCATCATTTTCAGCAGCGTTCCCATGAACCAGTTTTCATCGGCTTTCACAAGCGTGTCAAGCGTGGAGTCGGCGCGGGAGGCGATTTTCCGGATGCCCTCAATTGATTCGATGAATGCCTTGTACTCAGCGTCTTGCGGGTCGCCGTGTACTTGCTGCAATTCGCTGAGTATGTTGAACACCGGCTCAAGTTCGCGTTTGCGGCGTTCCTTGACCACTTGCTTGAAAACCTTCCAGATGTCTTTTTCCGCCGAAAAAAACTCCTTGCGTTCGCCCGGTTTCAGTATTTTGTGTACCAAGCCCCAATCCATCAGGTCACGGACGTTCATGTTTACATTGCCGCGCGAAATCTGCAATTGCTCCATGATATTGTCCGCACTGAGCGGCTCGGCACTAACCAGCAGCAGCGCGTGGATTTGCGTCATTGTCCGGTTGATGCCCCACTGCGAACCCAACGTGCCCCACGCCTGAATGAATTTGTCCTTGCCTTCCTGAAGTTCCATGCATCAAAAGTAATGATTGTTTTCGTACTTTCAAATATTTTTGAAAAATATTCACAATCCAACAACCCGGCCCTTAGCCTGCCACCAAGTCCGGTTTGGTCTGGAACCGCCGGGAAAGCGGTTTTTTGCGTATCATTGCGCCAGCAAAAAACCGCTTTCCAAAACAGTATCCTTCCAAAAGACCAAACCCGCCCTGAACGCATAACGTCACGCAACGGTTGGTTTATTGGATTTGTACTCCACCACCATTATCCCGACAAGCACACCATGCGCTGGCAAGCCTACCGAAAAGAAATCCGTGAAACCGCGCAGCTCAGCCTGCCCATCATCATCGGGCAGTTGGGTCTGGTGCTGATGGGCGTGGGCGACACCGTGCAGGTGGGGCGGCTGGGAGCGGCCCCCATTGCGGCCTCGGGCTTTGCCAACTCGGTGTTCTGGATCGTGTCCATCATCGGCATCGGCTCCATGATGGTTTTGGGGCCGCAGGTGGCCATGGCCAAGGCCAAAGGCGATTTTGCCGAATGCAACCGCATACTCCGGTCGGCCTTGGTGCTGGGCACGTGTTGGGGAGTGGCCACGTGTGGCGCATTTGTTTTCCTGGCGTTCCATTTCCAGTGGTTCGGCCAGAAACCGGAAGTGCAGGCACTGGCCGTGGAATACAGCCTGCTGGTGGCCGCCTCCGCCATCCCGCTGATGGTGTTTGCGGCTCTGCGGCAATTCACGGATGGCCTTTCGTTCAGCCGCGTGACCATGCTCATCACCCTGAGCGGCATGGTGCTGGATGTTTTCCTGAACTGGGTATTCATCAATGGCAAGTTCGGGATGCCCGCTTTGGGTCTGAACGGGGCCGGGCTTACCACCATCATCTCGCGCGTGGCCATGGCGGCGGGGCTGGGTTTGTATATTTTCAAAGATACTATTTTCAAGCCGTTCGTGAGCAGGGTTTCCACGGAGCCGCTCAGTCCGCTGCTGGTGAAGCTGACCCGTTTGGGACTACCGGGCGGCTTGCAGTTGTTTTTCGAGATTGCCGCTTTTTCCGGGGCTACCATCATGGCTGGCTGGCTGGGTACGGCGCAGCAGGCCGCCCACGCCGTTGCGCTGAACATGGCTTCGGTGTCTTACATGATGGCCGCCGGTATTTCCTCCGCCGGCTCCATCCGCGTGGGGCAGTCCATGGCGTTGCGCAGCCGGGCGGGCATTGTGCGGTCGGGCACGGCCGCCTTGTTGCTGTCGGTGGCGCTGATGGGTTGCACCTGCCTGGTTTTCATGCTGTTCCCCGGTTTCCTGACAAGGCTTTACACCAAAGACGCACAAGTGTTGGCCTACGCGGTTTCGTTGTTGGCGGTTGCCAGTTTCTTCCAGCTTTCCGATGGTCTGCAAGTGGTGGGTCTGGGTATTTTGCGTGGTATCGCCGATGTAAATGTGCCCACCTACATCACGGTGGTTGCCTACTGGGTCATCGGGCTGCCCATGGC
>JAYWIH010000220.1:0-77039 GCA_043789005.1 Sphingobacteriales bacterium
TTTCTATGCAGTTAATCGGTTTCTAGCTAATTTAGGAAAAAATGTGAAAATCAATTTTTCCGATTTTAATCTAAAGTAATTTTACCCAAGTACTTATGACAACTTGGACGACTACTTGGAAAACCACATCAAACCCAAGATTGCCGAACTGGATTACAAGGAGAAAAACCTGAAGGTGCATACCGCCAACACCTGCTACTGGTACGATGCCGACAAGGATACGGTGATGGAACAAGTAGGTAGCACCCCAACCGAACTGGGCTGCGGCAAAATCGTGGTCAAAGCCGCTGCCAAGAAAAACGGCAAAACCAAGAAAACCAGAAGCATTGTGATTGCGGCGGAACTGACCAGAGACCAGCCCAAAGACTACGAAATTATCCCCTACAGCCCCGACGAAGCCCAAAATTTGGAAAACATTGCCGCGTTTATGGCTCGCTACATTACCAAGCCGTTTGAATACCTGGACAATGTGATTGGTGTGGAGATTAACTTCAACAAGGTGTTTTATACACCGGAGCGATTACGCCCGTTGGATATGATTACCAAAGACTTGGCCGACTTGGAAAAAGAATTGGCGGACCTTGAAAATGAGTTGGCTTTATGAGGGAATATGAGAAATATAAGCCATCGAGTATTGATTATCCCAAAGAGTTGCCTGAGAATTGGGCTATAATTAGGTTAAAAGATTTGGGAAATCTACAAAATGGAATAAGCAACGGAAAGGATTATTTCGGCTTTGGTTTCCCATTTGTAAGTTATGGTAATGTTTATAATGACACAATTAGATTAAGCGAAATAAAAACCTTAGCAAACTCATCCGCTATTGACCAAAAAGCATATTCTGTTTTGGAAGGTGATGTGTTTTTCACAAGAACATCAGAAACAATTGATGAAATCGGAATTGCTTCTACTTGTTTAACTACAATTTCAAAAGCAACTTTTTCAGGCTTCACAATTCGATTACGACCTAAGCTTAGAGTAATAATCAAAGAATTTTCTAAGTATTTTTTCAAAGCGCATACTAACAGACAATTTTTAAGTAAGGAAATAAACCTAGTCACAAGGGCATCATTAAGTCAAAATCTACTTAACAATTTGCCTGTATTATTACCTCCTCTTGCCGAACAAACCGCCATTGCCCAATACCTCGACACCAAAACCCAAGCCATTGACAAGAAAATAAACCTGCTCACCCGGAAAACAGACTGTTACCAAGAACTACGCAAAACCCTGATCAATGAGGCCGTTACCAAGGGCTTGGACAAAGACGTAGCGTTGAAGGAAAGCGGTATTGAGTGGATAGGCAAAATACCTGAGCATTGGGAGGTGAAACGATTGAAGTTTTTTGCTTTTACTATCAAAGGAAAAAATGTTGACCTTTCCGATATTCCTTTCGAGAATAGTTTACCTTATCTTTCGCTAGAATACTTGAGAAACGAAAGAATACTCATGCCAAATTATGGTATAACAAAAGACAAATCTCAAATATGCACCGAAAATGATTTAATAGTAATTTGGGATGGTGCAGGAGTTGGAGAGATATTAAGAGCTAAAAAGGGAATATTATCCTCTACTACAGCAAAATTTTCATTTAACAGGACTTGTAATTTTAAATTCTTTTTTCATATTAGAGATCAAATAGAGTATACCCTAAAACAAATTCCAACAGGAATGGGTATTCCACATTTAAACCCTCATGTGTTGAATAACTTTCCCTGTCCTTACCCACCGTTGGAAGAACAAGCCGCAATAGCCAACTATCTGGACAAAAAGACAAGCACTATTGATACCATCATAGCCAACCTCCAAAAACAAATAGAAACTCTTCAAGAACTGCGCAAAACGCTGATCAACGATGTTGTAACCGGCAAAGTAAAAGTAGTGTGATGGTATTTATAGGGGTTTTTGGTTTTTGAAAGATACTATTTTGTGGCAGCCGAGCCGTCATTGCGAGGAGAGACGACGAAGCAATCTGCCGCCTTGCAGCGCGCATTTCATCGAACCGTTTTGCCGGCCTGCTCACGGGCGGATTGTTTCGTCGGCCTAAAGGCCCTCCTCGCAATGACGCAGAAGGCGGGGTTTCGGCTTTTGAAAAGATACTATTCTGGATTTTCCGCAATCACTTCACAACCCACTGAAAATCATGCAGGAAATAGACTTACAGAACAAATACCTCATCAACTTCTTGTGCGAGCGGCCCGACGGCCTGAAATACAGGGAAGCCAAGGCCAACACCGTTTCGCCCCATTTTTTCCTCACCGAAGACCTGCGGCATTTCCTTTCCGAGACCACCCTGAACAAGGACAACTACCAAAAGCTGCTGCGCAAGTTCGACACCGAAAAAGCCCTGCTCAATGCCCTCACCCGCGAACTCCGCGACCGGGTGCGGGCATCGGCAAACATGGCCCTGTTCATCAACTCCAACAAGACCATCACGTTTGAGGGCATCTCGCTGCACCTGTTCTACCCCAGCGGCAGCGAAACCCAGGAAGACAAGCTGTTCAACGAAAACGTCTTTTCGGTCGTCCAGGAGCTGCCCTACGCCTATGACTACGAGGGCAAGCAACGCTTTTCGTTCCGCCCCGACCTCACCTTTTTCCTCAACGGTTTTTTTCTGGGCTACAGCGAACTTAAAAGCACCTACGCCAACCAGACCGCCCGCAGCAACGGCCGCCGGAAAGTGGCCAACGACTACCGCAGCGCCGTGCAGGAATACCTGGTCATCGCCAACGGTGACGACAGTTCGCAGCCGGTCCGCAAGGAATTTTTGAAGGTGTTTGAAAAGGCCATCCATATCACCTGCACCGACGTAGGCGAAACTTACGTGATCCGCAACATCGCCAACCTGTTCGACGAGATCAAAGCCATTGAGCAGGCCAACTCATACGATTTTTCGGACTATGAGAAAAAGCTGGAAAAGGAGTTTAAACAATACCCCGTCCGCAACCGGGAAGCCAGCAAAACCGAACGGTTTGAGGAGATTTTCAGAACCCTGTATGATAAGAAAATGATAGAGAAGGAAATACTCTATTATAATTTCATTGAACGGGAACTGGTCAAGAAAGATGGCAGCCACACCAAGGAATACCACCGCAACGACGGGCGGCTGATCAGCCCCCGGCCCAAACAGAAATTCGGCACCGACAAGATTCTGAGCAAGATAGATGAGTTTCTGGAACACGAAAACGAGCCGGATTACTTTGTGAAAAAGCTGGAGGCCGAACTCAAAGCCAAGGGCGTAGGCCCGGAAAAAACCAGTGAACTGGTTTCCAAGCGGCAAAAGTACCAGAACAACAAGAACGTTTACTCGCTGCTTTTGCAGTACTCGGCCGGTTTTGGCAAAAGCAATATCATCGGCTGGACCGCCCTGCAACTGAAAGACCTCCGCAAAAACGGCACCTACGTCTATGATAAGGTAATGCTGGTGGTGGACCGCCTCCAGCTCCGCGACCAACTCGATTCGATGCTGCACAACATGAACATCCAGAAAGGCATGTTCATCGAAGTCCACGACCGGGCCAGTTTTGCCACCGCCCTATCCAGCGACCGGCGCATCGTGGTGGTCAATGTGCAGAAGTTCGGAACCCTGAAAACCATGCTGGCCGGGTCGGTTATCTCCAAGCTGTCCAAACTCCGCATTGCCTTTCTGATTGATGAGATACACCGCAGCAACAGCGGCACCCAGCACGAACAGATGCTGAGTGTGTTTGACGAACTGCAAAGCAGCTTTGACCAGGATGCCGCCTACCCGAACACCCCCCACAAAAAAAACCTGATCGTGGGCTTTACCGCCACCCCCACCGACCACACCCTGGCCCGGTTCGGGGAGTTCAACAAATACGCCGAGGCCGAAAAACTGTGGATACCCTTCGATAGCTACACCATGAAGGAAGCCATTGAGGACGGCTATATCCTCAATCCGATCAAAGGGATACTGCCTATCTCGGCCAAGATGTTTTTTGAAGTGCCCGAAAACGAGTTGGAAGGCTTTGAAGGCGATACCGGCTACGATGAGGTTCCCGATGATACGGACACCGGCTTTGGCATGGACGGCAGGAAATACGCCATCCGCAAAAAAAGAATCTATGCCAATACCGAGCGGATCGAAGCCATCTCCAAATTTATCGTGGAGCGGCTGGTGACTACGGTGTACCACAACATCCGGGGCACAGCTAAGGCCATGTTGGCAACCACTTCGATTTCCAATGCCATCCAATACGCCAAATACATCAAAAAGCATTTCAGGGAAAAGACGCAGCACAAAAAATACGAACGGTTCAAGGATGCCCCCGTGTACATTGTCTATTCGGACAGCCAGGACCAGCCGGGCAGCAACAGCATGAACGACGGGCTGAACGAGAAAACGGTATTGCAGAATTTCAAGCTGGCTAAGAACGGCCTAATCATCGTGGTGGACAAACTGCAAACCGGCTACGACGAACCGAAGCTGCACACCCTGTTTCTGGATAAGGAGATTAGGGGCATCAATGCCATCCAAACCATATCCAGGGTGAACCGCACCACCAAATACAAGAACGACTGCAAGATCATTGACTTCTCGTATAAGAACATAAACGTCAGAAACATCCATGCAGCTTTTGTACATTTCAGCAACGTGGTCGTTTCCGACTTTGACCCGCTGGGCGATGAAGCCAGACTGGAGATTCACTACAAGGAGTTGAAGCAGCATCCGATGCTGGCGGCGCAATATCCCAAATTTCTGAACTACCAGCATGGCGACGGGGATATCAGCCTGATACTGGACATGCAAAACGCCTTTTCCGATTTTATCATAAAATCCCGGGCGGAGTCGAAGAAGCTGAAAAGCACCGTCAACCTCTACTTCCGGATTCTGAACCTGATTGAATTTGTCATTGAGATAGACAAGAAGTATAGCGACAGTGATTTTCTGGAGTTCCTGCGGCGGTTCAACAACGAATACAACAGTATCCATAAATCCGCCGACATCGTTGACGATGTGGAAATCTACTTTGACAACAAGATAGGGATTTTCACACCCACCGAACACGAGGAAAAGGAAAAAAGGGAGGCGAAGGTAAAGAGTCCCACATCGGGCGGTGCCGAGGATGACAAGTACAAATACAGCATCCTGAAAGTGGTTGAAAAGCGCAACCAGGAGGAAGAGGCCATTGCCGAAATCATCCGGATATTCGAGGAAAAGATCGAAGCGTTTTTCAACCACATACCCACCACCGATCTGGGCAAGCGGCTCATGGCCAAAATGACCGATGATGGAAACGCGTTCAGTGCCGATGAGATCTACCACGACTTTTCGGTTGTCTACAAGAGGTACATGGTGCTGAACAAGGACTTGGGTGAGTTTTTCAAAAGGGAGACCAAGGACAACCTTACCCAACTCTGTGACGATTTTGAGAATTCCCTGAAACAAGCGGCTTTGTAATTTCGGAGGCGTTACACACAATTGGTTTTCTGCGTTAAATCAGAAAACCGGCGCATCAAAAGGACACTGTACTTTGGAGCCGGTTTCTACGGCAGGCATTTTCCAATAACAGATCGCCGAATAGCATATCACCGGAGCGGTTCCAAAAACCCATGGGGAGTCTGTCTGCCATCCGCCCGGATTAGGTGGGAATGAACTCCGGCCGACCATCACCGCCGCCTTGGCTTACGGAACGGATGCCAAACCGCCGCGTGCCATCAACAGATTGACCGCCTTTAAAATTGAAAATCCGTTGGCTCATCGGGAACCAACGGATTTTTTATTCCTCCGCAAACACCGGGGCAGGCGACGGGCAAAATTACCGGCGAAAAAACGACACTTGCCAGCGTGCGCTTCGCCCATGTCCTTTTTAGCCTGCCCTATTTCCGCTTTGCTCCAATCCGGCGCGCCGTAAACCGGACATGGCTCTGGCAAGCAAGGGCTTCGCCTGTCGTTTTTTGCCGGTGCGCAGAGGCCATCGCCTGACACGGTGTCGGGCCTCACGCAAAGCCTTGTTTTTATGCGCTACCTGAATGAAATCCGCATCACCTACCGCCGCCGCTCACTGGACATCGGCACCAAAGTCATTAAAAGTTCAGCCGACGCTGAAACCGTTTTTCGCGCCCTGTGGCCGGAAGGCTCAATGGATCACCGCGAGTCGTTCTACGCCCTGTACCTGTCGCGTTCCAACCAGATACTCTCCTACTACCGCATCTCCGAAGGCGGCTTGGCCGGAACGGTGGCGGATGTGAAACTGATTTTCCAGACTGCCTTGGGTTGCAATGCCGCTTCGCTGGTCGTAGCCCACAACCACCCGTCGGGCAACCTGAAGCCCAGCGCGGCGGACGAACAACTGACCCGGAAAATCCGCGAGGCCGGACAGATTCTGGAACTGCCCCTGCTCGACCACCTGATCATTACCAGCGAGGCGTACTACTCTTTTGCCGACGAGGGACTTTTGTAAGTCCCTTTGTCATTGAACCAGCGCACCTGAAGCGGACATACACACGAGGAAATCCCATCATACCTTACCAAGATGAAATAATCTTGGAGGAACGGGCACCCGTGTCCCCGCCCTGGCACCCGGAACACGGTCAGTGCCGCACCAAAAAAAACACGGCTGATCCGTGTCATTTTCTTTTGCGTTGGCATGAGCGAATGGGTGCGGTGGCTGGTTGAAGAGGACATTCATGCGGATTGCGGGGCTGTGGTCGGACTCCGTTTCACTGGAATACAGGTAATGTCAGCAGCCCAAACTGCACCTGAAATCCAGCGCAAGTTTGGGCAAAGGTTTTCTGAGCTTCCAGTGTTTCCAAAACCGCCTTGGTCTTGAATGCCGGATTGAAATTACGACGGTGTTTGCTTGCCATTTCATGCAGTTTAAGGATGTAAACAACTGTTTTTTACCTTGACTTGTCGTCTATATTTTGTGATACACTATTTAGGATACTGAACGTAAAATTCGCAGGTACAGGTGCATCGACCTATCCGGTTATTTTTTCATCCAGTGTGCTTTTGTTACGTTTCAAAAGCCTCACCCGGAAATGTATTTCGTGAAAAGCCGTATTTCGCGCAGTACTTTTAAAGTATTTTCCTTGCCACTGTAAGAAAGTCGGCCTTTCCATTAATTCCGCACATCCGGCACTTGTTAGTTTTACATCTCGTTGATTATCAAGTACCCATGCGTTCACTTTATTTTGTTCCGGTATCCCGATTGTTTATCGCGGGTCTGATATTTGGCTCAGGCGTTCTGTCCGCCCAGTCCCTTGACAAAGCAATTCGCCATGCCACCAATACATCCCGCATCACTCTGTCAGGAGGTGACAGCGTGCAGGCATTCACTACGGCAATCCGGCGTGGGCGGAAAGAACCCCAATCCGACCGGTTTTACACTTGGTATGCCGCAAACACCTTGAAACACACCCAAGGGGGCCACGCCGGAAAACTGGTGCATGGCGTGTATGTGCTTTCCAACCATAACAAAGATTTGCTTGCCAGAGGACGATTCCGGTACGGCCTGAAAGTCGGGCAGTGGCAGCATTGGTACACCAGCGGACAGACACGGGCCGTTGAGCAGTGGAAAAAAGGCAGGCGGCATGGACGCTACCTGATGTATGATATGGAGGGAAATGTCAGGGAGAAAGGCGGTTACCGCCACGGCCGGCTGCATGGCAAGCGAATCCGGCTCGAAGCGGGGCAGCCGGCACAGAAAGAAAAATACCGCAAGGGAAAATTGCTGGAGAAGAAGCGGCAGAAAAAAAGAAACAAAAAAGAAGATGCCGTTTCCAATGAACCCGCAGGAAAGAACACCATCGGTGCCGACACCCGGAAAAAGCAGGGATCATTCCGGGAAAGACTGATGTTCTGGAAGAAGAAAACGCCGGACAAAGTTTCAGAGACAGGGTCAGGCGAAACGGGAAAGAAGAAACAAGACAGGCGGAAGAGGACAAACGGTGGTTTCCAAGCCGAGGGCGGGAAAGCGACGAAAAAAAAGCGGACAAAGGATCCCGTCTCCCAATAAATGGCGGCCCGTGTCAGTATATGCCGGAAAAATCTACAGAAATGGCTCAAAAGGTTACCGCGCCACCGGCAACCCGCCGGTATGCTGCCTACAGTCCTGTTCATCAGCCTTGTGGTGACATTGCTTTGCACAGCCCTGATTGGGGCGGCCTATTACAAGAACCGGCTGCTGGCACGTGACCGCAACCGGATTGTTTTGTCCCGCAACGCCCATTCGGCCTTGAATTTTCTGGCTGTCAGCGAGCAAATCCCCTACCGCCAGCCGCTGGTGATTGACTTGTACGGAACCGGGGAGGACAGCGTAAGCCTGCTGAAACGCGAGTGGGGGTTTTTTGACATGGCAATGGCCAAAGCGTTCCGTGGACGGCAGGCGCATGGCATCTGCGGATTGCTGGGTGCCACACCCGACAAAACCGCCAACACGGCCCTGTATCTGAGTGATGAAGACCAGCCCTTGTCATTGGCGGGAAGAAGCATTATCCGTGGTGGCTGCCTGCTGCCGGAGGCCGGTATTCGGTACGAAACCATCGAAGGGAAAAGTTTTACCGGCGAGGCACCCAAGCCTGCCGCCATCAAACAAAGCGGAGCCGATGCGCCGGAGTTGCCCGCCGCTTTCCTTGCGCGGGTGCGTTGGCTCCAGGGCTTGCCGGGTGATTTGCCGTCCCTGCCCACCGGCAGAATGACGGATTTCCGGCAGCGGTCTTTTCTGGAGGAACCCATTTTATTTTTTTCACCGGGGGACTTTCTTTTATCCACTCCTTTGGAAGGTAACGTAATTGTGTGCAGCCGTGGCACCCTAACAGTGTCATCCACTGCCCGATTGAAAAACGTCATCCTGGTGGCGAAAAAAATCATCGTGCGGTCAGGGTTTGAAGGAAACCTGCAAGCGATAGCCCATGATACGCTGCTGGTGGAGTCTGGATGCCGGTTGACTTATCCGAGTGCGGTTGCGGCCGTCGGTTCGGGGCGGTGCCATCTGGCAATCGGTTCCGGTGCTGTGCTGGAGGGATTGGCCGTTGTTGGCAGCCGAAACGGCAACCCGTTGGAAAACACCCTGAGTGTTGAGGAAGGGGCGCAAGTCACCGGGCAGATATACGCCGGTGGCATGGTGATGCTGCGCGGCAGCCTGCACGGAAGCCTGGCCTGCCAACGGCTGTATGTGCTTACCCCGTCCGCGTTGTACGAAAACCTGTTGCTGGATGCGGAGATTGATCTGGACAAGCGGCCCAAGGCATTCCTGGCCAGTCCGTTGCTGACCAAAGGCACGCGCCTTAAAACATTGCAGTGGCTTGATTGAGTGAAACAGGGCAAGCATTTTAAATGAAAGCAAAATAGTATCTTTTGAAAAGGCAAAACCCGGCTGTTACGGCTTAGTTATTCCTATGACCCATACCGTCCATTTGGTTTTTCGCCGGTTGTTTTTGCACCGTTTGCGCGCCTCCTCAATCGTGGACCTGACCGTCGCGATGGTGATTCTGACACTGGTGACGGCATCCGCCTTGGTGTTGTACCTGCAGGTGACTCGATCCGGCAGCACATTGCAACAGTTGCGCTGGGAACTTTGGCTGCACCGGTACGCCAGCCAAACCAGGAAAGACGCTTCCTACCAAAACGAACGCCTGTCACTGGCGGAAGGGATGGTGGAGAAAAAGGTTTCGCATTACCAAGCCAATCCGAAACTGGTTCTGCTGGAACTCACTTTCCTTCCGGCCACCGAAAACGCACATGAAAAAGCCTACGCCTACCGTGAAATCATTGAACGCGAAGACCGGCCATAGCAAGGCGGGCTTGCGAATGGAAGCCTTCACACTGGTGGAGACACTGGTCGTGCTGCTAATCAGCGGCTTGCTGCTGGGCATTGTGTACGCATCACTGCGTGCCGTGGAGCACCGCTACCGGATTTTTCTGGCCGACAGCCGCCGGCAGGCGGAAATCAGTTCGCTGCGCACGCTGCTGCAACGGGACAGCGAGCAAGCCCGGGTACTGACCAAGGTTGGTAACAGCCTCAACGCCGAATGTACGGGCTATGCCGTGGAGTATGTTTTTTCGGACAGTATCCTGATACGGAAACAGCAGTCCGTAACCGACACCTTCCATCTGGTGGTTGACTCGCTTTCCTTCACTTGGCACAACAGGCCTGTGCCGGAACCGACCGGGGTTGTTGACGGGGTTTCCTTTCTGGTTCGCAACAATGGCGAGACGTACGTGTTCGGCCAGCAGAAAGACTATGACCAAAAAACGCTCTGGGAAATAGAGAGGCCGAATGCAGTGCCGGCAAGTGGCCGCAGGCAGATGCAGGAATAAAACAGCGGATAATTGACACTTATGGCACAACGCAAGAATGGTCGGTTTCCATGTGATGGGGTTTTACGTTTTTAAAACATACTGTTTCCAATTGATTCCATGCCCGGACTTGACATTACCCGCATCGCTGTTTCACAAACAACGCTGCCCAAACCGTCTGGAGAGAAGCCAAGCCGCTGGGCGTGGCTTCAGAAGGACATTGCCCTGACCAACCCGGTCAATGACAAGTTCAAGGAGGGTTTTTATCTGGGGCTTTCCGTGCTTTTGTCTGCCGGTGTGGACATCAAGGGGACGTTGGAACTGCTGGAAGAGCAGCAAGGCAAGAAAAAACTCCGGGAACTGGTAAGAACAATTACGGACAGCATTGTGGCGGGAGCCAGTTTTTCCACCGCCGTGGCGCAGACGGGGCATTTCTCAGCGTACGAGTTTCACAGCCTACAGATTGGTGAGGAAATCGGCAAACTCACCACCGTGCTCAGCGAACTGGCCACCTACTACACCAAAAAGCTCAGGCAACGTCGGCAAATCATCCAAGCCCTCTCGTATCCGGTCATCGTGCTGGGTACTTCCGTTGGAGCGGTGGTGTTCATGCTGCGGTTCATCGTGCCCATGTTTTCGGACGTTTTCAAGCGGTTCGGCGGCGAGCTGCCCTACCTGACGGCCATGATCATCCGCCTGTCGAAGTTTTTGCAGGCGTACGGCTGGGTTTTTCTGGCAGCGATGTTGGCCATCGGGTTGTTCTGCCGCGTGAACCGGGACAAGGAATGGTTCCGGAAGCACGGCAGCCGGTTGCTGCTGCGTTTGCCGCTTGTCGGCGAGATTGTCCGGCAGGCGTACATGGCCCGCCTCTGCTCGTCTTTCGCGCTGCTGATAGGGGCCAAGGTGCCGCTGCTGCAAGCCATCGGCCTGGTGCGGCGCATGATTCGTTTCCATCCGCTGTCCACGTCGCTTGAGGCGGCGGAAAAGGACATCCTGCAAGGCGAAAGCTTCCACAAAAGCCTGGCGAAGTTCCCTTTGTATGACCGCAAGATGATCGCCCTGCTGAAGGTGGGCGAGGAAGTGAACCAACTGGATTTCTTTTTCGCTAAGCTGGCCACCCAGTGCCATGAGGAGGTGGAACACCGCAGCGCGTTGCTGAGCAGCGCACTGGAGCCGCTGATTATCATTTTCCTCGGGCTGATCGTGGGGATCATACTGGTAGCCATGTACTTGCCGCTTTTCCAACTGAGTACCAATATCGGATAGAAATAAGGAAAATAGCAGAATTGAAAATGAACGGTTGATTATCATGATTAATCCTTGCCTGACCGGAAAAAACCTGGCCCTGACTTGTTTTCTCATGCTTGTGTGGGTGTTTGCCCGTGCGCAAAACCTGCCTGGGCTGCCCACCGGCAACCAAACGCCAGAAGAAATTGCGCCGACCCGAAAACCTTTGGAAAATTTGCGGCAACAACAGATGCAGAAAACCATACGGCAAAACCAACAACAGTTCCAGCAACAGGTCATCGAGCAAAATACCCGGCGCGCCATGGCCGAGGCCGAATCGGAATCGTTGCGGGCGGAAGAACGGAGGCGGCAACAGGCGGCAGCCCCTTTCCTGAAGGCCGGAACGCAGCTATTGGCCATGGCAGAGGGCAAAAGCCACCCGCAAGTGAAAAAAGCTGCTTTTTTGGTGGAGAATGCTTTCCACCACAACCAACTCAGTTACCAGACATATTGCGCACAAATTGCCGGACGGGTGGCGGCCATGAAACGGTATGCGGCTTGGAAAAAGATGGACTGGAAATCTTACAAAACCCGCGCTTTGCTGCTGGTGCGGTTTTTCTCCGACACCATTCGTATGCCCGGCGGAATCATGCACCATCCGCCCGTGTATGATTTCGAAGACCCATACGGCGAGAAGGATTACCGACAATTTTTTGTGACTAAATTGTTGCGGACCAACAAAGGCCAGTGCCATTCGCTGCCGCTGCTGTACAAGATACTGGCCGATGAAATCGGGGTGAAAGCTTACTTGAGCCTGTCCCCGAGCCATACGTTCATCCAGTTTCTGGACGAGAACAGACGCTTGGTTTGGTTCGAGACCACCAACGGACACATTGTATCGGACCGCTGGATGGCCGGTTCGGGGTTTGTCAAGCGGCAGGCGTTGGAAAGCCGCATTTACCTGGATACCCTGGGCAACAAGGCTACGGTACTGTATTGCCTGCAGGATTTGGCCGAAGCCTATATTTACCGGTTCGGGTATGACCAGACGGCACTTGACCTGATCAATAACGGGCTGGCGCATAACCCGAAAGACATCCGCGCCTTGGCGCTGAAAGCCAACTTTGTGACCTGTGATGTGAACCGGCAGTTGAAGGAAATCGGTCAGCCGCCCGTGGGTGAACTGGACAGCTATCCGGCGGTGAAGAAGAATTTCGAGTACATGCGCCGGCTTTACGAATACATTGACGCGTTGGGCTACGCCGAAATGCCACGGGACGATTACCAAAAGTGGCTTAACGGTATTAATCGGGAAGCGGCGGGCAAGGCCGTGCCAAAATAGTGTCTTTTGTAACGGCAAAACCTGCCGGTGTGGCGCAAGCCCCAGGAGATGTCCCCGTAGGCCCGCGCAGCAAGGACAACGCACATTTACGCGCATACACGGTACACCGTATTCATTGGACGGTTATATTCACAAAAATTCCCATGCAATCACTGCCCCATGTAATGAAACACCGGTTGCTTATTGTCCTGTGTTGTTTTTCATGCTTCGCCTGCGCCAAACGCACAGCCTACCAGGTTACCCGGCCCACCGACATCCGTTGGGCAGGCCCCGCCCTGCGGCCACTGCCGGTTGAGCCACCTGCCCCGGCGTACAAACCTGCGGTGGCAAAAGTGTACACGTCGGTCCGGCAGAACTACGGGCAGGCATACGTTGAACTGGAGGCCATGCTGGAAGGCCGTACGCCGCTGAATTTCAAACGCGCTGTTTTCGTAACCGAAAACGCCTACTTCGGCAACGAACTGGATTACGGAGCGTATGAGCAGGTGATCGGCCAACTGGCCGGGTTTGCCCGGCGCATCGGTGAGCAAACCCCGCTGGACTACCCTTACAAGGACAGCACCAACATCCGCAAGAACCTAGGCATCTACCGTCTGCTCTGCGATACGGTGCCGGTGAGGCTTACTGCCACCGACACGGCCCAGCACCTGCCCTACCGCTATGATTTCGAGGATTTTGCCGGCAACCGGGACTGGAGCCGGATGTTCGTGACCAAACTGCTGGTGACCCGCAGTGGCAACTGCCACTCGCTGCCGTTCCTGTACAGGATACTGGCCGAGGAACTGCACGCCCCGGCCTATTTGTCGCTGGCCCCCAACCATATCTACCTGCAGATTCCCTGCAAGAAGACCAACTGGTTCAACACCGAACTGACCAGCGGCAGTTTTCCGGTGGATGCGTGGCTGATGGCCTCGGGCTACGTGACGCTGGAGTCCATCCGCAACCGGGTGTACATGGACACTTTGGGCCTGAAGCAGTCGGTGGCCCTGTGCGCACTGGACCTGGCCAAAGGAATCGGGCGACAAAATAGTATCTCCCCGGAAGCCAAAACCTCCCTGATGCACCAGTGCGTGGAACTGGCTTTGCGCCACTTTCCGGGCTGTATCAATGCCCGGCTGCTGCAAACACAGTTGCTCAGAAACGAGTATGAACAAACCCATGACCGCGCGGTGTATGCGAAGCTGGAGAAACTGGCCGTGGACATCCACCGGAGCGGCTATCTGGAAATGCCCGTCCAGAACTATGCCGACTGGCTGACGGGAAAGGAAAAGGCGGGCGGGCAAAACGCACCTTACCGCGCTGAAAACCAGCGCAAGGGTGGTATTGAAGGCTACACCAAACCCGTGCTCACGCTGGGCAAGGGTCGGTATGATGAGTTCCTGCAAGCCAAGCCGGTTGAGACCGTCGGTGCCGTGAAGCTGGATGCCCGCAAGATGAAAATGGCAGGATTTGCCAAAACAAACGAGCAGCAAGTAAACATTCCAGCCGAGGTGGTCAGTCGCTTTCTGTCAGTTGATCCGATCGCGGCCAGTTTTCCTTGGAACAGCCCATACACTTACGCCGAAAATGACGTGATACGCTGTATTGATCTGGACGGATTGGAAAAAGTAGCATTATCCGGCATAGTGCCTCCGGAACAATACTATAAGAAAAGCAGGGAGGGGCAAAGGGGCAACACGGCTTATGAGCCTTCCCATATCCAAACATTTGCCGCCCAAGCGCAAAGGCTGAAAAAACAGTATGGCTTTGAAGCCTTCCAAGTTTATACTGCAAAACAACTCATTTCCAAACTTCAAGACGTGACCCGCAGCCATGGTTACGTATCCTTTATTTCCATTTTCGCACATGGAGGGCTTACTCGGTTGCCCGACAGAAGCCTCATTGGAGGAATTTTTCTGAGCGACCAATCAGGCTTTTATAATAATTCAGGAAGCTATACATTTCCCAGTCCGAATGCTGCAACTTTTGAAGATTTGATGAAGAGTGTCCGGAAAGGCAAAATAATTTTTTCCCCTGATGCGGTTTGCTTTGTGGATGCCTGCAATATGGCGGGTTATGACGAGCAAGGTGATGGGCATACGCCACAAAAAGGAGACTTTGCTTATGATTTGGCGGAAGCGACAGGAATAACAGTGATAGCTGCAACCGGTCATGCGGCAATGGAGGATCCGAAATCTGTAAACGGCCGATTCATAATACCTGATTCGGAACCAAATGCTGCATTCTACAGAATATCGAAGCAAACCAGAAAAATATATGGCTTTAGGAATAACAACGGAACCATAGAGTTAACCATCAGAAAAGAATCTATGAGAGTTGAAAAGTTAGGCAGAAACGTAAAAGTGGATGATTACATTCCTTCGGAGAAACCTTCCACGCGTGACAACTGATAAAATTTAAGAACTTCTATCATCATGATTGTTAATCAATCCGTATTGCCCCTTGAAAGATGGATTTTACGCTTTCTGGCTTTGAATCTTTTGATCGTAATGGCGACTATTTGGCAGAGCTGCCAATCTAAAAAAACACCGTCTGTTCAAAAAAGTGAAAATTGCATCTCCAGAGAAAAAATCATTAATCCCTGTGGCAATGATGAAGTATTCATGCAGTTCAGGGATTCTACCGGCAACATCCTCCGAAATGGCGTATTATCAATAGATATTATTAAGGGGTATGATTTCGGAGATGTACCGGCTGATTTTTTCGGGAAAAGATACTTGTATCACACGCTTCGAAAAAAAGGTTATTTGTGCATCAGCAAAGAGGAATTGATTCGAAAAAACAATCTCCATAAAACTGACACGGTGGTTTGCAATTTTACAGAATATTCGGTTGGTCACCGCGTTTTCCTGCTTCCGTTGCAAGACGGCGGACGTGACAGTTTCATTCTCACACTCAAACCCTTGAATGATACCTCAGATATGGACAGCATCAGATTACCAAAAAGTAATGACAAGTTTATATATGATCCAAAATAACAGACTTCCGAAAATGGCTTGACTGGGGAAGGTTCGCAACTTGTCTGCCAAGAGTAGGCAGGTTCGGTGTTTTGGAAACATACTGTTTTGGCAAGCCTTTCCATAGTGGGAGGTTTTTGCTTTTATAAGGATACTGTTTTTATAGAAGCAGTGCAGGGTGACGAATTTCCGCAAGCCAGGCAGATTAAGACCATCGAGGCGGCAAGGCTTGACAAGCGCCGCATA
Organism: Sphingobacteriales bacterium; assembly: GCA_043789005.1. GTDB lineage: Bacteria > Bacteroidota > Bacteroidia > Cytophagales > 172606-1 > Xanthocytophaga. The sequence continues at coordinate 16,037 of JAYWIH010000220.1, forward strand.
AAATTGGCAGGCTTTACGGTTGTGGACGAACAGGAAGCGGTTGTTCCGGCGAAGGTAGCGGGCAGGTTTTTGTCCGTTGACCCGATTGCGGCCAGCTATCCCGAACTCACCCCCTACCAGTTTGCTGGAAATATGCCAATTTATGCGATTGACTTGGATGGATTGGAACCCGCACCGGGGGAAAAGAACTATGGCAAATATATCGTGTTTGGCTCCAAGCAACAATATGACATATTGAATCCGCTTAAAAGGGATTTATCAAATAAAAACTGGATAGGATACAGAGGAAAAAGTTTGCAGGAAATAAAGTTAAAATTGCAAGACCATAAGGGTGTGGCCAAAATGGTTTACCTACAATCTCATGGGGAGACGGGTGGAGGAAGAATGTTCATACTGGAGAATCCTGCGAGTGCCAATCCCGACATATCCGTAGTCGACTTTCTAAGTGACAGTTATCTTCGCAATTCAGTAACCTCGTCCGAAATAGACTACTACCTTGAATTGCAAGCACAAGCCGACAAGGGAGATTCGGAAGCCCTGCACCAAATCGCTGAGAACGTCATGTTTGGCGCGGTGAAAAACCTTCGGGAAATAACCCAGATGATTGAAGAGGGCGGAACATTGATTTTGGGAGCTTGCGCTTCGTGTTTGGGCGATGATGGCGAGGCACTAATGATGAGCATACAGAAACTTTCCGGAAACAGACTGAATATTTATATGCCGCAGGATTTTGTGGCCAATATGGTTCCAATCAAAGGTGCGACAGTGTTTGACAAGTCAGCAAATAAAAACAGACAGCTATACAAGGACACTTTTCTGGATCAACCACGATCCAGCACTTTCTTTGCCAAAGGGTGGAAATATTTAGGTCGCAACGACAAAAAACCCACTGAAACGGGTATGGATTTGAAGTTAAATTCGCGTGGCGATGCGGTTGAATCCATGCCTGGCCAAAAAAAATAACTTCTTAATTATGAGACAAAAAACAAAGATTGCTCTCTCAATATGGTTGACCGCCATGGGGTCGTACTGCTTCGCCCAATCCGGAAGTGAAAAAATATTTCGCTCGTATGTACGGAGCATCTTCCGTAATACCGAATTCAAAAAGCTGGATACCCTGTCCTCCATTCGGTTCCTGCCTCTTTCTCCCCAGATTGACCGGCGGACTGTCTATTACCATCAACATCATGACAGGTATTTTGTCGGGTTGCTTGTGAATTTTTTTAAGGGTGTTTACGTGGAGAACCACAACCAGTATTTTTTTGCATTTGACGCGCAGGAACAAAATTTTGTCTTTTTCTGGAATAACCTAACCGAATTGCAGGACAAAACTAATCCGGCTTTGATAACCATCGAAGATTTATTCATCGGCAGCGAACAGGGTTTTGTTTTCGACAGAAAAAGGCGAAATTCCGGATCCGTGGACATTCATCATGACAGAAATATGGTGTCCGGATTGTATGTGACCCGGATAAAAGAGATCAATTTGAAAGAAGCTCTTTACAAAACGATTTTAGCATCGCAATATTTTGACAGAAACAAACTTATCGGCAGTTCGGTTCGAGAATTTTGCTGTTGCATTTTTACGCTGTTCACAAAATCTTATGATGAGTTTCTTTTGGATACACGCTGGGAAAAACACAACAATCCGAAAGTAAATTTTTATATCCGGCAAATTTCAAAATAGGTAGAACCCGTTCCGCGCAGAACTGACGAAAAATAGCAGGTTTGCGCATTTGGAAACATACTATCTCCGAAACAAGTGGCAAGGCGGTATAAAAGGCAATCCCAAACCTGTACCTGAGCCGGTCGGGGACAACCAAAACGGTTCTTTGCGGGCAGGCTCCTTGGCAACCTCAGGCGCGGCCAGGCTGCGGATGCCTGCCTGCACACCGGCAAACACCCGGCAAAAGGTACGGCAAAAGGTTTTGCCGGAAAACGGTTCCCGCACACGCCCGCAATTCGCGTGATTTGCAGGATGAAAACGCCACACACCCCGCACCGTACCCCGGAAAACGGATTCCATGCACGGCCCAGAGCCCGTGGCGGCAGCCGGCAGCCACGGATCTGGTTGTGCCTGCTGTCCCTGCTGGTCGCGGCTGCTGGTTGCCGGCCCAAATCCCTGCCGGAAAGGGACTACGCGGCTTACCTGGCCGATCCGGGCAACGGGTTCCTGAAAACCCGGATGGCAGGCGCGCATTTGAAAACCAGTGCCCAGTATATCCCCCCCGCGTACCTGGCTTTCCGGGAAATGCGCAGGTCATCCTTCCCGGCCGTGCCCCATACTTATGACAGCCTGAAGACGGCCTGTTCGGGCAACGCCACATTTTACCTGACCATTGAAAGCACCGGTGACAAGCTGGACCTGCGGAGCTTGTTGCACAGGAATCCGACCGATCCGGTTCAACTCTCGGCCGCCCTTTCGCGGCTGGACATGGGGTTTCCGGACGGCCTCTCCCTGACCCTGGAAGGCAAGTCCTATCCGCCTGGCCTGTGCGTGCGGGAAAGCGCTCCGGGCCTGAACCGGAAAATCCGTTTCATCGCCGTCTTTCCGGTTGCGCTCGACAAAGCCGCCGCCAACAGATGCACACTTGCCTGGCAGGATGCTTTTTTCCAGAAAAGCGCGGCCCGCTTTGAATTCCTGCTTCCAGATATCAGGGCGGTACCCGACATCGGGATCTGACAGCCCGGCATCAAAAAGTGGGCGCAAGCAATCTCAAGCCTGCGCACTTGAAAACTCACCTTCCGCCCGGCATGGGTATAAAGGACGAATACAGCAGTAACGGTACGGATTCCCGCCATTCATTACATCCAACATATGCTTGCCAGACCCTCGTCGCTTCACCGGAAAACCGCCACCGCGCTGCTTTTCTGCTTCCTGTTCCAGATCATCCACCCGGCCGTGTCTTACGGACTGACAAGCGGCCCCTCGCAACCGGAATTTTCCGGTTTCGAGTCGGTCTCGACAACGGAGATGGTCAATGCCTTCACGGGTGATTTCACCTACAACCTGCCGGTCATCACCGTGCCGGGGCCGCAGGGAAGCAGCTATCCGGTCAGCCTGTCTTACCAAAGTGGGGGATCGCCTGAAGAAGAAGCCTCATGGGTTGGCTACGGATGGTCGCTCAATCCCGGCGCCATCAACCGGAATATGCGCGGCATCCCGGACGATGATGATGGTGTCAAGGTGGCCTACTGGAACAAAATGCCACGCAACTGGACGGTTTCCGCCTCCACAGGGGTTTCCATTGAGGGCTTCAGCAAGGAGTTTCCCAAGCTGGGTGCGGGTGCGGATTTGGGGATTCGCTATAACAACTACAATGGTTTCGGCTATAATGCGTATTTGGGCATACAGACAAGCCTGATCAAGGAAGGCGTAACCAATGCAAGCTTCGGTTTGAGCAGTTCGGAAACGGGAAACAGTTTCATGGTGGGGATAAGTCCATATAAAAACCTTGCGGGCAATTTGGGGCTTTCCCTGAACGAATCACCGGATGGAATAACGTTCGGTGCCAGCTATAATCCTTTCAGTGGCATTCTTCAATCAGGCCAGCGCACCGTTGAGAAGGACGGAAAAAAAAGAGTTTATAGGGGTACCGGCAATGGTCCGGGTGGCGGTAGTTTCTCAATGGGTGGTAATCACGGACTTTTCTCCTTTTCGGATATGGTGCGGCCACTGGCCGTGACACCCTATAAAGGTTTCAGTGTGGATGTGAAAGTGGGTTTGGAAGGTGACATCGGAGGACCTGTGGGCATGGAAGGGCGCATATCCGGCAGTTACAGCGGGCAACGTAACATGGCTAGCCGTACCCCCCAATCCTTCGGTTACCTGTACGCATCCGGAGCCAATAAGGTGCCTTCGGACAAAGCGGACAAGAATGAGGAAGGAGTGATTCAGGACTACTACACGGAAAAAGAAAGTCCATATATCAAGCGGGATAAGTTTTTGGGGATGTCGTTCAACAATGCCGATAACTTTTCAGTAAGCGGCGAAGGGGTAGGGGGCGGGTTCCGGTTGTACCACAAAACAGTCGGTCAATTTACGCCCACATACGCAAAAAGTTCGGTCAAATCCCTTAATGCAGGCCTGGACTTGCACGTGGGCCCTACAACCTTTGGTCTGGGTGGATCTTTCAGTGGAAGTGAACTGATAACCACTGAGAAAGCATGGGACGGTGGATTCGGAGGGAGTCGGTTTTCCGATCCGGAAGATGAGGGGGCGTTTTTCCGGTTCAACAATGACTTGGGCGGCAAGCTGGATTATCAGACAACCGACAATGAACCGGTGCAGGCATCCGTAAACATCAACCCTTTGAATGGTGCGTTTTCCCTTCAAACGCCTCCCCCGTCTGCCGCGGTTCCCAAAGCGGTCAATGGACGGAATGCCCGGTCTTCGTTTGTCGGATACACCACCAACGGGGATATGGTCAACCGACGTGGGAAATCTTATTCCAAACGGGCGGGGATTGACCGGGATGCCAACAGGGCCGATCCGGATCTGGCGAATAAACTTGGCGAATTCAGTGTCCACAACACTTCGGGCATGCAGTATATATACGCTTTGCCCGTCTATGCCCGCAACGAACGGCATTTGCAGGTGGGGGTAAGGAGCGGGGCGCAAATACGAAACAATTACCTGGTATATGGTGTGCGGGATGATGACAAAAGCAATCCGATATACTTGGGCCAGGAAAGACTCAGTGAAGCAGGCAAACCTTATCGGAGCGCGTATGCAAACACGTTCCTGCTCACGCAGATCAATACGCCGGATTATGCGGATCGCGCCTACGATGGTCCTGACCCTTCAGACCCGGGCGGGTATACGCTATTCGATTACCAGAAAGTGTACGGGAATACAGCCGGCCAGTGGTACAAATGGCGCGCCCCTTACAATGGGCTTCTCTACCAGCGCGGCACGTTATCTGACCCGATGGATGACCGGGCTTCCGTATCTGAAGGGGAAAAGGAAATTTATTTCCTTTCCTCGATCAAAACCAAGACCCACGTGGCCGTTTTTGTCACCAGTCCCAGAGAAGACGGGATGGATGCCCCTTCTTCCGAACAAGCCATCAACAGCACGGGTAAAGGAAGTCACCAGTTGCGCAAACTGGATCGGATAAATCTGTACACCCTGAGCGAATATGAAAACAACCCCCAAACCGCAAAACCCATCAAATCGGTGTTGTTCCAATACGATTACAGCTTGTGCAAGGGTTTGCCCAACGCCGCCAATGGCGGCGGCAAGCTTACTTTGAAAAAAATGTGGTTTGAATACTACGGTGTCCAGGAGGCTGGCGGACGTATCAGTCCCTATGCGTTCGATTACCAGTATCCGGCTGATTTTGGCAAATACCCCGCCAACTACCGCAAGTTCGGGGATGAATTCCAAGCCATCGTGCAAAACCCCGACTTCAGTTTCTTTTCAATGGATGCCTGGGGCAACTACCAGGCCGGTGGAGCCAAACGTTTTGCCGATATGCAGCCTTGGCTGAACCAAACACCATCCGCCGATTTCGATCCGGCAGCGTGGCAACTCAAAGTAATCAAATTGCCTTCCGGCGGGGAGATACATGTGCAATATGAGCAGGACGACTATGCTTACGTGCAGGATCAGCCGGCCCATATCATGTGCGCGTTGGATGGGACCCAGACCGGTGGGGATGATGTGTTTTATCTGTCGAATCAGGGTCTGACCACGGATACGGACCGCAAACACGTCAGGGACATGATTGACAGGCACTACGTGAAAGGCCAGAACAAGATGTATTTCAAATTCCTGTACCGCCTGCTTGGCAACAGTGAGAGCAGGCCTGCCCTGTCTGACTGTAATGCGGAGTTCATTTCCGGATACGCCTCGGTGAGGGAAGTAGGCATCGCAGGCGACAAGTTGTATGTGCGATTGGGTAAGGGGGATACGAAACAGGAATTGCCCAAAGAAGTGTGTTCGGATTTTGTGCAAAGCCAACGGGTGGGGAAACTCAATGACAGGGGAAACTGTGCAGGTATCGGTTCGTTGACGGATAATATGTCGGATGCCGATTTTGAGAAGGAAGACTCTTTCAAAAAGAATGCCGAAGGCATGGTCAGGAAGCTGATCAACATGCGCAAGATCAAAGTGGGATCCAACCTGTGCGCCACATTCAATCCGGCGCTTTCATACCTGAAAATACCCTTGTTCGCTGACAAGAAAGGGGGCGGACTTCGGGTGAAGCGGCTGTTCACCTTCGATAAAGGCATCGATGGCGAGGCCGTGCTTTATGGAAACGAGTATACTTATAAAGCTCCTGATCCTAATATTAATGGAATCATGCGGAGCAGTGGCGTGGCTACCAACGAACCTTCGGTGATCCGGGAGGAAAATGCGTTGGTGCAGGTCATCCCCCGCTTCAAGCAGGAATGGAAGTCCAAAGCCATTGCCGGGGTGGATAAGAAACAGACGGAGGGGCCTTTGGGCGAATCTCTACTGCCCGGATCTTCAGTGGGATATTCCCGTGTCATTATTCGCAACATCCACAGTGGAAAAACCAATCCCGGTTTTGCCGTCAAGGAATATTACACGGCCAATCAGGCCATGGGCACGGATTCCGATGGAATTTCCGGAGTACGGAGCAGGCAAGCGGCCACTTATGCGTTTCGTGCCGAGATGACCGGCATCAAATCCGCACGCATTTACCAGCCGGTGCCGGGGTTGCTGTTCAACCGTTACGTGAACAGTGCGGCGATGACCCAGGGGTTCAGTTTCTTCATCAACGACATGCATGGCAAACCCAAGCGGGATGCCACCTATGCGGGTGCCCATGATGTTTTGAATGACCTGAAAAATGCGGTTCTGATTACTGAACAGCACTACCAATACTATGAACCCGGGGAAGCCGTACCCGTTTGGAATGAATCCGGGCAATCCATCTCGCTGGCCGAAATGGGTACCGAAGTGGATGTAACCCATGGGCAGAAAGCAATTGAGGAACGCATGACCCAGGTCGGCGTGGTTGGCGACTTGACGGTAACTGTCTTCGGTATCTTTCCCGTGCCTTTTCCTGTAGTGTTGCCCACCAGTACCATCGTCCGCAATGACACCTATGTGCATACAACCACCAAGGTGATCCGCCAGACCTGCATGCTCAAAAAGATGCGCAGTTATGCCGATGGCATTTACCATACGGATGAGTACTTGGCTTTTGACCGCAATACCGGACAGCCGGTGTGGGCCAAATCCTATGACGAATTTGCGTATTTACCCCTCAATACGGGTGTCCCGGCTGCCCGAACCCCACGGACGGACGGGGGGAAGGTGCTTGCCGCCAACCGGTTTGCTGGTGGGGCCTATGCCAAACAAACCATCATGGCGGCTTGGCAATATCCGGGCATGGCGGGCAAATACCTGACCGAAGGCAAAATAATCATTGGCGGGATCGACCCGGCCGTTTCAGCCAGTTACACCAATGGCCACCTGGCCTTTGGTGGCAATGCAACCAACGCCTGCCAAACATTGCGGGATTTTGCACCGGGAGATCTGGTTGAAGTGGTTTTTGCGGGCGGGCAATCCGCTTATTACAATGCCGGAGAAACAGATGTGCTGACGCAACGCCTTAGAACCTACCCCTCCAGGCTTTCAGCGGGGTATGTGCCGCCTGCCGGAACGGCGGTGACCCGGTTGACGATTGTGCATAGCGGACGCAGCAATGAGTTGACGGTTCCGGCAGGTTCGACGACCTATCACAACCCGGATGGGAATTGGGAGACGGTACTTACCAACGGATTATTGAGTTACCAAACCAAAAAGACTGTTGCAAGTGCGGCTGGTACTGCCATTGCCAATCCATACCCATTCAGCATACCGGCAAAAGTGGATGCTTCGGCATTGACGGGCATCCGGCAGTTCGCCTCGGACCTGAACCTGCAATACAGAGCCATTGGAGCCACGGCCGAAGGTGGCTTTACGTTGGCAGGCACGTATGGTCAGATGAACGTGAGTGCGTATGCGGCCAAACTGCCGGCTGCCTGTGTGGTAATGCAGGATGCCGCGCAAATACGCAATATAAGGTTCCGTTACAAACAAGCCAATGGCAGGGTGACGCTGCAACTGGTGTCGTTTGACGCAAAATGCCAGGACAACAATTTCGTGACCGTGAGAAACTGATGGGATGCATTGACCAAAATAGTATCTTTTAAGACAGCAAAACCCGCCCAAGTGGCAAACCGATCATGAAAGCGACAGCCATATCCATTCCTGTACTTCAACCCCCGTCTCCCATGCAAACAATTATGAAAACAACCTTCCGTGCCACTGCGGTGGCACTGGCCGCCGGACTGGTGTACCTGACCGCCTGCCAAAAAGAAGAAAGCAACCCGCAGTCCGACGCTGCCGTGGCAAGGCAAACCATCACTTCCCAGGGCGGCAGCCTGGTTTCATTGGACAAGGCCGTGACCGTGACGCTGCCCGCCGGGGCGGTAACTGCCAGCACCGGTATTTCCATTGAAAGGACCGTGCAGACGGCCCCCAAGGGCATCGGCAAGGTGTACAAAATCACACCAGAAGGCACTGTGTTCGCCAAGCCGGTGAGCATTTCGTTCGCCTACACCGATGCGGACGCGGCCAAGACCAATCCGGCACTGATGGCCGTGGCCTACAAGAAAGCCGATGGCAATTGGGAAGTGATGGGTGAGGTGCGGATAGATGAGAAAAACAAGACAATCACGACCCAAAGCCGGCATTTCAGCGAGTGGACACTGCTGGAGGCCGAGGAAGGGATCACGTTCATGTCCCCAGCCATTGCCAAAACAACCTTTTCCGTCGTGGGAAGGACAGGCTACGAATCAAGAGACTACGGTTTAAAGGGGACGGACACCGTGTTAAGTTTGGTGGCCCGCCCACTGATACCAACTGGAAGTAATGATTACATAGATATTTATGTATCCAAAAGCATGATCGACGCACAGTATGCATTCTCCGGTAAGGACTTATGGGTAAAAGACAACACCAAACCCTACTATGTGTTTGGTGTGGATTTGCCGGATCGCGAATGTATCATCAATTTCGATTTTGCCACGGACGGTTCGGCCAGAAGCGACAGTGCCTGCTACATCAAGGTGGCACAAATTGGCCGCAAGGTGGGCGAGTACAATGTGGGCAGCTTTTCGGTGCCAATCAAGCACAGGCTCACGCAGGGCGATACCCTGGCCCCGCCCATCAAGGAAGTGATGACGGGCTATTTCCGGATCAAATCCACCCGGTAAGGATTTGCCGGCAAACCGGCCATGCCTCGCGGTTGGCCATGCTTTTATATGTTCATTCTATCATGCAAGCAGGTATGTGCCTGTGGTGGTCTATGAAAAAATATCCATTGGTTTTTCTGGTTTGCCAGCTTCTTTACCCAATTGTGTACGCACAGACAACCTGCGTAACCCAATGGAGTGCGTTCAAACGAATATCGGGCACGGGGGATGACTACTCGGTAAAGGCGGCGAATGACCTGCAAGGGAATCGCTACGTGATCGGGGACTTTTCGAATACCGCCACTTTTGACGGCGAAAGCAACACCTCGCTATCCGTAACAAGTACGGGTGGCTATGACCTGTTCGTGGTCAAGTATGATGCCCAGAACCGTCGGCTGTGGGTACAGACCATCGGCGGAGATTCCCAAGAGAGCGGACGGGGCATTCACGTGCGCAACGGCAATGTGTACATCACGGGCAGTACGAGAAGTAGAGAGGTAAATGCCAGGTATGGCGGCGGCCCATCACTCACGGGTTCCAATACCGGTGCGGATGCGCTTTTGATTTGCCTCAATGCCACCAATGGCAGGGTGGTATGGGGCAGGGCGATTTCAGGTGACCTTGACCAAGGCGGGTACGGCGTGACAACCGATGAGGTCGGCGATGTGTTCGTGGCCGGTGCCATGGAGCGGGAGGCCGCTGCCGGTGGCAGTACCGTATCCGGTAGTGGGTATATGGCCAATAGTGGGTATGTGGCCAAGTACCGCCCTGACGGCACTTTTGTCACCATAGCCGCCGCCTATGACATACGGCAGATACTGGCCGCGGGCGGGTGGGTGTATGCGATTGGTAAGGATAGTTTTTTTAGCAGATATGATGCCACTACCCTGGCACAGGGAGTGAGTATCTCGGGCAGCGGGTTTGGGCTGGGAATGGCACTGACACAGGAGGGCAACATTGCGGTCACCGGCAATTCAAATGATAACATCTTTATTGCCGAATACAACCCGGCGGGTGTTTTATTATTTACAAAGTCTATCGGCGGTACCGGCAAGGATTATGGATCTGGCATCACGGTGGATCAGAACAATAACCTGTATGTGACCGGCAGCTATTCCTATAGTGGCGGCAGCTTTGATTTTGATGGACAGAGGTTTTCCTCCGGTGGCGGCAACAATGATGTGTTCATTGCCAAATACAAGCGAAATGCCATCAACAGCATTGCTGACAAATGGCTGCTGGAATGGGTGCTCAGCGGCAACAGCACCACCACAGCCCGCAACAATAACGGGGGCAACGATTTGGTGCTTAACCCGAATGGCTCCCTGACGGTTGTCGGAACAGCCGCCACTGATTTATCCATCGGGCCGAGTACGCTTGCCCTGAACCAGGACCAGCAACGTGACGGATTCATGTCTGACATTGCGCCAGGATCCGTGCCGAAAATCACCTTGGGCAGGCTGCCGATATTTTTGTGTCCAACCGCAACGCTCTCCATTCCCTTTAGCGTCCAATGCCCCCCGGCCACGCCACAAACCTACGTGGCTTACGCCTATCCACTTGTATTCAGCGGCTTTGGCTTTACGCGCGGTGCCAAGATAGAGATTGCAAGGATGAATGGCACGGCGAGCCAATTGGTGCTGTCCGCTGATTTGCCAGCCCATAATCTTTCACAAGGAATCTATCAATTGGGCGTGGAGTATATGCAGACCATTGGCAGCAAGCCCACACTCGTCCAATCAAGACTGTCCATTTTCGGGCTTGACAATCAATCATGCCCGGTGATTCCGCCTTTATGCGAAACCATCCAAGGCCCGGGGGGCGTATTCACTGCCAGCGGTGCCGGCCTGCTGCTGTACGGCCCGGCGGGTGGTTGCCAGACGGACAGTGTCTTCACGTGCCTTTCGGGCGGGGCGGCAGCCCAAAGCCAAGTGGTTGCCACGGCAGCCACCACTTTTAATCACGCCTGGCTGCCGGCCACCTACGCGGGTCCCAACCCCTACGAGGATGGCTACGCGGGCAAGTGGCGCGCCAAAACCACCCACGCCTACAACACCTCCCTGACCAGTGAGGAGGGCGAACGTGACCGCAACTACGTTGCCGGAACCTTCACGGCCACCCCCTTCGGCTGGAAATCGGGCGGCAACCCGGAAACCTGGGTGCCCGCCACTACTGTCACCCGGTACTCGGCCAATGGCGAGGCCACCGAAGAGCGGGATGTGCTGGGCAACTACTGCGCGGCCAAGTTCGGCTATGCGGGCAGCGTGCCGTACCTGGTGGCGCAAAACGCGGCCAACAACAGCGTCCTGTTCGAGAGTTTCGAGAACAGTTACGGGATTGCCCGCATAACCCTTGAAGATGATGTGCCACTGCGCGGGGTGGTCACCGCAAACACACCTGGCGCCACCGCACACTCCGGAAAAAAATGCCTGCAAATGCCAAACCTGTTGGCCACCCGGACTTTCAATATCAATACCAAACTAAGGGAGGGCGGTTTATGGCTGAAATGCTGGATACGTGCCGGTAACGGTAGGCAGTTGGACTTGGCAGGGATGCAACAGGCGGCTAATTCCTTGTGGTGGCGTCTGGAAAACATAGTTGTTCCGGTTGCCGTGGTTGCCCAAACGGGCGAATGGGCCTTGTGTGAGACCAAGATTGCACCGGAACAGATGCTCGCCCTTCCGGACAGGGTAACGCCAACCCTACAGTATAATGGTAACGGTTTTGGGAACAGTTTATTCATTGACGACATCCGCATCCAACCTGCCGATGCCCAGATGGTATGTTACGTGTATGACGAAAGCCTGCGCCCGGTGGCCACGTTTGACGACCAGCATTTCGGCATGTACTACCAGTATAACTCCGAGGGAAAACTGGTGCGCAAGCTGATCGAAACCGAACGGGGCATCCGCACGGTACAGGAAACCCAGTATAATCTGCCCAAGGTATCCAGAGGCCAGTAGAAATCCGGATTGGTGGCTACGGAGGCATCCGGAATTGCTTGACGACTCATGCAGGTACCATGTGCGGTTTTTCCTGTCAGTAACAAGGTTACGAGAAGACATTGGCCATGCGCGCCGAACCTGTCGCTAGGCTGCGGTTTTCAAGCCAAGCGATTTGCCAAAGCGTTTGAAAGGACGGGTTTGGGGTTCTGGGAAGATACTATTTCCCAAGGCCTTGTTTTCGATTCCCTGCTAACACGTGGTTTCGTTACGCGCACTACCCAAGATAATGCAAGATAAGATGATTGATAAAAGATAATCATAAGAAGAATCACATGAATATGCCCCATCCTTATCGAATTGCCGGTTTCGGTCGGTTGGCCCGGGTTGCTGTCTGTAAGGCAAAGCTCATTGTGTTTGCCGCCTTGTGGCTGTGCGGTGGCGAACTGCGCGCCCAATCATGCGAGGATGTTTTCCGGCAAGTATGCCGGCAAGCCATCCAATACGATGAGGTGGGGAACCGGATTCTGCACACCACCTACCGTTCGGTCACGCATTTCAAAATGGATAAAAAGGCCTCCCTGCAAACGTCAATGATTGAACTGGAACTGTACGTCGGGAAGGAAATGGTTTATTACCAAGGTGATGAGGTGGTTTGCATGCAGGATGCAAAGCAGTGCGTGCGTGTGCTGCCCCAATCCAAAAAGGTGCTGGTGGGCAAAAGCACCGCCCCGCTGATGAAAGGCGACGTGAGCCGGCAGTGGCGCGGCATCCTGCAGGATTCCCTGCTGGCTTCCAGCACCATCACAGTCTGCGAGAAGGAAATGTATGGTGGTCAAGCCCAGCACAGGCTTGTTTTCTCGATCCTTCCCTCCAGGCAAGCCTTGTTCCAGGCGCGCCAAATGACAATATGGGTGGATGTGGCCAGCAAAATCATGCGTCGCGTAGAGATTATCTATCCGGTGGGCTTCGCCACGGAAAAGACCGAAATTTTTTTCTCCGAGCCGCAATGGTTGGAAAGTGCGCCAAAAGTCCCCGTATCCGCCCGGTCGCTGGTCTGGGACAAGAAAGGCCAATTGCTGCCTGCCTACCGACAGTACGAGATAGTTTATTTAAACAAGTAGTGTTTGCAAGAATAATTCATAAAAAGCCTTTATACGCCTCCACATACCCACCATGCACTCCATCGCATCACAGGTTGTTTTTCCTGTCCGCCCGTATCTAATGATCCTGCTTTTTTCAGTGTTTGCAGGATATGTTCAAGTGCAGGCCCAAAGCATTTCTATTAGTTCGTCCCCGACTGCTGCACAGGTATGTCCTGATCAGGAATATACGTACCAGGTCAACAATCTGCTTACTCCGCTTGAAAATAATTACAATGTGGTTTATTGGCAGCTTACGCCTACTGATGGCTATACGTTGGCTAGGGGCTCGTTTGGTCCGATGAGTTCATCCATCACTATTCGTTGGGATAAACTAAACGGTCGGCCAGGAAAGATAACTGTAACAGCAATTCCCAAAGCCAACCCTTCTACGGCACTAACGGCCTCATATTCAATCAGCCAGCCCAGTGCTCCAACTCTGTCTTCGGCAAGTAAAATAACCATTGCCGCCAACGCTTCTTACTGTAGTTCTAAAACGAATACATTTTCGATTTCTTCACCCCAAAACGGCTTTGTGTATGAGTGGTATTTTCCCAACGGGGGCGCACAGGTAGTCAGTACCAGCGGGCAAGGAAGTCGGCAGGCCAGAATCCAATGGACCACCGCCACCACTACAAATGTAACGGTAGGTGTAAAAGCCAGAAGCACCGCCGGAGCTACCTGTAGCAGTATTTTTAGCGAGCTGCCCCGTGTTCCCTTTCAGATAACAACCAATCCGATTATCCCGGCGAACACCCAAATCAGCGGGCCAACGGCTGTCTGTCCCGGAGGTATATACACGTACACCTTGACCAATGCCATTGAAAACGCAACGGGCTATATCTGGACGGCACCCACCGGAAGCACATTTGTCCTGAGCGGCGATGAAAAATCGGCCACTGTTACACTTGCCGGTGCCTCCGGTACTGTAACAGTGCGCGGGAGCAATGCCTGCGGCACCAGTCCGGCAGTTACCCTGCCCATTCAACTGGTCGCACCCATTGCCAATGCGGGCGGCATCAGCGGCCCCTTGAGTGTGTGCCGCAACCGGACTTACACATATGCCATACCTGCCATCGCAGGAGCCACATACCAGTGGGTAACGCCGTCCGGCGCGACCCTTGAAAGCGGCCAAAACACCAATACCGCCCAGATTCGTTTCACCGAATCGGCGTTTGCGCAGGATGCCAATGGCAAGCCGACACCGGAACAGATTCGTGTCAGCGTGGGTAATCCTTGTACGCCGGTGCCGGTAAGCACTGCGCCCTACGCAATCACCCTGCGCGATCCGCAGGCCACGCTCAGACAGGTGTTCTCCGATACCGACCTGACCAACAGGGAAGCCAAGACACTTACCCTGAACACCTGCGACCAAGTGGACGTGAACCTGTGCAATGGCCGGACAATTCGCCAAGCCACGCTCAAAGCGGTACTGGACACCCGTTTCCTGCAGGACATCCATGCCATCCCCACGAACGCAACCGCTTATCCGACTGCGCTTACATTTGATGTGACCGGTCTGAACGAGGCGGGACAGACCATCCTGTCGCGCAGGAACGTTCGCCTGGCCATCAACGCAAACCAGCCCGAACAAATATTCGCACTTGATTTCACAGCTCTCCACAGCCGGTTGGTGAGCCTGTCCATCCGGCCGGTCACTTACACCGGACCGACGGATGCCAATATCGCTTCCAACATTGCCTTCCGGGTGTTTTACGAGGAATCTTTCGATTACAACAGTGCATCCCTCACCGTTGCCCCGGCGGCATTGCAGCTTAATCCGGCAACCTACGAGCAATCCTTCCGATGGCTTAGCAGCTGCCCCGGCGTAACCCAATACCAGTTGCAGGTATTGCGGTTGTACCAGCAGGCAACGCCCACGGGCAACGGCCCTGATGAACCGGCCGACTGGTCAAAAGCCCTGACACTCGATGTGGAGACCCAAGCCCAACCCATCAACGGGGAGAATGTATTTTCCCAAGTACTCGCCCTGGCCGAAGGCAGCGGCGATTACCGGTGGCGCGTGAGGGCAATCGGCACCGCACAGGGCGGGATTGCCAATCCATTGAACTGGGGGCCCTGGTCGGGCGAACAATCCATCAATGACTACATCCAGCCCGACCAAGCCGCCAACCAACCCGGCGGCAACTGGATTTACAGCCGCACGTTCACCGAAGGCGGACGCATATCGGAACGGATGAGTTTTGCCAACGGGCTGGGGCAAATAGCCCAGTCGCAAACCAAGATCCAGTCGCAGGACCAGGTGGTGGTGGCCGAAACCAAACAGGATTACACGGGCCGCGATGCCCTGCAGACCCTGCCCGTACCCATACCCGGCAAGAACCGTCTGGGATATTTGGGGAATATGCTCAGGGACAGCCAGGGAAACGCCTATCTCAAAGACAAGTTTGACAGCGATGCTAGGTACAAAACCCCGGAAGCGGCCCAGGCGACCGGCTATTATTCGGGTGCCGATGTGGCGGATGCCAAGGGCGTGACCGTCAATGAAGGCGTGGCCGATGCGGAGGGTTATCCATATACCCGCACCCTGTACACCGCTGACGGCACTAACCGGGTGAAAGAGCAGGGGGGTGTGGGCGGTGCGCATAAATTGGGTTCCGGACACACGGTCAAAACCTATTATGCAAGCGTTGCCGAGGATGAAATCATAAAACTCTTCGGTGAGGAAGCACCACGGGCGGCCAACATGCACAAAACCATCACTTCCGACCCGAACGGCACCACTTCGGTTACCTACCAGACCAAGGACGGCAAGACCATCGCCACGGCGTTGGTGGCGGGGACGGGAAGCGCCGGCTTGGATAAATTGCCTTCCAATGACGGGCAACTCAAGCCCATTGCCGAAACCATCACCGAAAAAACGCCTTTCAACGGGATTGGCACCAGCAGCCGCAAACCGCTGGTTTTCTCCATTCCGACTGATTTGGCCATCCGTTACGCCCTTTCGGCCCAAACGATACAGGACTTGTGCGCGGCCAATACCTGTAAAAACTGTGACTATCTGGTGGAGATACTGTTGATGGACCAGGATAATCTGGAAACACCCAAAGCCCGCATCACCCGCCTCCTTCCGGCCGGAGCTTGCAGTGCCGCGCTGCAATTCTCCCCGGTCGACACCGTTGTCCGGAATTTGACGGGCAGTTTCGTGCTGGAAAAACGGGTTACGGCGCACAACCGCGCCAGCGGGGCGGCGGATACGTACCTGGAACAACAGATCACCCAGTTGAAACAGCAGTACAGCGAAGAAAACCTGATGGCTGGGGGCGACTGGGTGCAGATACAGCAGTACATCAAGGCCAATCAGGCAGATAACCTCTACCGGTTCCTGCAACAACGCAACTATCCATTGGTAAGCCCCCTTGACCGGCAAGCGTACTATGAGGTGCCACTGGTGATCAATGCCGAATGCGAGGAGATCAGGATCCACATTCCCGTGGTCGAGAAAGCGTGCCAGACCTGTGATTTCCCGGCCAATGATCCTTCCAAAGGATTTGAAGGATATTTTGCCGGCAAAGCATTGGCCAAAACATTGGTGGATGTGCTCGATCCCGCCCGTGCCATCGGCTGGCAGGCAGGCGAGGTCAATTCCATGATCCTGGCCATGCTCAGCGAAAAGGACGCAAGCAACCGGAACCTGTATTCCTGTTCCCAACTGTGGGGATGCTGGCAACAGGCAGTGGACCAGTATGCGGAATCGTTGGCAGATACCGACCCCAAACCCGTGGCCACCATTCCCAATGTACCAAGTGACCTGGGGCAGTATTCCACGGGTAACTACCAGTACAACCTGCTTGATGAGTTTTTTGCCTGTGTCGATGTGGTCAAGGCCGGCTATCATTCCAACCTTCCGTGGACGACAGCCAACCGCCTGGAGGCGTACAAGACATTTTATGTCAATATTGCCCGCCTGACCGATACCGGTGATCCGGCCGCGGAATGCAAAAGACAACTTGACGCCAATGCCGCCCTGAACCCTGCCGGCCAGGAGTACATCCAACGCTTCAACATATTTGAAGCCTGCCTGAAAACGGGGGTCAAGACAACCGCCGGGGAAGCTGGTATGGTGGCGGACAAACTCAAACAGCAAATGCTTGAGTCTATTGGAAATACCTGCCTTGCCCGCAGGGAAGAGTACCGCCAGCAACTGGTCAACACCATCCATACCCGCGAACAAAAGCTGATAGAGGGCTTGGATGCCAATGCCCTGACTGAGGATCCGTCCGTTGACTTTATCTACAACGGCACCGTCCAACCTTTGCGGGTGGCTGCGGGTGACCCGCTGCCGGAGGGTTTTGTCTTTACCGAAAGCAATTCCTACCAGCTCTGCCAGGTGGAAGCGATGGCGGATGCCATGGTTACCTTCTGCCAGAAAGGCGTATCGGCGCAGACCATCCAACTGGCCGGGCAAAACACCCCCGAAGGACAGGCCGCCTACAAGAAAATTGAAAACATACTTCTGCATGGCTTTGACGTGCAGATTGGCGGAACCTGTGGCAGCGGGTTTGATCTGATTGATCCGGCTAATATCGGTGGCAACCCTTCGGACGGCACCGGTTCGCTGCCCGTGGTGCCGCTGACGGTGACGCAGACCGGCCCGGCTGGGGTGGGCAATCCGCAGAATAATATGGCTTGGCTGGACGCTTCCTCCTTGGCTATCACCGAGGCCGGTCAGAGTGTGAACAACTGGACCGACCGATCGGGAAACAACCGGAATGCAACCCAGACAGCCGGCACAAGACTACCCAAGTACTATCCTGCTCTGGTCAATGGGAAACCCGCCGTGCGGTTTGACGGGACGGTGACCGACAACCTGCAGCTTCCTTATTTCACTGTAAAAAACGACTTCACCATCTTTTCCATCGCCCAACCCACTTTGCAACACCAGATCCTTGGGGAAAGCACTTCTTCGATTCAGGGAATATACAACCAAAGATACCTCCTGTACGCGATGTGGGGGGGGCGTGACGGGAACGACGGGAACGTTGCCGATGCAGGTTCGGGCCTTTCGGTTGGAACCAACGGAATTTCGGCCATTGAACACGCAGGTTATTATATGCCCGCCTTGGCGGTCTATGACGGACCAGTCTCCGGGTTCAATAGCATCACCCTACAGTACAACGCCAAGCAACCCCGCATCTACCTTAATGATGCTTTGGCGCGTACGGGTTTGGTTTCCCAAAGAACTGGCGACGTGTACCCCTCCTCGCAGATTGGCGGGCCGCCCATTTCAGAGTTGGACACTTGGCGGCAGGAGGGGCAGTACGGCGATTTCCAGGGAGATGTAGCCGAAATGATTTGGTTCAACTACACCCTGCCACCTACCCAGCGCACCATCGTTGAAAACTATCTAGCGGCTAAGTATAACCTCACCACCGCCAACGACTACTACACCTCTCACGCTCCAGCTTACCATCTGGATGTGCAGGGCATTGGTACATTGGACGGAATCGAAAAGCACACCCAAGCCGCCAATGGCAAGGGATTGATTGTAACTGAGTTGAGCAGTTCACTCAATGCAGCAGCTGAGTTTGTCTTTGCCGGGCACAGCTTGGCGACCAACGACGAAGTGGCTATTCAGCTTCCGGCAGGCATCACCAAGCGGTGGCAGCGCGACTGGTACATCCAGAAAACTGGCGCGGCCGACGTGCAACTCACGTTTGACTTTGCAGCGGCGGGCATGACCATTCCCGCCGACCTGGGCACTGCGGCCGCCCGCTACCGACTGCTGTACAGGGCTGCGCCGACTCAAAATTTCACAGCGTTACCCGCAACCGTCACGCTAAACGACAACAACCGGCTTTCATTCACGCTGGCCGACGCGCAACTGGCAAACGGATACTACACGCTGGGCTTGGGCGAGGATACACCCTTGGTGGGCGACTTGTCCAGTGCGCTGATAGCCTACTGGCGATTCGAGGAACAACAGGGAACCGCTGTGAAAGATGCCTCATGCAACGGGCGTGATGGGACAATGATGGAGGCTGGCAGTTGGACACAAAATGGCAAACTTGGGGGAGGATATATAAACCCGCCCGGAAAAGAGGGATCTTTCTACTCAAACATCAATTGGACACCCACGGCGTTTACGGTAAGTTATTGGATGAACCCTACCATACTTGCAAATTTCATCTATAATATGGGTGCAGGATGGGATCAACGTTTTGTTTCCCATACCACTGTAGATGGCGGCATGGTGGTAGGTACCGATGTCGCCACACGGATGTTCCTGCCCGCTGGAACAGTCAAAACAAATGAATGGCAACATTTTGGATTTACTTTCAGCAATGGAACGGGTAAATTGTATAGAAATGCGCAACTCATTGCCACGAAAACGGGCATGACAATGCCCTTGGAATGGGTTACCTTTGCGGTAGGCACCAATGATATGACCAGCCGTGGTGTGATTGGCAAACTGGATGAATTTGCCATTTTCAACCGCGCCCTGACCGGTGCCGAGGTGGCCTCGGTGGCGGCAGCCACCGGCCCGCTGGCACTGGCGGCCTGCCCGGATCCGAATTGCCGCCCGACACCGAAACTCTGCTTCAAATACAATGCCCTGTCGGTAGCGGAAACACCCATTGAACCGGCCGATGGTTTGGATCCGGTGTATGTGCTGGATTTCAAACCCGAAGACTGTGATGCGATCCAGACCCGGCCCATCGCCAATGCCATCCAGGGCCAACTGGCCGACTTTGCCGAACGCAAAACGGATGCCTACCGCAGCCAGTACCAGACGGTGTGCGTGGCCCAGGAAGGGCTGGTGGAGGATTTCAGGTTCAGCTACGCGCTGGGCTACCACCATTACACGCTCTATTATTACGACCGGGCCGGCAACCTGACGGCCACCGTGCCGCCCGAAGGGGTGGACAAGGGCTTTCTGGCCACCGGCACCCGCGCCACCCGGCCCGCCCACCGCCTGAAAACGACCTACACTTACAACAGCCTGGGGCAACTGGTCAGGCAGCACACGCCCGACGGGGGCACCACTGACTTTTACTACAACAACAAGAGCCAGCTCCGCTACTCGCAAAACGACAAGCAGCGCAATGCTGCCGGAGCGGGCAACCAGAATGCGGCGTGGTTCTCCTACACCAAATACGACCCGCTGGGGCGCGTGGTTGAAGTGGGCGAAAGCAGCCAGACCCCCGACGTGTTGCGCGGCAAAACCGAAGACCCGGGCTTCCCGGTTAGCGGGTTGCGCCAACGCACCACCACCACCTACTCGTTACCCGCCAGCGGGGTTGCCTACGCGCCGCCCGGTGCGGCGGCTTCGGGCGGCGGGCAACGCCATTTGCAAAACCGGGTGAGCTATACCCAGCTTGATCCTGACCCGAACGTAAGCGGCGATGAGCAGACCACCCATTACAGCTACGACCCGCACGGCAACGTGGAATGGCTGTGCCAGAAACTGCCTCCGGTGGCCGGAAGTGAGTTTGCCAAATACGTCCGCTACGAATACGATTTGATTTCGGGCAAGGTGCTGCGCGTGAACTACCAGGAAAACACGCCCGAACAATTCTACCACCGCTACGGCTACGACGAGGACAACCGCCTGACGCGGGTGGAAACCTCGACCGACGGGGTGGTCTGGGACACCGATGCCACCTACCGGTACTACCGCCACGGGCCGCTGCAACGCATGGAACTGGGCGAGGACCGGGTGCAGGGCACGGACTACACCTACACCATCCACGGCTGGCTGAAGGCCATCAACGGACAAGCCGAAGCCGCCCAGTCCGCTGCCCAGCCGGTACCGGCCGATGCCTTCCGCATGGCACTCACGTATTACTCGGGGGATTACAGGCGAACCGGAACGGGGGGCGTGGACGCGGCACTGAACCCGGCAGCGGGCAGGGACTTGTTCAACGGCAACATCGCGGCCTGGTCGCGCCAGATTGCGCCACGGCCGGGTGGACCGGGCGGACAGTCCTTTGACGGGCAGGTGACCAGCGAGCAGTTCACCTACGATGAGCTGAACCGGTTGAAAACCAGCACCTTCCAAAGCCTGTCCGGCCCGGCGGCGGCTGCCGGAGCCTACGCGACAAGCTACGGCTATGACCCCAACGGCAATTTGCTCACTTTGACGCGCAACGACCAGCGGGGCCGGGCCATTGACAATTTAACTTACCGCTACAACCGGGATGCGGGCGGGCAGTTGACCAACAACAAACTGCGCGGGGTGGCCGACGGCTCCGGCCAGGCGTTGGGGGTAGTGAACCAGCCAGCCACCGACAACTACACCTACGACGAGATTGGCAACCTGACCGGCGATGCCCAGGACGGGATACAAATCGAATGGACGGTGTATGGCAAAGTCAAAACAGTCACCAAAACCGACGGTTCGCAGAAAATAGAGTATCTTTACGATGCATCAGGCAACCGGACGGTCAAGACGGTGCGCACAGTCAATTTGCAGACCAATGTGGCGACCGTACTCAGCACCTATTACGTGCGTGACGCGCAGGGCAATGTGCTCTCGGTGTATGACGACAACGGCACACCGCTGCGCCAGAAGGAACTGTATTTGTACGGCAGCAGCCGCCTGGGCATCTTCCGTCCCAATGGCAGCCGCAGTCTGGCGGCCAATGGCATTTACAGCCGTGTGCTGCAACGCAAGGAATACGAGCTGGCCGACCACCTGGGCAACGTGCGGGCAGTGATTGGCGACAACCGCGAGAGTGATGGCAGCAACCCGATACGAGCCGCACTGAGAAGCTACGCCAACTACTACGCCTTCGGCCTTGAAATGCCGGGCATGGCCTGGAAGGGAGGCAACAGCTACAGGTATGGCTACAACGGCAAGGAGATTGACAAGGACTTTGCCAACAACTATGACTATGGGTTCAGGATTTATAATCCGGGGGTTGCCAGGTTTTTAAGTGTGGATCCGCTAAGTGACAAATTTCCCTGGTATACGCCGTATCAGTTTGCAGGTAATAAGCCAATAGAAAATGTTGACTTAGATGGAGCTGAAGAATTCGATGCCAGAAATCTTTATAATACGAAAGGATATTTGGATGTAGATATGACAGGAACACCCACTAATGTTTCAGGAGTGAAGACAAATGGCGAAACATTTTCACGCCCGACTAAATATACATCTCCTGCCAACGCACCAAGAAATAGCCTATATTACTGGCAAGAAATAGCAAGGAGACAACAGGCAGGAGACATTCCACAAATGCTAAGCGATGCAAACTTGGCAAAAATACAGAACGGAGCGGCGCCTACAGCAGATAATACATGGATACGATTTAATCCACAACACGCGGACTACGAGGATGATATATTAATACATCATCACAAAGATCGAATGAGTATAGCTACTGCTATACCAAATGAAGCACATGAAAGATTTACACAACAGCTACATCGTTCTTCCAGAGTTGCAACTAGAGCTAATAGATATGCACTTCTTAAAAACAGAACTTCTCAAATAGCATCAAGTTTAGGAAGAGCGATGAGCGTAGTGAGTGCTGTTGTAAATATTTTTGGTGTCATAAGTGATAGCCCTCACTCCACATTTAATGTGATTTATTCAGACAACATGGAATTTATGAGTGAGCCAACTGCTGACAAGATATATTTTCATGCTACGAGTGGAACGTATATTAAGATAGATCAAGTCAGCACAATCAAAAGTGACCCGACGTATATATCCACATATATAAAATGGACTATATTTAAGGATTACAAAAAAGAGAACGGAAAATGGGTTGGAGTTGATCCTGTGGGTAAAGGTGGTGGTTCGAATAGCAGGCTCAGAGGAAAGGATGAACAACTTAAATTTTAATTCTATGGTAACAAGCGAATTCATTGTGAGGCTGAAAGAGAACTCACCTACCATTGAAACTTTAACTAGTCAATTTGGTAGAGAAGTGGCTAAAACTTTAATAGAAGGTTATCACTGCGTCCTTAAAGACAAGGACTATGAACTTGATAAAAATCCATTAATTGAATTATTTAAAAATTATGATACTAGAAAGTTGCAGATAGGATTAATAAAGCTGTCAAGACAACTTTCGTTTGACAATAATTATGTTAGATTTGGTAACTTTATGGAGGATAGATTAGCTTTAAGGATGCACACAAATGAAATAGTCACCATTGATTTACATGATCCGGAAACAATATTATTACATTGTTCGAAAGATGCAGATGCTTTTCTGGAGATATTCGTTTTATATGCCAAATACAATACTTATGAACTTACAGGAAGTCGATATACAGACCTTGATAAACAAGAAATTGCTCAAAAATTATTATTAACGGCAGGAGGAGAAAAATACAAGAATTTCGTATATGCTTTACTGAATTATTCCGAATAGTAAAGGAAAAGTATTCATAATTTTTGAAAAAGCGGTGTTCTATCCAATCAACCTTAGGTTAAAGGTGTATTGTTTACGTAGATAAGGCACTCTACCCCTTGTTGGTGATAACACCAACAAGGAAGTGCTTGCATCAAAAACCGGTTCAAGCGTCTTGGCTTGAACTTTTAAAAGGCAGGTTTGGCGTTTTTAAAAGATACTATTCTGGCAAGCCTCCCGGCAATGGGAGGTTTTGCCTTTTGCGGGGATACTATTTCCTCACGTACTTCAGTTCCCCGCCAAAAAGCAGCCCCACCGAATCGCGGGCAATGGCCTTCACCGTGATGCCGTCGGCCTGGCTGCCCTGGCCCGTCATGTGGCTCTTGCCGTTGATCCTTAGCAAAGCCACCCGCGCCTGCGAGGTGCCGTTGTGGATCAGGCCCACGTACTGCACCGCAGGCCACACCACTGCCACCGGCGCGGGCGGCGTATTGGCAGGCGTTGGAACCATGGCCGTCACGCGGACAGGCCGGGAAAACCTTGGCGCGGCATTGCCTGCCGGGTCAATCGCCGGGGTGTTGCCCAGAAAAGGGTCGCGGTAGTCCGGGTGCAGCACCACCGGGCCGGGCATCGCAAAGGTGGCCTGTTTGGTGGCTGCCGGTGCGGGCGGGATGCCATCGGTTTCCGGCTCGTTGAGTGCATCCATGAGCCGGAAGAGAATCAGCCCCCACACCACCACCACGGCTGGCAGCAGCACGTACATCAGTTTCTTGTTTTTCATGGCGGTTCAACCTCCTAAAATTGCAGCGTAAAACTTCGCTTCTCCGAAAGGCCGCTCACCCGGCCATTGCCGCTCACCGACTCCACGGCCCAGTAATAAGTGCCCGCGCCCAAATTGGTCTGGCTCCGCTGAATGGTGTAGGTAGTGGTGGTCAGGGCTTTTGGAAATCCGGCAATCACCGTTTGGTTGGCCGTGTACAGGTACAGGTTGTCCCGTACCGTTTCCGTTGAACCCCTTTGCCAACTCAACGTCACGGGCAAGGCTTGCAGGTAGCTGTTGTCCTGCGGGCTTAGCAGCGTGGGTTTGGCCGGGCTGGTGGGGTCAAGCCGGAAAGTAAAAGCCTGGTCGGCTGTTTTTTGCGAGGTCGCGTTCACCGCCGTCACCTGCCATGAGTAGGCGCGGGCCTCGGTTGGCAATGTTTTCACCAGTTGGTTGGCATTGACGGTTTCCCCTTCCTGTCCGTCAAGTTTGAAAACATATCTGTCGGCCATGGGCAAGGCTTCCCACCGGAAGGTCACCGTGCCGCTTCCCAGCAAACTGTTGTTGGCCGGAGCCACGAGCCGGAAATTCTGCTCGGCCAGGTTGGAGGAGGAGTCAATCCTGAAAAAACGCCCCACCGGGTTTGATTCATACCCGGCATTGCGGGCCGTCAGCCGCCATTCAAAGCGTCCCGCCTGCAACACCAGCCGCAGGGAGGTTTGCGCGGTAAGCGTGTCCAGGAAAAAATCCGAAGCATCCGTCAGCGACGGCGATCCGATTTGCAAGCGGTATTCGCGTGCCCCTTCCAGTGGTTGCCAGCGGAACGTTTGTGACACGCTGCGCGAAGCCGCGCTGTCGGCGGGTGTCATGATCTGCACGGCCTTGTTGGTGATGTCCTGCTCGAATATTTCGCTGCATCCGGTCAAGCTTAATCCTGCCAAAAACACCCACGCACCGAGCCATGTTTTCACTGCTTGGAGACTGCTCCGCAGAACTGCTTGCACAAAGTGTCGGGGTGGCGTTGTATGTTCAGAAATCATTTGGATAGGCAATATGCTTGGCTGATGGGTGTATGGTTGCTCATTGGTTGCCGGGGTTTCAAACCTGTCCGTCAGAAGATGTTATTTTGATAATCGCAATGATAATCGCAATGATGGATTCAAGCACAGGCGGGTTTTGACTGTTGGAACCATACTATTTTTCCCTTATCAAGAAAACCTTACACTTGGCTTGGGTCTCACCTGTATCCCGCCATGTGTAAGTTCATTCTTGCCCGGCTCCCTGGTGCAATTGCTGCAGATAGCAATCGGCGTACAAGGTGCGCGTGCCGCGCAGCAAATCCTCCCTGACGGAGAACTGCACCGAAGCCACCCGCCCCGCCCGCAACCGGTGTTCCAGATGGTAAATCACTTGCACCAGATTGGCATAGCTTCCAGCCAAACGCACCGAACGGGTCACGATCCGGTAGTTGTCCCGTTTTTCGGCTTGGGCGGGCGGCAGCGCTTCAATGCGCACGCCCTGCCGCTGGCAAAACGGTGCCAGCCCGGCCAGCAAAAGATCGGTGCGGCTGCTGTCGGCTTGTCCGGTCACCAGAAACCGCTCGGCTTGCCTGAGTTCCTGCCCCAAGGCGGTCAGCCGTTCGGGAGCGGCGGAAGCCGATTGCATCTGCCCGGTAAGCTCCCGGTAGTGTCCGTATGCCTCCACCGTCGGGGAGATCGCCACCCGGTAGGCCAGCAGCAGGAACAGCCCGGCTGCCAGCCACAGGAATTGGTTCTTTTTCCGATAGGGAAGTGCTTGCCAGTAGCGCATCTTGTGTATGGTAGATTGATTGGTTTGCAGTCAATTAGTTTACGAGACTTACTGCTATAATCCCTCTTTCACCTGAATGGTGAGGGTAAACACCCCCGCTTTCAGTTGCGGGTCAAACTGGTAGGAAGGCTCACCCATCGAAGCCACCCAGCGCGACTGTCCCAGCCGGTACATCCATTCCTGCAACGGGCCGGGCGATGCGCAGACTCCCTTCACTACCACCGTTGACGAAACAAACACGAGCCGCTTTTCCTGTCGGCTTTGCTTCTCATCATTCGGATGAATGCCCAACTCCAGCAGGCGGATGCCCGGCGGCAGACCGGCCGCCAGTGTATCGGCCAGAAAGCTGTGGTGCGTGCCGTGCAGCCACCCGTTTTGTTCAAAGAAAGCCTTCTTTTGCTGCATCTGCCGGAAAATCTCGTTTTCCTTGCCCGAAGACGCACTCAAGCGGCTCACCTGCGTTTCCAGGCCGCCAATCTGCTTGCGCAGGTGTCCGAAAACAACAAAGTTCAGCAGCAACAGCAGGAAAATACCCGCCAGCAGTCCTTTGCCCGTAGCTTCAAACCGTTTTCGCTGCCTCCATTCTGCGGCGCGCTGCTTGACCGTTTCTATGGACGGTGCCGGTGCGATGCCACCGGTCAGCAGCCACGACAACCCGGCAGCGTAAGCCGGAACCCACAGCCTGCCGAGCCGTTGGTCACCTATTGTCAGTGTGTCATTGTCACTATCATTGTCACCATTGGCCTGCATGGCAGTAATGGACAGCGGCTTGCCTTGTCTGGTATCAAGCCGATGGTTGCCCGCCGGAACCGTCTGGTTGCTGGCGGATGGGTCAAGAACGGCAGCCAGAAACGCCCCCACCCAAGGCCCCAGCGTCGTCCCGACCACCCAGTATCCGGCGGCTTGCCAGTCGCCCGAAAGCTGGTCAAAAACATCGCGCCGGATCAGCGAGAGAAAGTCGGTTTCGGCTCCCCCGGTCACTTGTAGGTAGAAATCCTTGGGAGCCACACCCGGCAGGGCTTCTTTCAGCCGTTCCACCGGGGCAGCCGGGCTGTTTGCTGTTATCGGCTTGTGCAATACACCCTTGCCATCCAACACCAGCACGTAAGGCAAATCCTTGGGCAGGTTTTGCGGCGCGGTGCCTGGTCCGATGGCCTGCTGCCATTGGTCGGTGATGCTCACCACTCCTTTTTGCAACCGCAACGCCAATCCATGCGCCGTCCACTGGTTGGCCTCGTTGCGTTGCAATAACACCGCCCCCACAGCCTTGCCGTTTCCCGGCCGGAGCTTTTGCCAACGTTCTGTTATGTTGTTTATGTAGCCCATCATCAGTACATGAGCGTGGGTTTGATGAATACCAGCAGCCTTTTATTGGTGCTTTCCCGCCTACGGGAACTGAACAACCACTTGAGTACCGGAATGCGGGACAGGATAGGCACACCCGAACCGCTGCCGCTCTTGCGGGCTTCCTCCAGGCCGCCCAGAATAATCATCTCCTCGTTGCGGATGCGAATCATGGAAGTGAATTTCCGCGTTGCATTGCCAGGTGGCGCGCCATTGATGATCGGCGGGATGAAATCCGAAAACTCGGCGTTGATGTCCAGGGTGATATGCTCGTCTCCCGAAACCATCGGGTTGATCTTGATGCTCAGGTCGGCATTGACCTTGTTGAACCGTTGCGAGACGGAGTTGATCGGAGTCACCCCGCCAGTGATGTTCTGGGTTTGCTCCAGGTAATACACCGACTGTCCGATGGTGAGCGTGGCCTCGTGCCCGTTCAGGGTGGAAAGCTTGGGTGTGGAGCGGATGTTCACATTGCTGTTCTGTTCCAAGGCTTTCAGTTGCACGTAAAAGTTGGGTGTCACCCTGCCAATGTTCACCAGGCCCCGGGTAGTCAGTTGGCTCAGAAACCGGTTGATGGCTCCCGAACCCACCGTCATGTCAAGGCCCGGAAAAATACTGCCTCCGGTGCGGCGGGTGGAATCGGAGAGCAACGCGCTGATGCCCGTTTCCACTGAAAAGGATTTGTTCACCTCCATCACGATCACCTCGATCAGGACATTCTGCACCGGCTGGTCAATGGCCCGCAGGAAACTTGCGATCTCCCCGATCTGCGGCAGTCCGCCCGACAAAATCACGCTGTTGAGTTCCTTGAAAACCTTGACATCCACGCCTTTCTTCAAATCCGCCGGGATCATCTCATCAATCTTGTCCACCGGGCGGAACTGCAGCTTGACCAGTTGGGTGTTGCGGAAACCCTCCAAATTCCGGTCGCCGATCAGGTACACGCCCTCGCTCCGCTTCATGGTGTGGCTGGTTCCCTGCAACAGGAACGAAAGCAAATCGTCGTAGCTGATCCGCTGGATGCGCAGCGTGGTGCTGCCGGGCAGATTGGAGAAGAGCATATAGTTGATCCCCAGCCGCGCGGAAACCTCATTGATCACATCGGCAATGGCCACGTTGGTGGCATCAATGTTAAGCAGTTTGGCTCCATCCGCCCCCGTGGCTACTTCAATCGCCAAGTCACCCGTCCCGGAACCCGTACGGTTCGCACCGGAAGAAACCAGCCCGTTGTTTCCGGCAGTGCGGCTCCGGTTATTGCTGCCTCCGGCTGCCGCTGCCACATCAGCGGCTTCCAGCAAATATGCATTATCCGAGGTTTTGGTAAGCCTGAGCCCGTTGGCATAGGCGATTTTGTCCAGCCCCGACTCAAACGACAGGTTCTCAAGGTAGCCGCTGACAATCTTACCCGAAAGTCCGGGAGCCAACACCACGTTTTTCTTACTGGTCTGGGTGAGGACACGGGCAACCGTTTGCAAACTGTCCCCCATCAGATCCGCCATCAGCCGGTCACTGGCTGCGTCGTATTGCAGGCGGGGCACTTTGGATTGGGGTGTGGGCTTAACCTCAACGGGTGGCTGGTAACGGCTGAAAGCCATGATGGTTCCCGTAAAACGGATGTCAAGGCTGTACTCCCGGCAGATAAACAACAGCAAATCCAATACCTTCACTCCCGTGAAGTTATTGGTCACCCGGCTGTCCGCACCCGGTTCCAAGCTGATGTTCAGCCGGTGCGTCTGTGCCAACCCGCGCAGAAAGTCACCCAGCGGAGCATCGGCAACAGTCAGCGAGGCCGTTTCGCGCAAACCCGGCACCAGCGTGTCGGAAAGTACGCGGAGTTGGCTCTCGATCTGCCGGATTTGTTGCTCACGGTTTTGCCGTGAAATCGGCTCGTTCTGCCCAAAGGAAACCAGAAAACAAAGGTTGCAGGCAATCAGCAAGCCGGTTCTCTTACGCGTAAGGCCGCAGGAAGGCCAACGCAGCAGGGCAAGGAATCCAAGCAGAACTTGGTAAGGAAATCGGTATGTGTAATGATCGGACATTAGCGGTTGAATCGTTCAATATTGAATTAGCAGCGGGTAAATCTCCTCCAAGGCGGTCTCATCCTTTTCAAACAGTGTGAAGGCATTGGTGGCCAGTGTTTTGACTTCTTTTGCATCCAGCAGTGTTTCCACCGCCATGCGATTTTCCTTGATGGCAACCGATAAGTCCTTGTCTACCGGAATCACTTCATAGATGGCGCGGCGGCCTTTGTAGCCGGTCTGGTGGCACTGCGAACATCCCTGTGGCACGCAATGGTGCGTCAGGGAAACGGGCGGCAGAAAGCCGGGCGGATAAGCCGAAGCGTTGAATGGCTCCCGGCGTTTGCAATGCGGACAAAGCAGCCGCACCAGCCGCTGGGCAACCGAGGTATGCAGCGTCCCGGCTATCAGAAAAGGCGGAATGCCCATGTCAACCAGACGGGACACCGTTCCCCAGGCCGAGTTGGTGTGGATGGTGGAAAGCACCAAATGCCCGGTCAGAGCCGCCCGGATGGCCATGTTGGCCGTGTCCACGTCCCGTATTTCACCCACCATGATCACATCCGGGTCTTGGCGCAAAAAGGTACGCAAGGCGGCCGGGAAACCCAAGCCGATGTTTTCTTTCAATTGCACCTGGTTGACACCCTCCAGCGTGTATTCAATGGGGTCTTCAATGGTGAGGATGTTGCGGCTTTCCTTGTTCAGCAGTTTCAGGGTGGCGTACAGGGTTGTTGTCTTTCCCGAACCCGTGGGGCCGCTGATGAGCAGGATGCCCGTGGGTCGCCGGATGCCTTCCAGATACCGATCCAAGTCCAGCGGATGGAAACCCAGCGTATGGATGTCAATGCGGGTGGCATCCTGGCTCAGGATACGCATCACGATTTTCTCGCCGTGCAGCGTCGGCAGCACCGACACCCGGATGTCAAACCGGTCTTCGCCACGGTGGTAGAATATCCGCCCATCCTGCGGCAGCCGTTTCTCGGCAATATCCAGGTTGGAGAGGATCTTGATCTGGTTGACCAAGGCCGGATACTCGCCCCGGGTCAGCACGTACCGCTCCACCAGCATCCCGTCAATGCGGATGCGCACCCGGCACCGTTCTTGGTAAGATTCCAAGTGGATGTCCGAACTGCGCAGGCTTTTTGCCTCCCGGATCAGTTGCCACAGGAAGGCTTCCCCTTCCGTGTCCGGGCGGGAGGCGGTTGAGGTTATGGAACCCGCTTTCTTGCGCTTATCTTCCTTGCCGCCCGACAGGGGAAAATACAGGTCAAGGGCATTTTCAATCAATACCGAATCGGTCGGCTCCAATATGATGTTCCTGCCCAAAAGCATTTCCATTTCCTCGCGCAGCATATCACTGCTCGTCTGCCGGTCCGCATACAGTACCCAGCCGTCACCAACTATCTCCTTTGGGAGAACCCTATAATGCCATGCTTGGTCTGCCGGCAGCAATTGCATCATCTCCGGCGGGATGCGCAAAAAACTCTCCGTATGAATGGAAGTGGCTGTTTTCATGATGGCATCAGGTTTCCTTTCGGAGCGGTTTTTTTAGTTTATTTTGAATGGTTTGACCTATCAGATGCAGTTACAGAAAAAAGTATCTTTTGAAAAGGCAAAACCTCCCTGATGCAGCGGATTGAAATTTCTCAGCGTACTGATGGGGCAATGGTCACCAATGTGGCTGCCATCCATAGAGCCTGGAAACCAGCCAGAGGAATGGTGGACATGTATGTTTTCTTTAGTGCGACTCTCAGACACCCGTGGGCCGCCAATGCGAATACCGTGCTGGCTATCCAGAAAAAGACAAACTTTTCCGGCGCAAAGAACAAGGCCGGAGCCAGCCAGAACGCCACATCACCCAGACCCATGAATGCTCCCACGGGAACGGTAAAGGCTTTTCTGCGCACAGAAAGGTAAGCCGTCAAAACCAACAGATGCGTCCCAATCCAAAGCAGATTCAGGCAAACGTCTATTGCGTATTGAACAATCGAAACAGAAATCAGCCTGCTGCCAATAACCAGACACACGATCACTGCCAGCACCGCCAAGTTCAGGGTGCGGGTCTTCACATCCTGCCAAAAGACTTGCAGGAGCAATACAGTCATGATTATCAGGATGCAAGTCAACTCGCTGGCGTGGATTGGTGGGGCAAATGACAAACAGAAACACAATTGCCACTCAATCGGGTGTGACCTCCCTCATGTTCTGGCTGTGGTCAATCTCCCATACATTGAATTTTCCGTCACCGTCAAAGTCCACAACGGCCGTGGCGCGTGCCGTGAAAGTATTGGTGGAGGATTCGACAATCTCAATGCGGTAATTGGCTTTGCCATCTTCGCCTTCGGTGGTCAGTTTCTCGGTTTGGAAACCGATTTCCTCTGCATTGCTGCTGTACTTGGCGTGTTCGTAGAAGTAAGTTTTTTCAAGGGTATAGAGGTGTTTGAGTCCTTGCTTGGCCTCTAAGCTGCGTGTCTTACTGATCAGGGGCATCAGCACCGGCAGGGCCAAGAGGATCAGTATGCCCACGATCACCAGCACAATCAGCAATTCAGTCAAGGTAAAGGCAGGCAAAGACCGCTGCTTGGAGGAAAATGGAGTGTGTTTCATGGAAACGTTGTTTTTCGACGGTTTTTCACAAAAATCAGCACTATCTGCCAATCTTAAGGGTGTGTTTTCCCCTGATAATCAACGGAGTAAGTTTTCTATTGAAATGCATACCCCTGCTTCATAAGCACTCGCTCGAAATAAACCATAGCATTCAATCACCAGGGGCCGTGTACCACTGTACTACGCTACATTTGGGCGGGCAGGTGTCAGTCCGGGTTTGACATCCTGTTTGCCAACGGGTTGATTGCCATACAGCCCCCTCAGTTTTGTTCCCCGAACCACCGGCATCCGCCATAAACTGGGCTTCAGCCCGAATTCGCTTTCAAACCGGCCTCATCCCACCGGGCCTAACCAGGTATGGGTGAGCGATATCACCCATGTCATGCCAACCAACGGCCAATTGGTACATTTGGCGGTTTTCACAAGGAATATATACCTTGGTTTTTCTGAGGGGTTCACCAACCGGGCATAACAAGGCAGGCTACTCCGAAGCAGATGAGCGGGATGCTTGGGAATGTGATAAGGGGCTGTGCGGGTTGATGCCCAGACTTGTCTCAAGGAATCAAAGAGCAGGGAATGGGGTTAATAAATCCCTGGAAACATGGGGGCTACAGTCATGGAAATGGTGGCAAAAACGTGGCAATTTGGTGGCAAAAGTGTGGCAATCCTCCAAAAAAATACCCTGGAAGTGGCAAAAAGATGGCAAGGAAACGGTGAAATTCCGGGAAGAAGTGGCAACGAAATCCCCGATTTGGAACCCCTGGCCGGCAATACCGGGAAACCGCAGGAAGAAACTTCTGATTCCAGCGGGATCACTCCAATCCCCATGAACGGGCGTTCATGGGGATTTTTCATTCTTGGGGGGCGTCCAAGGGCGTGCAAACCGCCAAGAATCCGCACATCTGCCCGCTCAAGCCTACTTTGCCAAGCCCAAAACCGGTTCCGGAATCTTGGGCTTTCCCCACAGGCAGGTTTGGCACTTTAAAAATATACTATGCTGGCAGGCCTCCCGGAAATGGGAGGTTTTTGTTTTTTGGAAGATACTATTCCGGAAACGGATGGGCTTCAGCCCGGTGGTTTGCGGCTTTTGGCTGAAAACGAAAAAAAACTATTTCAAACTTTCTGTCTATCAAACGGTTATAAATGGAGTGGGTTTTTTTCAAGACTTGCTTCAATCCACTTGCAAGGCATATCGCGTAGGTATGCCTGTAGACCAATTCACCCAAAAACAATTAAAACACCATGAAAAAATCATTCATCATTTGCGCGGCCCTGTTGGCTGCCACAGTGTCCGGCAATGTTTCAGCTCAGATGAGCGGCAATGCCAAGGAAAAAACAGTAATGGTGGGCGGCGCGGCCATGTATCCGAGCAAGAACATCATTGAAAACGCCGTAAATTCCAAAGACCACACCACTTTGGTGGCCGCTGTAAAAGCCGCCGGATTGGTGGAAACCCTCAGCGGAACCGGCCCATTCACGGTGTTTGCGCCGACCAATGCGGCTTTCGACAAGCTGCCTGCCGGCACGGTAGAAACGCTGTTGAAGCCTGAGAACAAGGATCAACTCAGCAAAATCCTGACCTACCACGTGGTGGCTGGCACATATACCGCCAAAGACATCATGAAAGCCATCAAGGACGGCAAAGGGAAGGCAGCCCTGAAAACGGTAAGCGGCGGCACAATCACAGCCAAAATGGACGGTGCCAAAGGCATTTCCGTCACCGATGAGTCGGGCAACGTGGCCAAGGTTACCATTGCCGACGTGAACCAGTCAAACGGCGTGATTCACGTGATCAATGGCGTAGCATTGCCTAAGTAACCAACCGCTTGCTTTCAAAACTATAAACGCAAGAGTGGTTTAGGTTTGTGATGAAGAAGGAAAACCTTTCGGATCTATTATCCGAAAGGTTTTTTTGTGGCTTTTCCAAAGCACTCAGAACAACTTGCGCAGGAACGCAATGCTCTGCGGCACTTGCTCCAACGAGCGGGGAGACTCGTCCTCGATATAAAAATGCTCGATTTTGTTGGCCCGTGCCTGCCTGACAATGTCTTCCATGTTCAAGTCACCTTGGCCGAGTGTGATGTCGTTGTCCACGTCCATCTGCCCGAATTGGTTGCCGGGTGTGCCTTTGCGGCGGTCTTTGAGGTGCATGGCTTTCCAGCGGGCCGGGTATTTTTTCAGCCACGCCGCCGGGTTGTGTCCCGGATGGTACGTCCATAAGATGTCCATCTCGAAATTCACGTGCGCCGGGTTGGTTCTTGTGATGAGTTCGTCAAGCAGGTAACGGTCTTTGTAAGGCCTGAATTCGTAGCCGTGGTTGTGGTACAGCAACAATAACCCATTGGCGGCCAGCACCTTGCCCGATTCGTTGAATACCTTGATGGCCTTTTCGGTGTCTTGCAAGGTAAAATCAGTACCCGTGTGCGGAATCCAGTAACAGACCACAAACTTCACGCCCAGTGCCTTGGCGTTGGCAATCACGGTTTTCAGTTTTGCCGCATCCTCCAGTTCGCTAAAGTCGGCTCCGGTTCCAGTGGCCTTCAACCCGAATTCGTCCAGCAAAGTCCTGAATCCTTTGGCATCCATGCCGTAAAACCCGGCGATTTCCACATAGCCGAATCCCATGTCCTTCACTTTCCGCATCGTGCCGCGCACATCCTTGGCAAACTGGTCGCGGAAACTGTAGAGTTGCACGCCCACCGGCGATTTTTGAATTTGGGCGGCGGCCGAGAAAATGATGGCGGCTGAAAAAATGATTGTCAACAGGCTTGTACGCATGGCGGGTGGGTTTGGGGTTTTTGGAAGATACTGTTTTTTAAACTTCTGATTTATGCCGGTTTCCGTTGGTAAACCGAAAAAAACCGGTAAATCAGGTTGTGGCATTTACTTGATCCATTTCATTTTCTCAACGGGAACCTCCTGTTCAATCAGTTGGCGCACTTTGGCCACGATTTCATCCACCGTCAGGTTGGGGTCAAACCGCATCGGCTCTTTGAACTTGACCGAAAGTTGGGTGTTCGTTTTCTTAAAAAACAGCCCCTTCTTGTCGAATGCCCGCCGGAAACCGTCGATGACCACCGGCACCACAATCGGGTTGTGCTCCTTGATCAGGTGCGCCGTGCCTTTGCGGATGGGGGCGTAGGGGCTGGTGGTGCCCTGCGGAAAGCTCACTACCCAGCCTTCTTCTAGCGCCTTGCCAATCTTGTCCTGCCCGCCCGCATCCACGGCGCGTTTCACGTCTTCGCCGTTGGCCCGCCACGACCGTTCAATCGTGACCGCGCCGGTGTAGCTGAACAGCCGGGGAAGCAGGCCTTTGGTCATAGTTTCGTTGGCGGCCACATAATAGGTTTTCACGCGCGGGGCCAGCAAGTATACCGGCACGTTGATGTTGTTTTCAAAGCCCCACTTCACGCTCGAAAAAATGTGGTAGAAAGCCATCACATCCGCAAAGTACGTCTGGTGGTTCGACAGGAAAAGCACATTGGCATCGGGCAGTTCGCGCAGGTATTCGGTGCCCTCAATGTCCATTTTATTCATGACGGCATACCGCCAATACGTGGCCGCACCCACGGCGGCAATGATGGTGCGCTTGAGGATGGTGAAATTCCCCAGCTCATCGCGGTTAAACAGCTTGAACACGTCCAGGCTGTTAAGAACGCTTTTCAGTGTCAATTTCGGTTTCGTCTCCATTA
Organism: Sphingobacteriales bacterium; assembly: GCA_043789005.1. Taxonomy (GTDB): domain Bacteria; phylum Bacteroidota; class Bacteroidia; order Cytophagales; family 172606-1; genus Xanthocytophaga. The sequence goes on from JAYWIH010000220.1 coordinate 51,895, forward strand.
GCTCAGTAAAAAACCGACCGGGAAAATAGTATCTTTTGAAAAGCCCAAACCCGCCCCCTTAAACTAATCCGGCAAGCGTATTGGCTACCCACGGGGGCATTTGCTCATCCCGGTAAGTCACCATGCCTTACCTGCGGCCCGGCCAGCACGAAGATTATGGCTGCCATTCAAACTATACCAGAGTCTGTGTCGCAAATTGGCACACAAGCCAGCGCACCCATTGTCTTTTTCGTTTTTCCGCTCACATCCACCAGCAAACGTTTTCCATCCGGGTACTCTTCCACCATCTGACCGTCAGGCAGATTCAAGTGGGCGGGTTTGTATGAAATGGGAAATCCTTGACTGAAACTTTCCTCCTTTACACGAAGGCCGATAATTTTCAAGCGTTCGCCCTGCTCCCCTGCCGTCATCTCCCAAAAACACTTTCCATTTCCCATTACTGTTTTTCCGTTAAGCAGTTTGAAACTTCTTTCAACCCAATTTCATCACAAATTAATTAAATTATCCGATGCGAATGCCAAATGTCCGCCTTTTTGTTCCGAGCCTTGCACGGTTCAAGTGCATAATCGCTAAAATTGTGCCGTTGATTCTTCATTTTCCAATTTTCACCGAACCTTGAACTCACTGCACCTTTCTCACCCGACCCGGAAAATCAAATCCGAAATCCAGTTGGTATCTTCCAAGAGCGAAAGCAACCGGGCATTAGTCATCAATGCCTTGGCCGGAAACAAAGGCCGCCTGAGCAACCTGTCGGCGGCGCGCGATACGCAGACCATGCAACGCCTGCTGGCAAGCGGCGCACCGGTTTGGGATGTGCTCGATGCCGGAACCACCATGCGGTTCCTGACCGCCTACGCCGCCGTGACCAACCAAGACAAAACACTTACCGGCACACCCCGGATGTGCGAACGGCCCATAAAACTGCTCGTGGACGCGCTGCAAACGCTGGGAGCCGACATTGACTACATGGACAAAGAAGGGTTTCCGCCGCTGCACGTGCGCGGAATGCGGCCGAACGGCACAAGCCACGTGCAAATCAGGGGCGATGTGAGCAGCCAGTACATTTCGGCGTTGCTCATGATTGCCCCGCTGCTACCCAATGGCCTGACTGTGGAACTGACCGGAACCATCGGCTCGCGACCCTACATTGACATGACGCTGCAACTGATGGCCGCCTTCGGTATCAACCACGAGTGGCGCGAAAATAGTATCTCCGTAAAACCCCAAACCTACCAACCCACTGACTACCAGATAGAATCGGATTGGTCGGGGGCGAGCTACTGGTACAGCATCGTGGCCTTGGCCGAGGAAGCGGAAGTAGAATTGCTGGGTCTGAAACAAGATTCGCTGCAAGGCGACAGCCGCATTGCCGACATTATGCGGCCGCTGGGCGTGCGTTCCACGTTTACGCGGCGGGGCGTGCTGCTCCAAAAAACCGCCCACCAAACCACCGTGCAGGTTGATTTTGCCGACTGCCCCGATTTGGCGCAGACCGTGGCCGTCTGCTGTGCGGCCAAAGGCATCGCGGCGGAATTTACGGGTATCGAAAGCCTGAAAATCAAGGAAACCGACCGGATAAAGGCATTGCAGAACGAACTTCGAAAGTTCGGTGCCGACTTGGTGGAAACCGAACCCAACCACCGGTACAGAATCCAAAATGCCGAATTTGGAATGCCGAATTCGGCATTTAGAACCTACGACGACCACCGGATGGCAATGGCATTTGCGCCGCTGGCACTAATCCGGAAAATCAAAATCGAACACCCCGACGTGGTGGTAAAGTCGTACCCGAGTTTCTGGACGGATTTGCAGCAGGCGGGTTTCGAGGTTTCACGGGATACTATTTTGGAAAGGTAGCCGGACTTTCCAAGTCCGGCGGCGCGTATTCCGCGGGGCTTCACCCTTGCGCCCTTTCAGGGCTTACGGTATGGGTTTGCGGTTTTAACGGAAACACCATTTTGCCTCCGTGTTTCGGAAACGCAGTTCAGACACTGTGTATCAGACCAAAATCGGCGGACGATATCCGTGGAACCGGGCGGGGTTTGGGCTTTCGGGAAGATACTATTTTGAAAATTGCGGTGCGGCTTGCGGGCCGCACCGCACCAATTGCCCGTCAGTCTTGCGAGAGAATCACGATGCCGTACGGCGGCAGCGACACGTTCGCCACTTTGTCGCCGAAACCGTTCTGATAGCCCTCTACCTCCACGCCGTACACTTGGTGGTTGGTGAACTCCTCGTCATACCCCTCCCAGTCGCCGTTGAACCGCACCGTCCACTGGCCAACGGACGGAAAAGGAACGTGGTACTGCTCATGCGCCTTGTCGCGCAGGTTCAGCAGCACCACAACGCTGTCGGCGGCACCACCTTCCTTCCAACGGTGGTAGGCGATTATTTTTTCTGCATAATCCACGTGCAGTATCTGGATGTACTGCCCGCACAAGCCCGCCGTTTTGCCGCCCCGGTTCAGGCGCAGGTTTATCAGGTCGCGGTGCAGGCGCACCAAGCCCTTGAATTCCGAAAAACGGTTCCAGTCAATCGGGTCGGTATCCGAAAACCATTTGTCTTCCAGCAGTTCCTGCCCTTGGAAAACCATCGGGATGCCCGGCGCGGTCATGGTCAGTGCCATGCCCAGCACCGCCCGTTTCTTGGAGTAATAGTTGTTCACATCCTCGGCGGCGATTTCCTCGGCCACGCGGGCCTTGCCGTTGGCCACCTCGTCGTGCGATTCGGTATAGACCACGCGCCGGAACGCATCGTTGTTGTATTTGCGCGTCAGGGCGTGCTGCACACTTCCCATGTCGCGGTCATCGTCATTGATGGCAATGATGGCCTCGCGCACCGGATGCACAAAATCGGCATCCCATTGCGAGCCGTACCCACAGCCGCCCTCATGGGTGCGGGCAGTTACAAAATCGTTGCCGTGCAAATCTTCGGCAATGGTGATTTTGTGCGGGTATTTCTCACAAATCTCACTGTTGATCCATTGCAGCATTGTGAAGCCTTCCTCAATGTTGTTCTCGTGGCTCTCGTCGGCGTGGACATTGCGGATATACGGAATCATGTCCATGCGCAGCCCGTCGCAGCGGTATTCCTCAAGCCACATCAGGGCATTGTCGCGGATGTATTGGCGCACTTCGCCCCGGCCGTAATCGGGCCGGGTATCGCCCCACGGGGTGGTGCTGCGCCAGTCGTTGTAAAAATAAATGCCGCCCTTGTCGTTTTCGCCCCAGCCGTCAAACTGCCACAAATCAATGTCGCTCGGGCCGAAATGGTTGTACACCACATCCACAATCACGGCAATGCCAGCCTTGTGGCAGGCTTTTATAAAGGTCTTGAACGCATCAGGCCCGCCATAGGCCGCCTCAATGGCAAACGGGTGCGCCGGATTATAGCCCCACGAATAATCGCCGGCAAACTCAAACGGCGGCATGATTTCCACAGTATTGATACCCAATGATTTCAGGTAGCTGATCCGCTCCATGGCCGAATAGAAATCGCCGGGCTTACCTTCCTCCTTGACGTTAAACGTGCCGATGTGCAATTCGTAAATGACCATTTCGTTCCAATTCGGAATGCGGAAATCGTCTTCTTCCCAATCGAAAGCATGAACGTCATAAATCACCGAATTGCCGACCGAGTTGGTCACCATCCGCGCATACGGGTCGTTGCGTTCGAGTTTGCGGCCATCCATCGTGCGGATGATGTACTTGTATTCGTCGCCGGGCTTGGCTGCGGGCACGTTGCCGCTCCAGCAACCGTTGTGGTCGGGTTGCAATTCATGCTTGGTCTTGGCCCACTTGTTGAACGAGCCGGTCACGAAAACCTTTTCGGCGTGGGGTGCCCACACCCTGAAAAACGTGCCTGTTTCGTGGATAATCGCGCCCATGCCGGGCATTTGTACTGCTTGCTCTATCTGTGCGGTTGCCATAGGTGGACAGGTTTTGTGGTGGTTGAATGTTTGGATAAAAGTCATTTTTAAAACCCCGCCTCTTTCGGGGCGGGGTTTCAGGTTTTTGAAAGATACTATTCTGCCCTACAATTCCCTCCGGGATTGGGGGGCGGTTTTTTTAATTGCCGTCTTTCAGGTCGCGATCCACTTCATCGGCAAAGTTCTCGACATTCTGCTTGAACTCGCCCCATTCGCGTTTAGTGTCCTGCCCGAGTTCGGCCATGTTGGCATCCAAGCGGTCTTTCTCGCCTTTCAGTTTGGCTTTTCTTTTTTCCCAACGCGCTTTTTCGGCGGCCGTTGCCGCATCTATTTTCTTGTCCACGCTTGCCAGCTCACGATCCAGTTCGTTGGCTTGGGCATTGAGGCGCACACGCAACTCCTCTTTTTCACGGCGCACATCCGCCGACACTTCTTGTCCGGCCTCTTTGGCATCGCGGGCAACTTGGTCGCCGGTGCGTTCGGCGTTTTCGGTGGCACGGGCTGCGTCCTTTTCAATACTCTCGCCGGTGTTTTCAATGTTTTCCTCGGTTCGCTCGGAGCAGGAAACAAAAGCGAGCGGTGCAGCCAAGGCAAGGGTTGCGGCAATGAACGAGGAAATAATGGCGTTTTTCTTCATGGGGTTGGTGTGGTTAAATGAACGGTTTTGGATATTCTCCAGACCAGTATAAAAAATCCGTACCAGTTTGTACCCATTGCCCGGCGGCTCACCGGATGCGGTTTTGCCAGCCGGAGGCGGAACCTCAATGTGGGTATAAAAATACACACAAATTCGGGCTTGCGGATTTCCGGGCGGTGGTACATTTTTTTCGCTTCCACTTTAGAACCATCACTTTGGAACCCTATCCCAAACCCTTTCATCATGGACATAAAAAATACCCCGGCAACCACCGTGCGGACAGCAAGCATCATGGTAATTCTCGCGTTCATCGTGTTGGCCATGTCGTTGCTGCGTACTATTCTGATTCCACTCACCTTTTCGCTCATCTTCGCCCTGATCCTATACCCGACCGTGCAGTTGCTGGAAAACTGGAAAATGTCGCGCGGGCTGGCCATCACCATCACTCTCCTGGCTAGCACACTCGTGGTCGTGTCGCTGGTGTTTTTCGCCTCCATCCAGGTTTCCAGTTTCTCAGAACAGGCTCCCGCCCTGACCAAAAAACTCAACAACCTGATAAACCGGGGACAGATTGTGGCAGAGCAGCAGTTTGGCATCAAGCGCAACCAGCAACTTGAGCAATTGCAGAAATACGGCACCGACCTTTTCAAAAGCGGTGCCTCCGGCGTGACGGGCATACTGTCTGTAGCGACCAATATTCTCGTTGACTTGTCGCTAATTCCGCTTTACATCTTTTTTTTCCTGTATTACCGCGATTTTTTCAAGGAGTTCATCAGGAAAGTGTTTTCCGGCACCGAACCCGAAAAACTGAAAGACACCCTACAAAAAATCAATATGGTAGTACGCAACTACCTGTCGGGATTGCTGAGTGTGATTGCCATTGTGTCCACGCTGAATACGGTGGCCCTGATGATTCTGGGCATTGACTACGCGATATTTTTCGGTGTGTTGGCTGGCATCCTGCTCATCATCCCCTATATCGGCATCGCCATCGGTTCGGCGCTGCCCGCCCTAATGGCCCTGATCACCAAGGATTCGGCTTGGTACGCGGTGGGCGTGATTGGCATTTTCTGGGTTGTGCAGTTGCTGGAAGGCAATTTCATCACGCCCTACATCGTGGGTTCCAAGGTGAGTGTCAACCCGTTTGTGGCCATTGTGATGCTGATCATGGGGGGGTTGTTGTGGGGCATTTCGGGACTTATCCTTGCCCTGCCGCTGACGGCCATCATGAAGGTTATTTTCGATGCTTCGGAACCCTTGCAGCCCTACGGATTCCTGCTTGGGCAGCCCGGCGAAGACCCGCCAAAACCCTACCCCAACCTGCGCCGGCGCAAGGCGGTGGCCGTGGCAAAGTGATGAGCGGTGGCAGAATGACGCACAACACCGAAAAATAGCATCTTCCAGAGACCCCAAACCCCGTTTTTTTCCGGACAGCCGCTTGCAGCCTCATATAGCGAAGCGGCATTTTTCGGCAGCCTTGATCCGTTTCCCCAAAAAGTCCGCGACAACCCGCCGGACTTGAAAAGTCCGGTTACGCCTTTCATAATAGTATCTTCTCAAAAGCCCAAACCCGCCTTTGGCTTGGACGGGGCATTTTCTGGGCAAGGCATGGTTTTTTTTCGGACATCTGCCATGTACAACCTTAAACGATTATCACTCATGAAAACCAACCTCTTGTTTGCACTTGCCATTTCCACCGGCTTGCTGGTGACCGCCTGCGACCCGTCGCCCAACCGGGAAGATACCAAGGAAGTGGCTGAGGAACAGAACGAAGACCGCATTGATGCCACCACGGGCAATGATGCCACTACGGCCGAGAACAACACGACCGGCAACAAAAACGACAAGGAAGACGATGCCGAGTTCCTGGTCGAGGCGGCCAGTGGCGGCATGATGGAAGTGGAATTGGCCAACCTTGCCCTCCAGAAGGGAACTTCAACGCAGGTGAAGGAATTTGCGCGGATGATGATCAAGGATCACAAAAAGGCGAACGAGGAGCTCAAGGCTTTGGCGGCCACCAAAAACATTGTGCTGCCAACGGCTCTCATCGACAAGCACCAGCGGATTGTGAACGACCTGAAGGACAAGAGCGTAAAAACCTTTGATGCCAAATACATGAACGCCATGCTCGACGACCACAAGAAAGACGTGGAGGAGTTTGAAGAGGCTTCGAAAGATGCCGTTGATCCCGATATCCGGGCATTTGCCGCCAAAACGCTGCCCGTGCTGCAAGAACACCTGCGCATGGCCGATAAATACGAAGACCTGACTGACAAAATGTAATCCGGTCATAGTGCAAGAATGCAAAAGGGGACTTGGCCAAAGCCAAGTCCCCTTTTGCATTCTTGCACTTTCCGGTATAACGCCTCAGTTCCGGTGCAGCACCTCATCGGTATCATACACAAAACCGGTAAATTGCGGGTGGCAGTAGCAGCAGACCGGTAAAGGCGGGCGGGTTGAACAGACGAGTTGCTCGAACTGCTTGAGCATATCGCCAAACAACGCCGGAACATCCACCTCGGGGCGGTAACGGCTGAAACAACACAAGTTGAAACACTTGGACAGATAATTGGGCACGTAAAGCAGCCAGCAACTGTCTTCGCTCCCGGCAAACTCGCGCACCAGAAAATAGACGCTGAAAGAGGCTCCCTCGCGGGTTACCGCAACCGAAACGCGGGTTTGTGCAGGCGCGGCGGTTTCACTGCCTTGGCCAGTATCCGCGAAAATCCCTGGACGCTGCTGCAACAAATCCGAAATCTGCCCGGAATTTTCACATATAAAAAATCCCTCCTGAATCTCGCGCAGGTGCAAATCAGTATTCAATATGGTTGTCATGGTTAGGTTTTTACGTGTTTTTCAAGATTCGACGTAAAAAACACGTGCCACCCGTTGCGGAACCCAAATCGCGGAAAATTCACAAATATCTAAAACAAGCAGTACACAGGAATGTTCAAGGGAGCCATTGAGGGGCGAGAATTCCCCAGAGCCGGATGCCGTCCGCCAAAAATCCCCGCCAGAATGGCTGCCGCGCGGGATTGTGCAACCGGCACGGAATTTTTTATATGCTTGCTGACATTGCACTCAACCATCATTTCACCCTAAACACTTATCAATTATGCTACGCTGGTCTGTCGTTTTCTTCGTTGTCGCGTTAATCGCTGCGGTTTTCGGTTTCGGAGGCGTTGCCGCCGGAGCAGCATCCATCGCCAAAATCCTTTTCTTCATTTTCCTCGCCATTTTCGTGATCACCCTGATTGCCGGGGCCATGAAAAAAGCGTAGGGTAAGGTTGCCCACACGTAAAAATCCCCTTCAGAGTCCATTGAAACGGATTTTTGAAGGGGATTTTCATTAGCGGCAACCAACGGCTGACGGGCAACGGGAAATAGTATCTTTTGAAAAGCCGAAACCCGCCTTTCTGCAAAGCGAACCACTCAGTAGCTGCCGCCAGCCCCGCCGCCGCCAAACTTGCCGCCGCCAAAAGACAAGCCTTCGCCGGGCACCGCCGTCTGCGAGCCGAATGCCTGCGCCACCAACAATGATTCGGCTTCGGGAAGCAGTGGCCCGCCAGTGTCATCGTTGGTGTAGGTAAACGGCAAACCGCCTTTTTTCAAACGGCGGATGCAAAAATATGCCAGCGCAAGCAGCAATACGCCGCCCAGCGTGGCCGCACCCGCCAAAGGCAGCACCTGAAAATAATACCGGAACGTAAACACGGCCATGCCCACACCGCCCAGCCCCACCCACAGCAGCAGCCGGTCGCGGCGATGCAGGCCACCATACACGTACAGTACCGGGACGGCAAACGTAAATATCCAGAAAAACCACGCGAAAGACACCGAATAGACACCCAGAAACTCCCTGCCCACGTATTGCAGCACCCAGAAATTGCCGCTCAAGTAAAAGACAACCAAGCCCATTGTCTCGACCACGCGCAGGTTGGCCGACCAAAACCGCCAGCCAATGTCCTGCTTCTTGCGCTGTGCCAGCCAGTATCCGGCTCCGGAAAATAGTATCCCCACAAAAGGCAAAACCCCCGGCATCAGGAAATCGGTCTCCTTGAAAACCAAAAAAACAATTGCCAAGGCGCAGGCACAGGCCAGCGCGGTGAGGAGCGTATCGGCGTAGCGTACCGCCCCGGCGGTGAGTACGGGCAGTGCCAGGCAAAAATAAGGCAACGGCCCGTTGAACGACGAAAACACGAGGCACAGGCCGCCAACCAACTGGGCGGCCCCAAGGTACAGCAGCACATCGTCGATGCCACTGCCGTGGTGGTGGCGCGAACGGACGAAAAACTCCAGCATGGCAAATGTGCAGGCACTGAAAAGCACCAGCAGCAACCCGATGAAAGGCAGCGAATCAAGTGAGGTCATGGAAACGAACAAGGCCGCCAACCCGCCCACGCTACTTACGAGTATCCAGCAAAAAATGCCCAGCCCGATGCGGATGAACACATTGGGCGAGTAAAACCCCACAGGATACCGCACTTGGATGGCCTGCCAGGTGGCGGGGGAAACCAAGTGTTTGCTGTGCCAGTTGGCGGCGGCATCCCGCACGTTGCGGGCATCCAGCCATTGTCGGTTATAAGCTATCATGTATGTTGTTTGCAGGTGTGTTTTCCGGTCTGAGAATCCAGCACCAAAACTCCCCCTTCGGGGGCTGGGGGGCTTCGGGGGCTGGGGGGCTTCCGGGGGTGGCTTCCCCTCATCCGGTTGCATCCGCTTGGATTCCCAGTATTTTCTTGTGGTTGAGCAGAAACACAATCACGCCCGTACACGACAGGATGAAGTAAAGGTAAATGAGATTGGTTTGGAACACGTCCGTCTGGAATACAAGGTAAGTCAGGCCGACGTAGGCATACAGGATGGCGGTGACCAAGAAATACAGCGAGGCGCGGCTGCGGGCATACCACACGAAAAAAAACACCGCCGCAGCCAGCAGCGGCACAAACAGCAGCCAGCGTTCGAGTACCATGATGCCGGCCAGGCAGGCAATGAACAGCACGTGGACACTAAAATTGAGGTACATGAAGGCGAAATGCCGCTTGCAGTTGTATTTCTCGCTAGCAAACGCGACCACGCACAAAACCAAGCCCAAGGCAAGGCCTGTGAAAACGACGTTGGCATTGGCAAAGTCGTTTTGGGCAAACAGGCTGGCAGGCGTGGCGGCAATGCCCAGCCACGAAGCCAACGCCGTGATGGCCAGCGACAATGCTCCCCGGTGGTCGAAACTATAAGCCACAAAAAAGAAAACCACCATCGGGATAAATGTTGCCAACCCGTAGCGGCTGCCAAAAATGCCGTACCGGTACTGAAGGTGGCCTTCCAAGATCAGGAAAGTGAGACAGCCGAGCAGCAGCACGTAATCGTGGTAAGGCGACGGGCTTTGCACCTGCCCCATTGAAAACGGAACACGCTGGCGGCTGGCGTACACGAAGCAGGCGGCGCACACCGCCGCAATACCCGCAATCACGGCGGTGTGGCCGATGTTGTCAATATTGTCGTAAATCAGGTAGCCCAAGCCGAGGTTGAGCAGCAGCACGCCCAGATACAGCAGCGTTTTCAATTCCCAATGCAGCGAAAACGGCTTTTGCGACTCGTACTGCCGGATACTGGCCCGGTTCTCCGCTGTTACCAGACCTTGGCTTTCCAATTCGTTGAGTATGTGTTCGTGCATACGCGCTAAAGTACGGCGGGGCATCCGGCAAAACAAGGGCACATGGGTGATTGCGCGGCGGGTGTAAGTTCCGGCAGCCGATTGAACGGATGGAAGAACGCAAAACGACTGTCAGGTTTGAGAATCCGACAAAATACGCGGTTTCCAATCCGCCTGAAATAGTACCGTTTGCACACGCGAAACCCGCCTGCCAACTGCCGGAAACAAACCGAAAAGGCATCGGAAAATATGGTTTTTGTGCCTTTTCTGTTAACTTTCCATCTTTACAGCCGTATTGCGGCAATTGTGTGGGGCTTGCAGAGGTGAATGGTTTTCCGGCTATTGTGAATCCTGACAGTGTTTTTCCGAAGACAGCATCTTTAAAATAGTATCTTTCCAAAACCCCAAACCCGCCGACTGCCACACATCCGACGGCACGTTATCTTCAAGGTGCTGAGAACAAAAAACGTTGGTATTTGGTTATGGGTTAACAACTTACAAATCAAGCCTTTTTCATGTCAAAAGTCACATTTGCCCACTCACAGAACCCGTTTTTCAAGTCGCTCAAGACCAAGGTTGACGGTTATTTTGCTGACAATCAACTGCACCGGGCCGGCAACCGGAAATTGCTGCTGAAAGGCGGCATCCAAGTGGTTTCGGCCTTGGCGCTCTACACAACGCTGGTGTTTTTCACGCCACCGCCATTGGTTGCCTTGCTGTTGTGCGTATTGATGGGCATCAACTTGTCCATGCTTGGTTTCAACATCATGCACGAGGGCGGCCACCAGAGTTTTTCAAGACACGCCTGGCTCAACACGGTTTCGGCGTATTTCCTCAACATCTTGGGTGCGAACACCTATTTCTGGAAAATCAAGCACAACATCAACCACCACACGTTCACCAACATCGAGGGCATGGACTCCGATATTGATGTCAAGCCGTTCATGCGGCTCCACGCCAACCAGCCCCACCATCCGATGCACCGTTTCCAGCACTTTTACTGGGTGTTTCTGTACGGCATTTCGTACGTGGCGTGGGTGTTTTACAATGATTTTGACAAGTATTTTTCGGGCCGCATCGCCGCCGGAGCCGAACACAAGCTCGACCGCAGGGAGCAAATCATATTCTGGACCACCAAAATGTTTTACGTGACCATGTACATAGTGCTGCCCATCGTGATGGTGGGTTGGCTGCCCGCCCTGATCGGCTACGCGGTTGTCATGTTCGTGTGCGGCCTGTCCATCAGTGTGGTGTTCCAGTTGGCGCACGTGGTTGAGGGAACCGAATTTCCGGAACCCGACACCAGTTCAAACAAGATCAGCAACGAATGGGCGGTACACCAAGTGACGACAACGGCCAACTTCGCCACCCGCAACCGCGTGATTTCGTGGATGCTCGGCGGCCTGAACTTTCAAGTAGAGCATCACCTGTTTCCCCGCATCAGCCACATCCATTACCCGCACATAAACAAGTTGGTCAAGGAAACCTGCCGCGAGTTCAATGTCGCCTATCTCGAATATCCTTCCATGCGCCAAGCTTTCGTGTCGCATTTGGTACACATCAAGAAACTTGGCGCGGCATAACGGACAAAGGATTCACACCAAAGATCACAACAAAAAGGACGGAGCCACGTGTGGCTCCGTCCTTTTTGTGCATTCCGGCAGCCAACAGACGGCAATGGAAAATAGTATCCCCGAAAAACCCCAAACCGGCCCTTTTCCGTGGACCGCTGGCCGTCGTCCGTTAAATATTCCCCTACTCGCGCACCTTGAAATCCACATCGCCGTAGCGCGAACTTATTTTTATCTTGCTGTCCGACGGCTTGCCGATGGAGCCGATGTAGGTTTTGGAAGTGCCGCTTTTTTCGACCGAGACAAATTTGGCGTTCGAGTCGTTCAGGTCAAGGTCGGCATACGAGACGCGGATGTCAAAGTCGAAGCCGAGCTGGGCGGGAATGCGCAAGTCAATGTCGCTGAAGCTGCCGTCAATATCGAAGAGCCGGAAGTTCTTGCCGCTGGTGCCTATTTTCAGGCTGCCGTATTTGGCCCGCACCTTGGCCGACTGCACATTGCCGATTTCCACATCCGAAAAGCTGCTCTCCACGTTCATGGCACCGCATTCCGATATCTCCACATCCGAGTAGGAAACCTTCAAGTCGCCGCCCTTGCAGTAGGCGATGCGGCCATTGCCGAAGGCCACCTTCACGTAATTGTCGGCGTGGCTGAGCCGCTCGGCCTTGAGGTTGCCATACGACACCTGCAAGTCGCTCCGTGCGTTCATGTCAGCCACGTAAGTGTCGCCAAACGAGTTTTTCACTTTCAGGGCGTTGTTGCGCGGCATATTTACCGTGTAATTGATCTCGAAACTCTGGCTTTTGCCGTTCCAGTTGTTGGTGCTTTCCATTTGGGTGCGCACCGAGGTCTCGCCGTCCGATTCGCCGACCACGATGCTGATGCGATCCAGCAGGGTTTGCGCCTTTTCGGCACTGGAGGCACGGGCAACCATGACCACTTCCACGGTGGCTTCCGGTTTGTCCCAGGTATTCACGTGTACCTTGCCGAATTTGTTTTCAATCGCCAGCCGGTCGTTGGCGGCCAGCCGGAAGGTCTTGGAAAACCTTTTTGTTTTCTCATCGGCGTACGCGGCATTTTCATGGCCGTCGCGGTTCCAGTTGCGGTTGGACAGCCCGCGCGTGGCTTCGCGGGTCACCTCGCGGGTAGCTCCGGCAATCTCCTCGCCCAGCCCGGCCATCTCCTGGCCAAAATCCTGCCAGAAGTTTTCGTCCAGCGATTCAAGGCTGTGTTCCACCTCGCGCCCCGCCTGTTTCAAGGACTGCTCCAGGTTGCGGAAAGCCCGGTCCAGGCCGTCGCCAAAAGCCTCCGGGTCGCGGCGTTCCTTTTTACCGGATTTTTTCTCGGGAAATGTCTTGTCTTGGGCGTGGGCCGGAAACCAGCCCAAACCGCTTATCAGCACCACACAGATGATTCGCATACAGTTTCTCTTTTGTTTGTTGTTGGAAATAGTATCTTTTGAAATGGCCAAACCCCGCCGCCACCCCGCCGCCGCCAAAGCGGTTTCAAGCCGCCGCCTTGTCGCTTTTCCGGTAGCTCCTCACCCGTTGCAGCGTTTCAATCTGCTGCCTGATTATTTCCACGCGCAATTGCAGGTTTTGGATCATGGCCGCCACCACGGGGTCTTTGTTAGGCTCGGTGAGCAAGGCGGTTTTCAGGTTCTTGTACGTTGAATCGAGGCTGGCCAGATCGCTGGTGAAATCATCGGCCAAGCCCAGCGATTGCAATTCCTGCGGGTTGAGCAGCAGTTGCTGCTCGCTGATCAGGGCCGTATAGTAGGTTTCGGCCTGCGCCAATTCCGGGTTTACTTGTGCTAAGGTTGCCGGGTTGGCGGCAATTTCGCTTTGCTTTGAATAGCGGCCCAACTGGTAAATGCCGCAGCCCGCCACCAGCACCATCATGGCCGCCGCCGCGTAGCGCATCAGCGGCGTGCGAAACCACAGGGGGCGCACCGTTGCGCGGATTGGCGGCTTTTGGGTATGCAGCCGGGTTTCAATGTCGCGCCATAAGTCGGGGCGCGGCTCTTGGTTGTCGAATTCCGGCCGGTTCTGCCTTATGAATCTTTCCAGTTTGCTCATGATCCCTGTTTGGTTATGCCCATCTCCGGCTTGAAAAATCCTGTTCCTGAAATAGTATGTTTTACAATGCCCAAACCCACCGATCCATACGAAAGCCGATAGGCGATGCGGTTCTGACACACAGTGTCCGACCCGGGTTTTTCCGTTTCCCGTTCAATTATCTTCCAGTTCATGCTGGCCAATCAGTTGCAGCAGTTTCTGTTTGGCGCGGCTGTACTGCGATTTGGACGTGGATTCGCTGATGCGCAGTATCTCACCGATTTCCTGGTGGTCGTAGCCTTCGAGCAGGTACAGCGACAGCACCACGCGATAGCCTTCGGGCAGCAACTGGATGGCGCGGCGCACGGTTTCCACTTGGCATTCAATGTCCTCGCCATTGTCGCTGTCCGGCTCGTCGGCAAAGTCGTGCTGGTCAAGCGATGCCCAGTCGAACCGCCGCTTGCGCACACACGCCAAAGCTTGGTTGATCACGATTTTCTTGAGCCACAGGCCAAACGTCGAATCGCCCTTGAAGCGGTCAATCTGCTGGAACGCACTCAAAAAGGCTTCTTGCAGCGCATCCTCCGCTTCGGCCAAGTCGTTGGTGATGCGCAAAGCCACGTTGTACATCGCCTTGCCATACAGCTTGTAGAGTTCGTGTTGCGCCTTCCGGTCGCCAAGTCGGCAACGTTCCACAATCGGACGATGGATGTCGTAGAAAGCCTGCGTTTCCAAATGAGAAATCGTTTTGCGTTTAGCGTGTGAAAGCGGGCGGGTTTGGCGTTTTTAAAACCTGCCTGCCGGACAGGCAGGGATACTATTTCCAAAACGATTTTACCGGAATGTCTTTTGCGCCAATTACGTCAGCTTTCGGGTAAGAGAGTGGCAAAAAAGGGAAAGGTTGCATTGGGGCGGAAAAAACCCTTATCTTTTCGGCCTGTCAAACGAAAAAAAACATCAGTCATCCATGAAAAACCTATTATTTGCCGCCTTGTTTTTCGGGTTTGCCTGCGGGCAAATCCATTCCCAATCCACTGAAACCGCCATGAGAATCCAGTTTTTCTGCCCGAAATGGGGAAGCGAATCCCTGACTTGGGATGTTTTCTGCCAAAAGGTAAAGGAAGCCGGTTATGATGGCGTGGAAGCTCCGTTTCCGGGCGATGCCACAGAGCGGCAAGCGGCCATGGAAGCCCTGAAAAAACACAACCTGCTGTATGTCAGCATGGTGTTCTATAATTCGGATCCAAAAGCGCATTTGAAGGATTACGAAAGGCAAATCCGCACGGCGGCCGGAATGAAACCGCTTTTCATCAACAGCCACACGGGCAAGGACATCGCCACGTTTGAGCAGAACAAGGCGGTGATTGACTTGGCGGAAAAAATGGCCAAGGAAACCGGCGTGAAAATACTCCACGAAACGCACCGGGGCCGGTTTACCTACGCCGCCAATGTGACCAAAACCTACCTCGACAAGCTGCCAAACCTGCGCCTGACGCTTGACATATCGCACTGGTGCAACGTCCACGAATCGTATCTGGACGACCAGCCCGAAGCCGTGCAGGCCGCCATTGCCCGCACCGACCACATCCACTCGCGGGTGGGCTATCCCGAAGGCCCGCAAGTGCCGGATCCGCGCGCCCCGGAATGGAAGGAGGCATTGGACAAGCACTTGGCCTGGTGGGACAAGGTGGTGGCGATGCAAAAGCAGAAAAGCGTGCCGATTACCTTCACTTGCGAGTTTGGTCCGGCAAACTATATGCACACGCTGCCCTTCACCAACCAGCCCGTGGCCAGCCAGTGGGATGTGAACGTACACATGATGCAGTTGCTCAGGAAGCGGTATGAGTGATGTGGCCGTGCTGCACAGGGCTGCACCCTGTGTTGGCGGACTGCGCCCTTTCAGGGCTTTTTTTCAAAAATGCCAAACCCCGTCACTGTTTCAGTGGCGGGGTTTGGCATTTTTGAAAGATACTATTTTCAGTCTCTATTCTGGTACGCTTGATGCCGGGCGGCGGTTATTTTGCCAAGCGTTTCAGGGTCTCCCTCGTTTGCTCATCGGTGGGGTCGAGTTCCAGTGCTTTTTTGTAATACTCAACCGCCTTGGCCGGTTCGTTGCGTTTCAAGCAATAATCTCCCCAGCGGCTGTGGACGATGGCCGATTTCGGATGCTGCTCAAGTGCCAGTTCCAATATGGCTTTCACCGCATTCAAATCGTTAGGTTTCTTATTGGAAAGTTCGTAGGCCAGATACGTAACCTGATATTCGTTCAGGTTCATTTGCCGGAAACCCGCTTTGGCTTCCGCATACCGTCTGGCTTTCAAATGTTCGCTGGGACTGAATTCGTTGTCTTTCATTTTGGGCATCGGCTTGTCCTGGTATACTGAACGCAACGAAACCACATCACCCGCCGCATCGCGGCCAAATTGACCTTTGATGTTGAAGTCGGTAAACACGATGGTGTCTTTCGCAACGGGAAAGCAATAAATATCACCGCCTTCGTTGATCTTTTCCACCAGATAGCCTTTTTCCCGGCGAATATACACCACCTCATCCGCGCCGCGCCGGTAGCGACCCGTGTATTTGTCCAACTCCTTAGTATCCAAGGCAACCGGCTGGAGGGTTGGGGGCAGGAAATTATGCCAATGGTACGTTTGCGCCACCGCCCGGATGATTTCCTTGCCCAGTCCGTTGAAATCATCGCCCGAATTGAGCAGCACCACCACGCCGTTGCCGCCTTCCACGCTGGCCTGCGTAAAGGCCGTGAAACCGGCGTTGGTTCCGTCAAAATAAAAATACACGCCCCGGCTGTCCTTGTTGCCGGCTCTCTGCAACAGGAACGGCCCCACGGCTATCTGCTCTTTGGTGTTTTCACCTTCCGAAAACACCGCCTGCGGTGTCATCATCTGCCGGGTCATGGCCACCGACAGCGTTTTGCCCTTGCCCAGATAAGACTTTTGGATGTCGATGAAAAATTTCGCCAGGTCGGTGGCGGTGGTGTACAGTCCGGCGGCGGCTTGCTGCGGATACACGTATGGCATTCCCTTGTACCACGAAGCCGACGAATAGCCCCAAGACGCTTGGGCGGCGAATCTGCCGGGCAACGGCTGGGCGAAAGTGGCGTTTTTCATGCCCAGCGGCCCGAAAACCATGTCCTGCGCAAGCGTGGCGAAGTCTTTTTTGGTCACGTCCATCAAGGCGAGTTGGGCTACCATGCTGCCCCCGCCGGAGTACCGGAATCCTTTGCCGGGTTCACTGTTCACCACTACCGGATTGGCCTCGGCCACGGGTGCGCCGCTGAGGATTTCAACCAAGGTGGGCAGCGGATTCTTGTCGGGCGTGTAACCGAAATACGCCGACTGCGAGGTGCCGCCCGTGTGGCTCAGCAGCATCCGTAGCGTAACCGGCTTTTGGCGCGTCCAGTCGTTTTCAGCCAGTTTCCACGAGGTGAGGTAGTTGTTGATCGGCTCGTCGAGTGTCAGTTTGCCTTCCTGCACCAGCCGCAAGGCCGCCGCCGCCATCACTAATTTGCTGACGGAACCCGCCGAAAACATGGTTTCGGTGGTGACTGGTGTTTTCTTGGTTGTGTCAGCCAAGCCGTACGCCTTCGCCCAGTCGATCTTGTAATCCTTGATGACGGCAATGCTCACGCCCGGCACTTTATAGTCCTTCATCCGGTCAAGGATGTTCCAGCCCGGAAAACCTTCGACCGGCACGGGCGGCATCAGGCTGTTTTCAACGGTTTTGGTTCGCTGTTCGAGCTTGGCGTTTTGCGCCGAAACAGTCATGGCGAAAAAAGACAGGATGGCGAACAGAAGAAATGTTTGTTTCATCGGTAATGGGGTTTGGGCTTTTGAAAAGATACTATTGGCCCCCCAGCTCCCGAAGGGGGAGTTGATGAAAACTCCCCCTTCGGGGGCTGGGGGGCTACAAAACAAGCATCAATTCTCCACACTGTCGTCCCGAAGTGTAGTTTGGAACTTGTTTTTGTAATCTTTTGGCGAAAATCCAGTCGTTTCCTTGAAAACCCGGTTGAAAGTGGTCTTGGAGTTGAAGCCCGACTCGTAGGCAATTCCCAGCAACGTCAGCTTTTGCGTGTCGCCCGCTTGCAGCCGCCGTTTCACCTCTTCGATGCGGTAGGCGTTCACAAAGTCGTTGAACGATTTTCCGAATCCGGCATTCAGGCACAGCGAAAGCGCGTTGGGTGTCATGCCCGTTTGGCTTGCCAAATCAGCCAATGTCAGGTCGGGATTCAGAAACGGTTTGTCCGCCCGCATCCATTCGCTGACCTTGTGCAGTTGCGGGGCATCGTCAAAAACCTTGTCCGTTTTCGGCTTGGCAAGCGCATTCTGCCGGAAACGGGCTTTCAGATACGCGGCAATGGCCAGCCAATACGCAAACACGGGCAGCACAAGCTGGGTGAGGTAAAACCTGGGTTTTTGCGCCGGCGGATACCAATGGTTGAGCAAAGGGTCAATGGCGGCAACGATGTAAAACACCACCAATGCGCGGATGAACACGCGGAGCCAGCGCAATTGGAGGTCGGCTTTGGGCAGCCAAATGAGGCCGCAGCGCAAATAACCGATGGTCAATGCCAAGCCGATGTAATAATCCGCGTAACGGGTGTACGGCTTGTGGATGTGCAGCCAGAACCACGTCTTGAAACCGAGGCTTTGCAGGGCGATGGCCAGGAAAAACAAAAACTGGAATGCCACCGGGGCAAAATGTTGCCAGTGGCGGCGGGCAAGCGAAAACGACGGGTCGGTGACGGAGCGGATGTAGAAAAACAGGAATGCGCCGTAGCCCCACGTGTAGAAAAACGGCGAAAAATAAAGCCAGTTATTGTCGCGGTAAATGCCCGAAACGCTGAAAAACGCGTCCATCACCTGAAAAGTCATGCCCGCAACGAGCAGGCCCAGCCACACGTTTTGTTTTTTTTGCCGGACGGAAGACAGCAGCACCACCGCCGTTGTCAAACCCTGGACTATGACAAAGAACTGGAAAACGACAATCAGGTTGAAATCTATGGTCATCCGGGCGCGGGCGGGTTTGGGCTTTTCAAAGGATACTATTTTTCCGGGCCGTTCAGCCGCCACCGGGCAGGTATTTGCGGCCCAGACCTTTTTCAATCTTTTCCAGGTTGCGGATGGCCGACGAGCTGATGTGTTCAAACTCCGAGTCGCAGCGGATGAAGATGACCTTGACATCGGGTTTCATGTCTTCCATGAAACGCAACTGGTTCACTTCGTAGTCCAGATCGTCGCCATTGCGCAGGCCGCGCACCAGCGTGATGTCGCAATCATTTTCTTTCGCGGTTATATAATCGGTCATCAGTCCGGTGAATTTTTCGGCCTGCCGGTATTTCAGCATATTCATGCCCGAAACCTCGGCCACCAGACCGTCTTTTTCAGGGTTGATGCCTTGCGCCACAATCACCTTGTCGTGGATTTTTTCGGCCTTGCGCAGAATGTTCAGGTGCCCGTTATGCAGCGGGTTGAACGAACCCGCGTACACGCCCACGCGCGGACGGTACTGCGCCAGATACGCCATCAAACAGCGCAGGTTTGGCCCGTTTTGCGGATACTGTTTTGCCCAACCTTCCAGCAGTGCCAGCCGCCCGGCCTTGTACAGCGAATAATCCACGAACTGGAACTCCTTGAAAACCCCGTATTCCCACGCCAGCAACTCCCCGAAACCCGATTCCGAGACCACCGCCATGTCGTGTTCCACAAACTGCCTCGACAGGTCGGTGCGCGGCTGGTGGGTTTTGGTGTCCATGACCATTGCGGCAACTTCCTCCACAACGCCGTGTTGCGTCATTTCGCGGAGCATCGTCACCGAGCGTTCCTCATTGTCGTGCGCCGTGGGGTCATAGACAATATCATGGAAAAAGGCGGTCAGCAGCAACTTTTCCCTTTCAACGTCCGCCACCGGTGATTGTTCGATCCGGTCAATCAGGAAAGCCAAGTGTTTCTCGGTGTGGTAATACCGGTGCGGCTCCAGCCAAGCCCATTGCAGGCGTTCCGCACCCGCCGCCGAAATCCGGTATTTCTCAAAAAGGGGCGAATACGCCGCGTAATCAAACGGATGGGTGCGCATACGGAGCGGCCGTGGAGATGGAATGCACGAAAGTAAGGGATTTTTATCCGCTTTCGGAAATAGTATCCGCTGGTGAACAAAAACCCCTGGCCGGGTGTTTTGTCTCTGGGTTTTGAAGAATTTTTGGGCGGGTGTTTTGGTTTTCAATTGCCCGCCAACTTTACAAACCCTTCACCAAACGGGATTATCCTTTTTAACGCATGAAAATAAGCGTTTTCCGCAAGGAACACTTCAATGCCGCCCACCGCCTGCACAACCCCGCTTGGCCCGATGAGAAAAACGCACGCGTGTTTGGCAAGTGCAACAACCCCAATTTCCACGGCCATAATTACGAACTGATTGTGAAAGTGACCGGCGAACCCGACCCCGAAACCGGTTACGTGATGGACATGAAAATACTGTCGGACATTATCAAGGAACGGGTGACCGACCGGTTTGACCACCACAACCTTAACTTGGACACGGAAGAGTTCAAAAACCTCAACCCGACCGCCGAAAACATCGCAGTGGTGATCCATGACCTGCTGCGCCCCCGAATCGACCCGAAAATGGATTTGAAAATCACCCTCTATGAAACCGAACGAAACTATGTTGAATACCCCGCATAACCACACCCACCTTGCCAACGGCAAAATCCACGATGTGAGCAACCTGACGTTTGACGAGTTTGGCGACGACCACGTGCTGACCTCTTTCGACACACCGCTCCGCGCCGATGCCTTTGAACGCGACGATGACTTGAAGATCGAACTCATCGAGAAGCATTTCCGCGAGATTATGCACATCATGGGCCTTGACCTGGACGACGACAGCCTGAAAGGAACACCCAACCGCGTGGCCAAAATGTACGTGAAGGAGATTTTCAGCGGCTTGAACCCCGACAACAAGCCGGCCATCACGCTGTTTGAAAACAAGTACAAGTACAGTGAAATGCTCGTGGAAAAGGATATTTCCTTTTATTCCAACTGCGAACACCACTTCGTGCCCATTTTTGGCAAGGCCCACGTAGCTTATATTTCCAGCGGCCAAGTAATCGGGTTGTCCAAGCTGAACCGGATTGTACAGTACTACGCCAAACGTCCGCAGGTGCAAGAACGCCTTACCGTGCAGATAGCCAAGGAGTTGCAGGAAGTGATGCAGACCCAGGACATTGCCATCGTGATGGATGCCAAACACATGTGCGTGGCCTCGCGCGGCGTAAACGACATCACATCTTCGACGGTGACGGCCTTTTACGGCGGCAAATTCAAGGAGGAAGCGACAAAAAACGAGTTCCTGAAATATCTGAACCTGAAAACCGAGTTTTGAGCAGTAGCGCACGCTTCAGCTTGCGCATAACCTGACCTGTGGGGTTTCGGAAACCCCACAGGTTTTTATTTTATGGAAAACCGTAGTTTTGCAGAAAACCCCAAAAACATGGCTACCCTCATAGACTTGGTGGGAAATACCCCACTGGTCGAGTTGCGCAAAATAAACCCGAACCCCAATGTGCGGCTGTATGGCAAGCTGGAAGGCAACAATCCGGGCGGCAGCGTCAAGGATCGGGCGGCATTGGGCATGATCAGCGGGGCTTTGGAACGTGGCGAAATCAAGCCCGGCATGAAACTGATTGAAGCCACCAGCGGCAATACGGGCATTGCGCTGGCCATGATTGCGAGTCTGTACAACCTTGAGATAGAATTGGTGATGCCCGAAAACGCCACCATCGAGCGGGTGCAGACCATGCAGGCTTTCGGGGCAACCGTGACGCTGACCCCGCGCGGACAATCCATGGAGGGAGCCATTGACTATGTGTCCGAAAAGGTGGCGGGCGGCGGATATTTTGTTCTGGACCAATTCGGTAACGCCGATAACTGGAAAGCCCATTACCGTACCACCGGCCCGGAAATATGGGGCGACACGCACGGGCAAATCACGCATTTTGTATCTTCCATGGGCACCACCGGCACCATCATGGGCGTATCGCGGTTTTTGAAGGAGCAGAATGGCGGGGTGCAAATCATCGGTTGCCAGCCCACCGATGACTCCTGCATCCCCGGCATCCGCAAGTGGCCGGAGGCATACCTGCCTAAAATCTTTGAACGCGACCGGATGGACCGGGTAATGGAGGTTTCGCAGGCCGAAGCCATTGCCACCACGCGGCGGCTGGCCCGTGAGGAAGGCGTGTTTTGCGGCATGAGTGCGGGCGGTGCCGTAGCCGCCTCGTTGAAACTGATCCAAGAACTGGAAAGCGGCGTGGTGGTGTGCATTATCTGCGACCGTGGCGACCGGTACTTGTCGTCGGATTTGTTTGAAGCCTCCGAAAGCCTCACCCCTGCCTTCTCCGAAGCAGAGGGAGTAAAAAAATAGTATCTTTTCAAAATTACAAACCCCCCAATCAAAAAGCCCCCTCCTTCGGAGGGGGTTGGAGGAGGCCGCTTATGATCCAGACCATCAAAGACATTATTCTTTTCGAGAACGACGATTACATTCTGGTCAATAAGCCGCCGCACGTGTCCACACTGGATGAGCGGACGGGCGACCGGAATAGTATCCTGCGGATTGCCAAAACTTACCATGCCGATGCGCAAGCCGCCCACCGGCTCGACAAGGAGACTTCGGGCGTGCTGGCATTGGCCAAAAACCCGGCGGCCTACCGCCACTTGGCCATGCAGTTTGAACACCGCCAAGTGGAAAAGGCGTACCATGCGGTGTTGAATGGCACGGAAGTGCAGGAGAACGTGAACGTTTTCCTGCCGATACTGCCGCTCAAAGACGGCTCGGTACGCATTGACACGCAGAATGGCAAGGAAGCCGAGACTTTTTTCGACACGCTGGCCATTTACCGCAAACATTCGCTGGTGCAGTGCCGCCCTGTAACTGGCCGTATGCACCAAATCCGCATCCACGCATCGTGCCTGAAAATGCCGATTGTCAACGATCCGCAATACGGCGGCGCACCCGCCTACCTGTCGCAACTGAAGCGAAAGTTCAACCTCAAGCAGGATACCGAAGAACTGCCGCTGATTCAGCGGGTGGCCCTGCACGCCCGTTCGCTCGCGTTCCGGCTGCTCGACGGGGAAATGATCACTACCGAAGCCCCCTACCCCAAAGATATACAGGCGTTGCTGCGGCAACTGGAAAAAAACAGTTGACGGTTCCATTAACGCGTTTCAAGGCTTTGGGGCGGCATACCGTCCATCGGCGGTGGCACTGTATTTGCAGCTCGTATCGTTCGGGGTTTGGCGGTTTTGAAACATACTATTTCTAAACCATCCTGCTCTCATTTAACCAATCACATAACCCAACTATCCATGAAAGTGAAACCAATCCGGATACTCATGCTTGCCGCCGCCTTGTTGTCCGCCCCGTTTGTGTTCGCACAAGTTTCCCCGCGCGACAGTGCCGCTGTCCAGCAAGACTTGATGCGCCAGCAGGCGGAACTTACCAAGCAGCAGTCCAAAATAGACCGGCAGCAAACCCAAGTCGCCAAGGATGCGCAAAGGGCAAGCCGGGAGCGGGAGAAGGAATCGCGCCGGATGGAAAAATCCACGCGGCAGGCCGCCAAGGAAAGCGAACGGGCCGCCAAGGCGCAGCAACGTGCGTTTAAAGCCGAAAAAGCAGCCGTACGTGCGCGCGAAAAAGTGGAAAAACAAAACCGGCGGCTGGAAAAGGCAAACCGCCAACTGGAGCGGCAACGCCAGTGACCCCGAAACCAACGCGCTGGCAAACGGTATGGCGTTTCAATGGCCCGGTATCGTATTGTTTTAAAGCACGAAAGCCGACCTACAAAGGCGGCTTTCGTGCTTGAGGGGGTTTGCAGGTTTGCGGGGATACTATTTCCGTTCCGGGAAAAGCACCGAACCCGTTTCAGATTACGGCCACTACCGACTTGAAACTGATGGGCTTATCCAGAAAATGATCCGCGCCTTCTCTGAATGCGGCCTCGCGCAGATGGTTCATGGCACTGATCATGACGAGCAGGATTTGGTTGTGGTCTTTTTTGATTGCCTTTATCTCGTCCAAACCAATGCCATCGGGCAGGTTGTTGTCCAGAAAAATAATGTCCGGACAAAATTCCTCAATCATCCTCAGCCCGTCCTTCAAATTCAGTGCGTATTTCACATCCGACTGGCGGCGTTGCAAGTAGTTTTTCATCAGCAGGCAAATATCCTCCTCGTCATCAATAATCAAGATTCTCCTCTCCATGGCTGTCCGGTTGCGGTAAATTGGCCTATTGGGCATCTAAATGTAAAAAACCGTACCCGAAGCGCAAAATCACGCGTGTGGAAACAAATCCACTGTTACGGAAGCCCTGCCCGCACCGGTTTGGCACGGTCATGCACCACCAATGCGCGGCATGAGGGGTGAAAACAGGTGGCACAGTATTTTTAGCCTTACCGGTACAAATGCAATTGTTTTGATTAATTTTCTCCAACCAAATCCACCACACATCATGTCCAGCAACGGAAAAGTATTTTTGGGTATTGTAACTGCGGCTGCTGCGGGAGCGGTAATCGGTATGTTGTTCGCCCCTGAAAAAGGAACGGAATTTCGTCAGAAATTATCAGGCTCAGCCAACGACCTGCTGGATGAACTGACAAACGCACTGAGCCGCGGCAAAGACGAGGCGGGAAGCCTGATTAACAAGTGGGGCAGCGAGGCCAGCCGCTTCAAAGACAAGGCCGCCCACGAAGCGGATGCCATGAAAGACCGCGTGCAGGGCGAGTACCAGAACGCGAAAGGAAGAGTGAAATCTGAAATGTGATTTCCCGGAACCAACGGGCTCGGATGTGAAAATCCGGGCCCGTTTTTCTACGTATAAGCCGCACACAAACCATTTTTAAGTTGAATCATTCAAACAAAATTCTACCGAATCATTAATTATGTCAGAGGCTAAGACAAAGGTGGGTGGTTTGGCAGAAGATGTGACCGAATACATTGAGGCACGTTGGAAACTGTTTACCATCACCGCAATCGAGCGGGTTTCCGATGCCACGTCCAGCATTGCCGTAAGCGTAATCATGGGCGTGGTTGCGTTTTTCGTGTTATTTTTCCTGAGCATTGCCGCCGCCTGGTGGATTGGGCAGACCACCGATAACCCGGCCTTGGGCTTTGCCTCAGTGGCGGGATTTTATATATTGGTAGGGGGCATTGTGTTCGCCATGCGCGAAAAATGGATTAAAGTCAGCATTGTAAATGCACTAATCAGGAAACTTTATGG
>JAYWIH010000221.1:0-5689 GCA_043789005.1 Sphingobacteriales bacterium
AAATCTATTGGTTAGTGAGTAACTTGCGGCGCAATTTCAAATAGCCTTGTTTCATGCGCAGTATTTTTAAATATAAGCCGCTCACCCACAATATTTTAGCTCTCTTTTTACTGCTTCTGACCACGGCAGCCTACGCCCAGCAGCACGCCCCCAACGAACACGGAGCCGAGAGCGAGCCGTTCAACTTTTCAGAAATGATCATCCACCACGTGACCGACTCGCACGAGTGGCACCTGGCAACAATCGGCCATACACATTACACAATCCCGCTGCCCGTAATCCTCTACTCGCCCGACCGGGGACTGGAAATTTTCACGTCGCACAACTTCCACAGCGAGGGCGAAGCACACGAGGGAGCCAAAGCCCAACACGCTTACAACGGCTACTACATTGATGAACAGACGCACAAGATAAAGCCCGTGGACGAAGCGCGCCGGGTATATGACTTTTCCATCACCAAGAACGTGATGTCCATGTTTGTCAGCCTCACGCTGATCAGCATCCTGTTCATTTCCATTGCCAACCGCTACAAGAAAAACCGCAACCAAGCCCCTAAAGGCGTTCAGGCGTTGCTGGAACCGGTCATTGTATTTTTGCGCGATGAGGTGGTGAAACCCAACATCGGCGAGAAACATTACGAGCGGTTTCTGCCGTATATGCTCATGCTGTTTTTCTTCATCCTGACCAATAACCTTTTGGGTTTGTTGCCGGGCGGGGCCAACGTGACGGGCAACATTGCCGTCACCTTCACGCTGGCAATCCTGACGCTGATTTTAACGCTGCTCAACGCCAAACGCGATTATTGGAAGCACATATTCGCCGCGCCGGGCGTACCCGTGTGGCTGCTGCCCATCATGGTTCCCGTCGAAATCATGGGCATTTTCACCAAGCCGCTGGCCTTGATGATCCGGCTGTTCGCCAACATTACCGGCGGCCACATCGTGATTTTGAGTTTTCTGGGCTTGATTTTCCTTTTCAAGAACGTGCTGGTTGCCGGAGCCAGCATTCCGCTGGTGGTGGCCATGAATTTTCTGGAATTGCTGGTGGCATTCCTGCAAGCCTACATTTTCACGCTGCTCTCTTCCATGTACATTGGCAGCGCGGTGGAGGAACACGGCGAAACGGATTACGGGCATTGAGTTGATTGTAGAAACGCAGGTCAG
Organism: Sphingobacteriales bacterium; assembly: GCA_043789005.1. Taxonomy (GTDB): domain Bacteria; phylum Bacteroidota; class Bacteroidia; order Cytophagales; family 172606-1; genus Xanthocytophaga. Next base: position 1,164 of record JAYWIH010000221.1, read on the forward strand.
ACACTGTGTGTCAGGCCGGTATCGCATATCGGCTTTCCTGTCTGCCGACAGGCAGGCGGGTAAGCACGCGGGTTTCGGCTTTTTAAAAGATACTATTTTGCCGGGTGCTCACAACCGGCACGCGGTTTCTTAAAACCGCACGGACTTGGTGACACTTTTCCATCAGCGCGAAACATAAAACGGTAAGCGGTTTTATACAAGACAGTGAAGTTCCATTTCCTTTTTTTCACTTAATTCAATTCAATTATGTTCCTTTCAATTTTATTGCAGGCAGCCCAGAGCGGCACAGGCTTGGCGGTAATGGGTGCTTGTATCGGTGCCGGCTTGGTCGCATTAGGCGCGGGTCTGGGTATCGGCCGCATTGGTGGCAGTGCCATGGAAGGCATTGCCCGTCAGCCGGAAGCGTCTGGCAAAATTCAGACAGCCATGATTATCGTGGCGGCTCTGATTGAAGCTATTGCCCTGATTGGCGTGTTGGCTTGTTTCTTGGTTTCGCAGGTCAAGATAGTCTGACAACGCCCCTTTTGGCACACAATATATGCCGCACCCCGGCAATAGGCCGGGGCGCGGCATAATTCAAGTACCCGATAGGCGGGAGAACCCCGCACAAAACATTCAAGACAAAGCATAAAGCAATGGACAATCCGTTAGTTTCCCCCGACTTAGGCTTGATTTTCTGGTCATTCGTGACATTCGTCGTCGTATTCCTCATACTGAGAAAATATGCTTTCCGGCCCATCATCGAAGCCCTGAAAGAACGCGAAACGCACATTGACAATGCCTTGAAATCGGCGGAACAAGCCCGGTTGGAGATGGCAAAGTTGAAAAACGACAACGAGAAATTGCTGGACGAAGCCCGTGCGGAACGCGACACGATGATGAAAAAAGCCCAGCAGACCGCCGACCGCATTGTGGAGGAGTCGAAGGAAAAAGCCGCCGCCGAAAGCAACAAGATCGTGGAGGCCGCCCGGCTCGCCATCCAGCAGGAACGCCAAGCCGCCATTCAGGACATCAAGCAGCAAGTGGCCTCGCTGTCCTTGGAAATCGCCGAGCAGGTATTGCGCGGCCAACTCAAAGATGAACCCGCCCAGCGCACACTCGTGAGCCAGTTGATCAACGATGCGAAGCTGAATTAAAGAAAATTTCACTATTGCGCCTTTGCAGGGCGTAAGGCACCCGAATAATTTACCGACAACAAAACATGGCACACAGCAGAGCCGCCGCCCGGTATGCCAAAGCATTACTGGACTTGGCCACCGAAAGAAATTTGGTCGAGCAGGTGCATACCGATATGCAGTTGTTTGCGCAAGTGTGCGAGGAAAATCGTGGCTTGGTAAACTTGTTGGAAAGTCCGATTGTACAGCACCACAAAAAATTCGCCGTATTGCGCGACATTTTCCAGAGCCTCGTCCACCCGGTTTCCTTTTCCATTTTTGAAATCATCACCCGGAAAAACCGCGAGGAAATCCTGTTTGATGTGGCCAAGGAATTCCACGCGTTGTACAACGGTTATAAAGGCATCCAAACCGCACAGGTCACAACCACTTTTCCGCTGGATGATGCCCTGCGCAACCAGTTTGAAGCAGTTGTCCGCAAGAATACCGGCAAGGAACCGGAGTTGCACGAAAAGACGGATGCCAGCCTCATTGGCGGATTCGTGCTGCAAATCGGCGACCGCCAGATAGATAACTCGGTAAAGGGAAAGCTGCAAAAACTGAAACAGCAATTCAGCCGCACGCAGTAGCACACGCTTTAGCTTGTGCGAAACCGCAGGTTTCGGCTTTTTGAAAGATACTATTTTCCCCAAGCAACAAAACATCCACCATTGCCCATTTACGCGAAAAAGATATGTCAGCAGCCATAAGACCGGATGAAGTTTCCGCCATTTTGAGGGCGCAGTTAGCCAATGCCAGCACCGAGGCCGAATTGGAAGAGGTAGGAACCGTGTTGCAGATTGGCGACGGTGTGGCCCGCATATACGGCCTGAACAAGGCGCAAGCCGGTGAACTGATTGAATTTGCCGACGGGCTGACCGGCTTGGTCTTGAACTTGGAGGAAGATAATGTGGGAGCCGTGTTGCTGGGCGAATACAGCAGCATCCGTGAAGGCGACACTGTACGCCGCACCGGCAAAATCGCCTCCATCAAGGTAGGCGAAAGCATGGTTGGCCGCGTGGTGAATACCTTGGGCCAGCCAATTGACGGTGGCCCGACCTTGGATGGCGAAATGTTTGAAATGCCACTGGAACGCAAGGCTCCGGGCGTGATTTACCGCCAGCCGGTGAACGAGCCGCTGCAAACCGGCATCAAGGCCATTGACGCGATGATTCCGATTGGCCGCGGCCAACGCGAACTGATTATCGGCGACCGGCAGACGGGCAAAACCGCCGTGGCAATTGATACGATCATTAACCAAAAGGAATTTTACGACCGTGGCGAAACGGTGTTTTGCATTTACGTTGCCATCGGCCAAAAGGCCTCGACGGTGGCACAGATAGTGAATGCGTTGCAGAAAGGCGGAGCCATGCCTTACACCGTTGTGGTTTCGGCCACGGCCGCCGATCCGGCCCCGATGCAGTTTTTTGCGCCGTTCACGGGTGCGGCCATCGGCGAGTTTTTCCGCGATACGGGCCGCCCGGCACTGGTGGTTTATGACGATTTGTCGAAACAGGCCGTGGCATACCGCGAAGTGTCGCTGTTGTTGCGCCGCCCGCCGGGACGCGAAGCCTATCCGGGCGATGTGTTTTACCTGCACAGCCGGTTGCTGGAACGCGCCGCCAAAATCAACGCTTCGGACGAGATAGCCCAGGCCATGAACGACTTGCCCGATTCGCTGCAAGGCCGCATCAAAGGTGGCGGTTCACTGACGGCACTGCCGATCATTGAAACGCAGGCGGGCGACGTATCGGCCTACATTCCCACAAACGTGATTTCCATCACTGACGGACAGATTTTCCTGGAATCGAATTTGTTCAACTCCGGCATCCGTCCGGCCATCAACGTAGGCATTTCGGTGAGCCGCGTGGGTGGCAATGCCCAAATAAAATCCATGAAAAAAGTGGCCGGTACGCTGAAACTCGACCAGGCGCAGTTCCGCGAACTGGAAGCGTTTTCCAAATTCGGTTCGGATCTGGATGCCGCCACCAAACTGGTCATTGAACGCGGCCGCCGCAACCAGGAAGTGCTGAAGCAGGCGCAATTCTCGCCCGTTCCGGTGGAACAGCAAATCGCGATGATCTACGCATCCACCAATGGACTGACGGACAATGTGCCCGTCAATAAAATGCGTGAGTTTGAAAAGGATTTCATGCTACTGCTGACCGGCGACTACAAAGACACACTGACCGAACTGAGAAAAGGCAAATACGATGAGAACATCACGGGAGCCTTGAAAAAAGCCGCGAAGGAAGTGGCTTCGCGGTATAAGAACTGATAAGCGGAACGGAAAATAGTATCGTTTGAAAACCCGAAACCCCACAAGTTTCAGGAACAATTATATCAGCGCATAATGCTGGTTATCAGAGTTTTGTATGGCCAACCTGAAAGAAGTACGCAACCGGATACAATCCGTAAATTCAACGCAGCAAATCACCAAGGCCATGAAGATGGTGGCGGCGGCCAAACTGCGCCGTTCGCAGGATGCCATCACGCAGATGCGCCCTTATGCGCAACGGCTTTCACTGATGTTGCAGAATATTTCCGCCTCCATTGACGACAACGTGGAAAACCCTTACGCGGTTGAGCGGACGGTGAACAAAGTGCTGCTTGTCGTGGTCACCTCCGACCGGGGTTTGGCGGGGGCTTTCAACGCCAACATCATCAAGGCGACCAACAACCTGATTTCAGAAAAATACGCGGTGCAAGCCCAATCGGGCAATGTGCATTTGCTGACGGTGGGCAAAAAGGGACTCGATTTCTTCGGCAAGCGCAATCATACCGTCCACCGGGAGTTTACGGGCATTTTTACGGCGTTGAGTTTCGGTGCCGCCCGCCAAGCCGCCGAATTTGCCATGGATGGATTTGTGAAAGGCAGCTACGACCGGGTGGAAATCATTTACAACGAGTTTAGGAACGTGGCCACGCAAATCATCCGCACCGAGCGGTTCCTGCCCATTCAATCCGCTCCGGTTTCCACGCAAAAACAGACGAAAGCCGATTACATATACGAGCCGTCGAAAGAGGAAATTTTTAAGGAATTGGTTCCAAAATCCTTGAAAATCCAGTTTTACAAAACCTTGCTCGACTCCAATGCTTCTGAAAATGGCGCGCGGATGATGGCCATGGACAAGGCGACCGAAAACGCGAAGGAACTGATCAAGGAATTGAAACTGGTGTACAACCGCACACGCCAGGCAGCTATCACCAAGGAAATCCTCGAAATTGTGGGCGGTGCGGAAGCGTTGTCGAGTCAATAACCGGACGGCTTGCCAAAAATAGTATGTTTTGGTAAGGCCGAACCTCGGCAGGTCAAAGCGTATGGATTCTGCTAACCGGAAATAGTATATTCTGAAAGGGCGAAACCCCGTT
>JAYWIH010000222.1:0-22547 GCA_043789005.1 Sphingobacteriales bacterium
CCGGTTTTCATGCCGTCGCTGTCCATGGAAGTGAGCAGAATCTCGCCCGCGCCCCGGCTTTCCACCTCTTTTGCCCAGCGGATGGTCGGGATGTCGGTGGGCTTGCGTCCGCCGTGCGTATGGACGAAAGAAGCCGCACCAAGGTTTGCTTTCGTGTCAATCGCAACCACAATGCACTGGCTGCCGAACTCGCGGGCCAGCTCATCTACCAAACCGGGGTTGCGTACGGCGGCGGAGTTGATGGAAACCTTGTCGGCTCCGGCTTGCAGCAACGCCGACACATCGGCCACGGAGGCAATGCCGCCGCCAACGGTAAACGGAATATCGAGCACGGCAGCTACGCGGCGCACCAGCTCCACCAGCGTCTTGCGGTTGTCCACGGTGGCGGTGATGTCCAGAAAAACCAGTTCATCGGCTCCTTCCTGGGCATACCGCTGCGCCAGTTCCACGGGGTCGCCCGCATCGCGCAGGTTCTCGAAATTCACGCCCTTAACGGTTTTTCCGTCTTTGATGTCGAGGCAGGGAATGATGCGTTTGGTGAGCAAAATCTACAAGTGAGTAAGTGGGCAAATGAGTAAATGAAGCAGGTTTGGGCCTTTTGAAACATACTATTTTTTATTTGCCCATTTGCTCATTCACTCACTTACTCATTGGTTTTCAAAGCGTCAGGTGCGGCAGGCTTTCCAAGTGGCGCGTGTCGTTGCGCAGCACGGCGGTGAGTTTCTGGCCGTCGTACAGCAATTTGTAAAGGCACAGGTTGCGGTGGTCGAACTGGTCCATGTCCTTGAGCGGCTCATCGAGCATGAGGGTCAAAAAAATGCGGATGGCGCGGCCGTGCATACAAATCAGGATCACTTCCTCATCGGGCCGGGCCAAGATCAAATCCAGCACCGGTTTTTGGCGTGCCAGCACGTCGGACGGACTTTCGCCGCCGTCAATGCGCTGTGTTACATCGCCAGCGGCCCAAGCGGCCAGCACCGAGTGGTAATACGCGTCTTCTTCGGGTGTGATTTGCTGCCCTTCGCGGAAACCCCAACTGATTTCGTTCAAGCCCTTGTGTATCTCATGCGGAAGACCCAAATCCAAGAACCCGCGCACCGACTGCATGGCGCGTTTCAGGGCGGAGGTGTACACTTTTGCGAAGGGAATGTGGCGGTAGCTGTCAAAAAAAGCGTTGGCTTGGGTGCGCCCCAGTTCATTGAGGTCAGTGTCCACGCCGCTGCCCTGCACTATTCCCTGGCGGTTGAAATCGGTTTCGCCGTGGCGGATCAGGTATATCTCTTTGATAATCCGCGAATCGGTTTTCAGGTCGGTTTCCAAGTTGTCGGCTTTGTACGGTTTTTTTGTGAAAGCGGCTGCAAAATTACGCTTTTTCCGGCACAAACGGAAACGGATTCCCGGAACCGCCCACCTTCGGAAAGGCTTACCGGTCAGCCGGATTTTGATGGTAGCCGCGCAAAGCCAACAATTCGGCCAAGTTGCCGCAATGCCGGAAAAGGTTATGCAATGCCGCCGGTTCGTGTTTGCGGATTTCATGGAACGGATAAAAGCCCACTTCCGCAATCACTTGCCGCAGCAACTCGGGGTCGCGGCCTTTTGCGAGCTGCCCGCCCACAACTTCCACGCGGAAAAACAACTCGACGGCGTGCAGCGGCAGGCCGATGAACTCATGCACGAACATGAATTCGCCAACCGCGATTTCCAGTCCGGTTTCCTCCCTGAATTCGCGTTGCAGTGCTTCGTGCGCCGGTTCGCCAAAGTACATCCCGCCGCCCGGCGGACTCCAAAAATCGCCCGGCCTCGTTGCGTTGCGCGTGTTCACCAACAATATCTCATTGTCCTGCACGCAGATGCCGCACACCCGCACGCGCAACCGGTTGCCGAACACCCCGGCGATTTCCTCATGGACTGTTTCTTCACGCATGGCTGCTGGCCGGGACAAATGATGGAACGACTGCCGGTAAATTTTTGTAACTTTACATCAGAATAGTATGTTTTGAAACGCCCAAACCTCCACCCGGTTTTCATTCCGCACCCAAGCCAGCCATGCCCGCCGCCGCTTCCCTGTCCGATGCCCTGAAACAGAAATTCCCGCATACGCCCACGCAGGGGCAGGCCGAATTGTTCGGGATGCTGCAGGAATTCATTGCCGACAAGGAATTGCTGCTGCCTGTTTTCCTGATGCGCGGCTACGCCGGAACCGGCAAAACCACGATACTGAGCACGCTGGTAAAGGTAGTCAGCAAATTCGGCTACAAAACCATCCTCATGGCTCCCACGGGGCGGGCGGCCAAAGTCATGGCGCAGTATTCGGGCAAGCGGGCTTGGACAATCCACAAGAAAATCTATTGGCAGAAGGAAGACAAGTATTCGGGCAACCTGGTGTTTGAACGCCAGCCAAACTACGCCAGCCAAACGCTTTTCATCGTGGACGAAGCCTCGATGATTGACAACGAAACCGATTTCATGGGTGGCCGCGGCCTGCTCACCGATTTGATTGACTACGTGTTTCAGAACGATACCAACAAACTGTTGATTGTGGGCGATGCGGCGCAGTTGCCACCGGTGGGCAAAACACTGAGCCCGGCCCTTGATGCCGAACACCTGAAACGTTCGTTTGACATCAGCGTCCGCGAAAAGGAACTGACCGAAGTGACGCGCCAAGGCGAGCATTCGGGTATATTGCACAATGCCACCGCCCTGCGCAACAACCTGATCAACAATGCCTTTGACATACGCCTGCAAACCCGCGACTACAAGGATTGCTTCAAGATGACGGGCGAGAAACTCGAGGACGGCCTGCGCTATGCCTACGACAAACATGGCCGGGGCAACACCATCATCGTTACCCGATCCAACAAGGCAGCCGTGCAGTACAACCAGTTTATCCGGCGGCAGATTAATTTTTCGGAAAGCGAGATTGATGCCGGCGACCTGCTGATGGTGGTGCGCAACAACTACACGATTTTGGGCGAGGATGCCCCGGCGGGCTTCATCGCCAACGGTGATTTTGTGGAGATAGAACGGATCAGGAACTTCGAGGACTTGCACGGCTGCCGGTTTGCCACGGTGCAATTAAAACTGGTGGACTATCCCGAATATCCGTCTTTCGAGGCCAAAATCATGCTTGACACGCTGCATTCCACGGCGGCATCCATGAGTTCGGAAGACAATAAAAAGCTGTACGAAAGCGTATTCCAAGATTATGCGCACATTCCGCGCAAGACCGAACGGCAGGAAGCCCTGCGTAAGGATCCGTATTTGAACGCGCTGCAAGTAAAGTTTGCCTACGCGCTGACGTGCCACAAGTCGCAGGGCGGGCAGTGGCCAGCGGTGTTCATTGACCAGGGTTACCTGACAGACGAGAACATGAATGCCGATTTCCTGCGCTGGCTTTACACGGCCATCACGCGGGCCACGGACGAGGTTTTCCTGATGAATTTCCACGCCAAGTTTTTCGTGGAACCCGTGGTAACCAAGGATGCGGAAGAGGAAATGTGAGCGGCCAGCGAAGCCCCCAAAAGGGGAGCCGGAAAATAGTATGTTTTGAAAAGCCCAAACCTCCAGTGTCGAACCGGCGTTCCACGCCACGAAAAAACAAGCTGATCTTGTTTATGCCAGAAAAAAAGAACAAGCCATTCCCAATCCGCCTGCAATCCTTCATTTTCCTGTCGCTGACCGGATTGCTCCTGCTTTCCTTACCGGCGGATGCGCAGCAGGCAAAGAAAAAATACAAGGGCAAGGCAAAGCCGAAAACCGCCTACCGTTCCAAAAAGCCCGCTGGCAAGGTTGCCCCCCACCGGCCGACAGTCATGGTTCCGGTATCCAACGTTACGGTGGTGCGCAGCCAGGCCGCTTTCACTTTCACCAACCGCTGGCACGATTTCGGCGACATTGTGCAAGGCCAGAAAATAACCCACACGTTCACCTTCCGCAACACCGGCAAAGACCCGCTCATTATCAGCAATGTGCAGCCCACCTGCGGCTGCACCATCACCGAATGGACGCGCCAACCAATCATGCCGGGGCAGCCGGGCGGGGTCACCGTTACGTTTGACAGCAAGGAAGCGATGAACGGGCAGAGCAAAACCATCACGGTCATTTCAAATTCAAGCGGCGGCTCGGAACGGTTGTATCTGCGGGGAAATGTGCTGCCTAAGCGGTAAGCCTCCCCCAATTCCCTCCGAAAGAGGGGGCTTTTGAACCTACGGGTTTGGGCTTTTTGGAAGATACTATTTCCGGTTCCCTCTTCCCCGGCGGCAAACACTCCCAAAAAGCCCGTTTATCTGCTCCTTTTCGGGGCTGGCGGCTGGTTGGAAGACATTGCCGCCCATGCCAGCAAACCCCAGCCCGCAATCATGAGCACGCCGCCAACCGGGGTGATGGCTCCCAGCCACCGGATGCCGGTAAAACACAACACGTACAGCGATCCGGAGAAAACCAGCGTGCCCCAAAACATCAGGTAGCCCGAGTACCGGATCAGCCGGTTGTCGGTCTTGGACAACAGCAGCCCGATAACCAACAGGGCCAGCGCGTGGTAGAACTGGTACTTGACGGCGGTCTCAAAGGTTTCCATCCGTTGGGCGGCTTCCAGCACGGGGCGCAGCGCGTGTGCGCCAAAAGCCCCCAAACCCACACCAACGCCACCCAAAATGGCTCCGCCGACTATGAAAAACTTGTGCATGGATTTTGGTTGCGCATTGTTTGCGGCTGAATGGCGACAGAATAGTATGTTTTTTGAAGGGCAAACCCAACCGGTGTCCACGGGAATGGATTGAGCCGGGAATCGAGAATCTCACCGATAGCGAATGGAAACCACGCTTATCTCCGCACCGGCGAAAATAGTATCCTTTGGAAACGCCAAACCCGCCAAACCGGAAGCGTATATGCAACGCCGGTTTGTGCGGGGAGTGGGGTTATTGTTTTGGCAATTTAGACCGGAATCTTACCTGCCGGTTGCGGAAAGGCGTAAAAAGCAATCAATTATTGCCTTTTTCCGTTTTCGGCTCATCCGTGTGCGGTTTCTCGGTACCGTTGGCTTTTGAATACGTGGGGCAAGTGTATTTTTTGGCGCAGGCCGAAAGCGTGGCAACAGCCAATAATCCGATGAACAAGGCTTTTTTCATGGGTTGGGAGATTTTATTTTTTTGATTAAACAAAGTAACGAAATAATTTCCGGTTTGCGGAATGGCTCTTGGATTTCAAGGTAATGAACGCAGCCAACAATGTAATGTTTCATTGTTTCGCTTGCTGTTTGTAATCCAAGCCCGCTGTTTTGTAACCTATTTATAGCCGAGTATTTTCAGCATGGCCTCGCTGGTCTGTTCGGGCGCGAATAGTTTTGTCACGATTTCGCCTTTCTCGCTGCGGTCAATGATTACGTGCTTGGGCGCGGGTATGAGGCAGTGCTGGATGCCGCCGTAGCCGCCCAGCGATTCTTGGTACGCACCGGTATGGAAAAAGCCGAGGTACAGTTGCTCGTTTTCCTCGATCTGTGGCAGGAACACTTCCGAAATGTGCGCCTCCGAGTTGTAATAATCCAAGCTGTCGCACGTCAGGCCGCCCAAGTTCACCTTGTGGTACGGATTGTCCCAGTTGTTGATGGCCAACATGATGTATTTCTGGTTCATGCCCCACGAGTCGGGCAGTTGCGTGATGAACGAGCCGTCAATCATGTACCACAACTCCTTGTCGTTCTGCAATTTCTGGTCCAGAATCGAATAAATCACCGCGCCGCTTTCGCCCACCGTGAAACTGCCGAATTCGGTGAATATATTCGGCACCGGCACGTGGTTCTTCTCACAAATCCACTGGATGTTTTCAATCACCTGCTCCGACATATACTCGTAGTCGTACTCGAATTGCAGCGAAGTCTGGATCGGGAAGCCGCCGCCGATGTCAATGGTATCGAGTTCGGGGCATATTTTTTTCAGCTCGCAGTATTTGTACACGAACCGGCTCAGTTCGCTCCAATAATACGCCGTGTCTTTCACGCCCGTATTGATGAAAAAATGCAGCATCTTGAGCTTGTATTTCGGGTTGCCTTGGATGCGGGTCTTGTAAAATTCGGTGATGTCGCTGTAGCGGATACCCAGCCGCGAGGTATAAAACTCAAAGTTCGGCTCCTCGTCGGCAGCCACGCGGATGCCCAGTTGCATGGGCACGTTCACGTGCTGGTCGTAGGTGTCGAGTTCTTTCATGTTGTCAAGCACCGGAATGCAATTCTTGAAGCCGTCGTTGGCTAACTCGCAAATGTATTGTGTGTATAACGGACGCTTGTAGCCGTTGCAGATAATGTACCGGTACTTGTCCATCAGGCCGTCTTTTTCCAACGCCCGGATAATCGGGATGTCGTAGGCCGAGGAAGTTTCAATGTGGATGTCGTTTTTCAGGGCCTCCTCCAGCACAAACTGGAAATGCGACGACTTGGTACAGTAGCAATACGTGTATGTGCCTTGGTAGTCGAATTTCTTGATGGCCGCGTTGAAAATCTCCTTGGCATACTGGATATGCTCGCTGATTTTGGGCAGGTAGGTCAGTTTCAGCGGTGTGCCGTATTCGCGGATAATGTCCATGAGCGGCACTTCATTGAACAGTAACTCGTTGTTATCCACGCGCAATTCCTCCGGAAATTCAAAAGTCTGCTCCACCAAGTCAATGTAACTTTTCATCGGCGGCATTTTCAACTTGGGCTTGGAGGGGTTTTTCTTTCCCCGCGTGGTTGCTGTGTTCATCGGCGGCTTGGTCGTGTCTCGGTTTATGGGTGGATGATTGAATGGCTTGACTTCCGGATATTTTTTCACAAAAGCCGGCCTGGTTGTTCAACTTGCGCGGTTCAGCACAATGCTTTCAAGGGTTTTCACCCGACCTTCCAGTTCTTCGTTTTTCGTGGCATTCCGGCGTTCGGCTTCAATTGTGTAATGCAGGCTTTCGGCATATTTATCCAATTTCCGGTTGGTTTCGTCAAGCACTTGGAAAACCTTCTCAAAGCCGTCGCCCATTATTTTCAGCAACTGGTCGAATCGCTGGTTGGTTTGGTCAAGTCGCTGGTTGGTGGCGCGTATTTCCTGCCTTGTTTCAGCGGACTCTTTGATAAATTCCACCATCAGTAATTCCAACTGGTCAAATCTTTTTGCTGCGTCCATGGGTGTTTTCCGGATAGAGAGGTTGGAATCAAAGATAACGAAGGCACGAAAGTAGCGATAAAATCACAATCTTTGCAACGCGCAAACCGCGAAAATCATTTCAAAAAATAGTATCTTTTTCCAGGCCCAAACCCACTTCAATCCAGAATCATGAGTTCAGGAGCCAGAAACACTTCCGGCTCACTTCCGAATTCCCGATTCCGACTTCCTACTTAGATTTATGTCTCCCGAACAAACCCTGCAAGCACTCATCAGCCAAGCCATTGGCGATTTGTTTTCCATTGACATCCCAGCCAACGAAATCCTGCTGCAAGCCACGCGCAAGGAATTTGAAGGTTCGCACACGTTTGTCACGTTTGCGGTGGCCAAGCAACTGCGCAAAAACCCCGTGGAAGTGGGCCAGCAAATCGGTGCGTACCTGCAAGGCAAATCAGATGTGGTGAGCCGTTTCAATGCGGTGCAGGGTTTCCTGAACCTCACGCTCTCGGATGCGGTCTGGCTGCGGGTTTTCCAAGCCATTGCCGCCGATGCCAACTACGGTTTCCAGCCCGCCAACGGACGGAAAGTAATGGTGGAATACTCGTCGCCAAACACCAATAAGCCGCTGCACCTGGGGCATCTGCGCAACAACTTTTTGGGCTATTCAGTGGCGGCAATCCTGAAAGCCAGCGGCTGCGGGGTGGTGAAAACCAATATCGTCAACGACCGGGGCATCCATATTTGCAAGTCCATGCTGGCCTACCAGAAATTTGGCAACGGCGAAACGCCCGAAACCGCAGGTATGAAAGGCGACCATCTGGTGGGGAAATACTATGTTTTATTCGACCGGAACCACAAGGCTGAAATCGAGACACTGAAAGCCGGAGGTCTGGACGAGGAAGCGGCAGCCAAGCAAGCGCCACTGATGCAGCAGGCCCAGCAGATGCTGCTCAAATGGGAACGGGGCGATGCGGAAACGGTGGACTTGTGGAAAACCATGAACGGCTGGGTGTATGCCGGTTTTGACGTGACGTACAAACGCATGGGCGTGGATTTCGACAAGTTCTACTACGAATCGGACACGTATTTGCTGGGCAAGGAAATCGTGAACGAAGGCTTGCAAAATAGTATCTTTTCAAAACGCGAAACCGGCGCGGTCTGGGTGGACTTGGCCGCCGAAGGGCTGGACGAAAAACTGCTGCTCCGCCCGGATGGCACGTCGGTGTACATTACGCAGGATTTGGGGCTTGCCGATTTGAAACACCACGATTTCCCGATGGATAAATCGGTGTATGTGGTTGGCAATGAGCAGGATTACCATTTCAAGGTCTTGTTTGCGGTTTTGAAAAAACTGGGCCGGGAATACGCTGGCGGCCTGCACCATTTGTCATACGGCATGGTAGATTTGCCGTCCGGCCGCATGAAATCGCGCGAGGGAACGGTGGTGGATGCCGATGATTTGATGGAGGAAATGGTGGAAAAATCGAAGGAAATGGTTCGCGAACTGGGCAAGGTTGATGAGTTTGACGAGCAGGAATTCAATGACTTGTGCGAAATGATCGGCGTGGGGGCTTTAAAATATTTCCTGCTGAAAGTGGAACCCGCCAAACGAATGCTGTTCGACCCGAAGGAATCCATTGAACTGAACGGCCACACGGCCACTTTCATCCAGTACACCCACGCGCGGGTTTCAGCGATTGTGCGCAAATCGAAGGAATTTTCGCCGGGCGGCTTCCCCGCCGAGTACGCGTTGCACGAAACCGAAAAAGACCTGGTCATCCTTCTCAACGAGTTTCCGGGCACAATCCATGCCGCCGCCGAACGCCTTGCGCCTTCACTCGTGTCGCAATATTGTTATGACCTGGCAAAAGCCTACAACCGCTTTTTCGATGCCGTTTCGATTTTCAAGGCCGAAACGCCCGAAAAAATGAGCTTCCGCGTTGCCCTGTCGGCTGAGACGGGTAAGACTATTAAAAAGGGAATGCAACTGATGGGCATCGGCGTGCCGGAAAGAATGTGATTGGTCTACGGCCAAAAGTCAATAGTCCACAGAAAAACAGCGGGCAAAACAGCATCTTTTGAAAACGCCAAACCCAACACCGCTCACCCCGACTTGCAACGGTCGCTCACCCCGATTTGAAACCGGGGTGGAACGCTCGCCTGCCGGACGGGCAGGTATTCGCGTCTCCGACGCACGAAAGCAAAACACTGCACAAACCGCCGCCCCGATACGCCGGACTTGGAAAGTCCGGCCACATTTCAAAATAGTATCTTCCAAAAATACCAAACCCCCTTTGCCGGGAACACGAACCCCAATGTCCGGCCGCCATATCCGAAACCATTCCGCTAACTTTGCCTTTCTCCTTTACCTATCTTAAACTTCCATCTCATCTTTTATGAAAAAACACCTACCTGCCCGCCTGTTTTTACGCGTTGCGTGCCTGCTTCTGCTTGCCGGGCCTGCGGCTCTTGCCCAGAACAAACCCACCCTGAAAATGCTGATGGTGATCTGCGACGATTATGAATCGCCGGAAAACAACAAGATTGCCCAGAGTGTCCGCTTCGATCTGGCCACCATGACCCGGCTGCTGGACATCCTGGAAAAACGCAATATCGTGAACGTGGAGCGGACGCTGCTGCAAGGCCGCAAAGCCACCCTCAAAAACATCAATGCCACCCTGAACGCCCTGAATGCCGGCCCCAACGACGTGGTTTGGTTTTACTTCTCGGGCCATGGCGGCATGGAAAACGGCAAGACGTTCCTTTCCACGTCCGACGAGAAGGACCTGCCCAGATCCACGCTGCAAAACATCCTGAATGCCAAGCCCGCCCGCCTCAAGATACTCATGACCGATGCGTGCAGCAACGACGTGAACGGCGGAGCCGTTTCCAGAAGCCTCAGCCGCAACGCCTCGCCTGCCCAGGAAGGCCGTTTTGATGCCGTCTATCGCGATTTGTTCAGCCGTTATGCGGGTATGCTGCATATGTCCGGCTCCACGGAAGGCGAATATGCATGGTCTGATGATGACATGGGCGGGCATTTCACGCATTATTTCATCCGCGAAAACCTGATAAAGAACCCCATCAACAGTTGGGTGAAAATGTTTGACGATGCCCGCCAGAAAACCATGCGGATGTTCAACTTGGGCCTGTCGGCTTCCCAACGCAGCGAACTGGCCCGCGAAGGCATCCGCAGCCAAACGCCCAGAACCTACGCCGTACCGCAACTCAAAGGCACGCTGGCATCGCAAACCGCACCGGCGGCCCCGGCAGCCCAACCCATTGTGGTGCGCAACCTGACCAAACAGGCCATCTCGTTTTTCATTGACAACAACCCCACCAGCGGTATTTGGAGCGAAGCCAAACTCGACAAGCGCAGGCTGGCTCCCGGAGGCACAACCAAACTGAGCCAGCGAGCCGCCACCGTGGGCTTTGTGGAGGGCAACAGCGAATCGTACTACGAACTTGAAACCGGCAATTATTCGTTTGAAGTGAGCGACAACGGCGAGGTGGACTTATACGTTGAGGAAACCGACAAAACCGCCCCGCCGCGCCGCAGCAACACCCAGCGGCTGACGGGCAAATGGCTCTGCACCGATCAGGAAGGCGAAACGGCCATGACGTTCCAGGCCAACGGCACGTTTACCGAGAAGGAACCCGAGGGCAAGGAAGTGCTTGAAACCGGTGCGTGGCAGGTGGTGAAACTCATGATCAGGGAACGGGAGAAAACCGCCGTCAAAATCACCATGGAAGACGAGGACGGCGAGATTGCGCTGTATTACCTGCTCACGTTCGACAACGACGACAACGCCGAACTGTCGCTCCACAAAATATTGATTGACGGCGAGAAAGTGCCCGTAACCAAGGAACTGAAACTGGAATCGGTGCTGACACTGGAACGGATGTGAAAAGCCGGATTCAAAACAGTATCTTTTGAAAATGCCAAACCTGCCTTTCTTCTGCGGACTGCCGTACGCCAACCCCGAATTATTTCGTTTGGCCGGGAAACTTATCCGCAAAAAACAGGTTATACATCCATGCAACCAAAATCCCTAAAAATCATGAAAACATTCGCACTGCTGGCCATTACCGTGGCCTTATCCTCCTGCTTCATGCTCGCCGAAAACAAATCTCGCCCCGATGCGGCCACGCCGCCCGCCAAAACCCTGTACGACTTCAAGGTACAATCCATTGACGGTAAGGAAATAAACCTGAGCCAGTACAAAGGCAAAAAAGTGCTGATTGTGAATACCGCCTCGCAATGCGGATTCACGCCGCAATACGCCGAACTGGAAAAACTGCACGAGCAATACGGCGACAAGGTGGTGGTGCTGGGCTTTCCGGCCAATAATTTCGGCGGTCAGGAACCCGGCTCCAACGGCGACATCCAAGCGTTCTGCAAAAAGAACTACGGCGTGAAATTCCAGATGTTCGAGAAAGTGTCCGTCAAGGGCGATGACCAGCACCCGCTCTACCAATGGCTGAGCAAAAAGGAACTCAACGGCTGGAACGACGAAGCCCCGAGCTGGAATTTCTGCAAGTATCTGGTTAATGAAAAGGGCGAATTGGTGAAGTTTTTTCCGTCAAAGGTAAAACCGCTGGACAAGGACTTGCTGGCCGCCGTTGGCGCGTGAGTTTCCAAAGAATGGATAACTTGTAAAAAAGCCTCCCGACGGAGGCTTTTTTATGGCTTGCACCGACTAACAGACGCGTCGCAAAATAGTATGTTTTGAAAACCCCAAACCCGCCCGGAAAAAACCTGTGAGGTTTTGAAAACCTCACAGGTTTGAGCCACTGACCAGCCGCCGGAAAACAGTATCTTTTAAAAAGCCGAAACCTGCGGTTTCGCACAAGTTGAAGCGTGTGCTACTGCGTGCAATCGTTTCCACACCAACCGTCCAAACCCATGAACCCTTGGATTTCGGCCATGCGGCCGCGCACATTGCCGCTGGCGCTGGCCAGCATCGGCATGGGAAGTTTTCTGGCGGCGGCGGCGGGCCGGTTCCAGTGGCGCGTGTTTTGGCTGTGCGTTGCCACCACGGTTTTGCTGCAAGTACTCTCCAACCTAGCCAACGACTACGGCGACAGCATCCATGGAGCCGACAGCGCGGAACGCACCGGTCCCAAGCGTGCCGTGCAGAGCGGCGCGGTTTCGCCAAAATCAATGCTGCGGGCGGTGGTTCTGTTTTCAGTGCTGGCCTTGTTTTCGGGCGTGTGTCTGCTTTATGAAGCCTTGCACAATGCCTCGTATCAGACAATCGCTGTGTTTTTCGGCTTGGGCATATTGTCCATCGTGGCGGCGGTGACTTACACGGCGGGCAAGAAACCGTACGGATATGCGGGTCTGGGCGACATTTCGGTGCTGGTTTTCTTCGGTTACGTGGCCACATTGGGCACATTTTACCTCCATGCCCAAACCATGCATTGGCTGCTGCTGCTGCCAGCCACGGCCAGCGGCCTGCTCTCGGTGGCCGTGCTGAACGTGAACAACATCCGCGACATTGAATCAGACCGGAAGGCGGGCAAGTTTTCGATACCCGTGCGGCTGGGGCGCGGAGGGGCAGTGGCCTACCATTGGCTGCTGCTGGCGGCGGCGGGTTTGTGCGCTTTCGTCCATACTATTCTGACTTACCACACCCCTTGGCAGTTTTTATTTCTGCTGGCCTTGCCGCTCATGATCCGCAATGGCTTGGGCGTGGCGCGTGGCGGCCACATTGACCCGTACCTGAAACAGATGGCACTGACCACCCTGGTTTTTGTGGTGGCGTTCGGGATCGGACAACTATTGTAGGGAAGCCGTTTTTTCGCCTCATTCACAGCGGGTTGGCAAACGAAAAACCCGGATTTTCCGTTATCATACGTGCAGTCATCCGCCATTCCAACCACCATTTACCCCGGCAAAAACAATGTTCAATTCCACTATCCGGCATCTTCTCATTCTCGCCCTCGGCTTCACCGCTTGCCAGCCCGAGCAAACCGAGGAAATCAATCCGAGTTCCAATAACCAATACTTGGTCAGCAACCGGCTGGTTGGCGAATATACGGCCAGCCAAATCAGCAGCCGCCTGTTCGGGCTGGATGCGCTGCTGGGCGTGGCGGCCACTTATCCGGTGCGCGTCCATCGCATCGTTTACAAGACACCGAACACCGACAGCACCCTGATTGAGGCTTCGGGTGCGTTGATCACACCGGCCACCGGCAACATCAGGGGCGTGGTCAGTTTGCAGCACGGAACCATTGTTAACGACAATGACGCGCCTTCCAACTACCAGCGCGGCAGCGAGGCGTACAGTTACGGCTCGGCACTGGCCTCATCGGGATACGTGGTCGTGTGTCCGGATTATATCGGTTACGGGGCTTCCAAAAACGTTCCGCACCCTTACGAACACCGGCAGACGCTGGCTTCGGCGAGCCTGAATATGCTGCGGGCAAGCCGCGAATTTTTGCGCGCCAACGATATTCCTTTTGAAAAGCTCTTCATCTCGGGCTACTCCGAAGGGGGCTTTGCCACAATGTCGCTGCAAAAAATGCTGGAGGAGAAGTTTCCGGGCGAGTTCCCGCTTACCGCCTCCTCGTGCGGGGCGGGAGCCTACCACAAGTCGCGTTTCATGAACCACGTGATCAGCGAAACCACGGCAGGGCAGGTCGATTTCAACCGCTCGTACGTATGGGTGCTGCTCACCTACGACAAACTGTACAAACTGAACCGTCCTGCCAGTTTTTACTTCAAGGAGCCGTATGCCGCCGAAGTGCAAGCCCGGCAAAGCGGCGCGAATGTGGCCGTGAGCCTGAACACGACATTTGCGGAAGGTTTTAAAAAGGGAATCGCCGACGGCTCGGATGCGGGTTTCATCAACGCCGTGAAAGACAACGACGTGCACGATTGGAAACCGCAGACACCCACGCGCCTCTACCACGGCGATGATGACCAATACGTGTTTTACTTCAACTCGGAAAGTGCCCTGGCGGCCATGCAGAAACGCGGGGCCACGCAAGTGGAATTGGTGCGGCTGCCGGGCCGCAACCACGAAACCGGCGTGCTGGAATATGCCAAAGGCACGTTTGATTTCTTCGCGAAATTCAGCCCCGCAAAATAGTATCTTTCAAAAAGGCCAAACCTGCGTGCGCGGCGCGGGCTTTAAAACGGCAAGCCGGGTTTGGCGTTTTCAAAAGATACTGTTTTGGTTCAGATTTCGAAGCGCATCTTTCCGGCTGCCAACTGCTTTTCCACGTCGCGCCAATCCATGCGCAGCCGCCATTCGTTGGGGAAATAATTATTGGCGCGGTGGCCGATTTGTTTCACCCAGCCGAGCGGCAGGCTTTCGTAGCCGACCAGTTTCCAGCCGGTTCCGTGCGCCAAGCTGGCTTCCTCCTTTTTCAGGAAACGCAGCGCATTTTCCAAATCCAGGTTTTCGGTGGTAAACGCACCGGTTTGCACATCCGCAAACAAGGCCAGTGCGGGCAGCGGATTGGCTTGGTCACGAATCAGTCCGGCCACTTCCACGCCCGCGTTCACAAGACGCAGGTGCTGGCCCAGTTGCTCGGCAAGTGGCTGGCAGCCAGCGGGCAAGGCCAGCAGTTTATCCTGCCAGCGCAGCCAATCGCGGGTTTCGGGTTGGCGCACCCACGCCGCCGCCAATTCCTTTTCCTTGTGCGAGGCGGCCTGCCAATTGGCCTTTTTCGTTTTCTTCGGGCTGGCGGTTGCACCGTCCAGTTTCCGCACAACCGCCATGAACAAGCCCTCGCCCCGGAGCCGGTGCGGGTAAAACCGGTAGCCTTTCAAGCCATTCGTTTCAGTTTCAAGAATGTTCCAATCCGCATCGGGCTGCAAATCAACGCCTTGCACCTCATGGTTTTCTGCAAGCCACGCCAATAGCTGTTCGTTTTCCTGTTCGCTGTACGTACAAGTGCTGTAAATCAAGAAGCCGCCGGGCTTCAGCGCATCCCAAATATCGGCTATGATGCGCCGCTGCCGCTCGGCGCACAGCTTCACATTCGCCATTGACCATTCGTGCATGGCCGCCGGATCCTTGCGGAACATACCCTCGCCCGAACACGGCGCATCGATCAGAATGACATCGAAAAAACCGGTCAAGACCCCGAAATTCTGCGGGTCGTTGTTGGTCACAATCACATTGCCGGTTCCCCACTTGGTCACGTTTTCGGCTAGGATATGCGCCCTCTGCCTTATCACCTCGTTGGCAACCAGCAGGCCGCCTTCGGGCAGCAGGCTGGCCAAGTGCGTGCTTTTGCCACCAGGGGCGGCGCACAAATCCAGGATCACGGGAGGTTTGGCGATTTGTGGGCATACTGTTTTCCAAGCCTGCTCCAGAAACATCGAACTTGGTTCCTGCGCGTAATACGCCCCGCCGTGCCAGCGAGGATCGAGGGCAAAAATCGGTCTCTCAGGTAGGTAAAGGCTGCCTTCTGCCCACGGAATTTTTGCCGGAGAACCGTTTCCGGCACTTGACTTGGCGTGGTTTAGCCGGATGCTTACGGGAGCCTCATGGTGGTGCGCGGCGGCAAAATCTTCAAAATCATGGTTGAGTTTGTGCCGCATCCGCTGGGCGAATGCTTCGGGCAGGATTACGTTGGATTGCAAGATGTGGGGGTTTGGGGCTTAAAATTCATACTATTTCGGGCGGGCAAACGCACAATGGCGGCAGTCAGCAACAAAGCCGACACCTCAACCCGTAATCGCGTACTAATTTTGGCGCAAGTACGGGTTTATTATGCACCAACCGCCTGATTGTCAGCGAACATTACATAAGCGAAAAGGTGCAAGACAAAAAAACAGCCGTTGGGTGTTGTAAAAACAGAAATATTCTTTTTATTTTTGATAAAATATTACATCCGTACTCAATCCATCTTCCATGCGCCGCAGCCAGCCGTTTAAAGAATTAATGGAATACCGCAAGCTCGACCTTGGCAGCCAGCTCACCAAGCTCAATGCGTCCGGCACACTACTGTGCGAGCGGTATTTTTTCAGCCGCCGCGTATCGTTGCTTTACCTGAACAATTTTTACGTGGAAGTATGGTACGACACCGTACGCGAGGAAGTGGTCAAAGTGCTGCCATTCAGTTCGTTGCAGTGCCTGGACCCGTATTTGGACTTGATTGACATCGGCAGCGCACTGCCCAAGGCTTACTGATGGTTTTTTCGTCGTCGAAAAGTTCAAACCCCGGCATTCGGAAATGCAGGGGTTTGGGCTTTCAGAAAGATACTGTTTCCGGCTTGTTTGACAAAGTCGCACAACCGCCAGCCGGTGCGTCAACGCTTTTTTCGCGGCTTTCCCGCCATTGCAAACCCCTTGCCCGGCACATCCGCTTGAAACGTTTCCAGGCAGCCCCGGTCTTGCAGCGTCACCACCACGGTTTTGCCGTCCTTTCCGCCAAACGCCAGGTTGCTCACATTTTTGCCCTTCAGTTTTATCTCGCGCACCGGCTTGCCCGATGGTGAAAACACCGCCACCGTACCCGTTCCCCAACGCGTAACGTACAGGTTGCCAGCCGCATCGCATTTCATGCCGTCCAAGCCGCCATCGGCAAATTCGGTGAAAAGGCGTTTGTCGGATATTTTCCCCTGCGCGTCCACAGCATACTGCCATATTTTGCGCTGGATGCTTTCATTCACATACAGCGTTTTTTCGTCGGGACTCAATTCAATGCCGTTGGCCGTGCCCATCGCCGAGTCCAGCACAACCGCCTTGCCATCGGGATCAATGCGCCAGATTTTGCCGTTGCCCGCCTTCCAGTCCGGATCGGAGGCAAATAAGCGTCCGCTGCGGTCAATGGCAATGTCGTTGGGCTGGCTGAACTCATCGCGGTGGCAATGCACGCTAATCTGTTTGGTTTGCGGGTTGATTTTCAGGATGTTGTGCGCACCAAAATCGGCCAGAAACATTGTGCCTTGGCGGTTGAACTGGATGGCATTGGCGATGCTTCCGGCGGGCAGCGTGGCATACAGCGAGCATTGGCCGTCGGGCTGCACAATGCCCACCGTGCCGTCCCTTTGGAAATTGACCACGTACAGCACACCGTTTTTATCGGTCATCGGGCCTTCGATGTTACCCGTGAACAGTTTTTCGGCGGTCAAGTCGCGGGCAGTGAAGAGTGCCTGGGCCTCAACCGCCACGGACAGCAGGCCGACGGCAAATGCGACACGGCAATTCAGGAAAGATATCATGGGCGTGGAACAGAAACGGAGGGTGGCGGGTTTGGGCTTTCGGAAAGATACTATTCTGCGGCGTGTTTTTTTGGCCTTCGGTCAAGCGAGTCACAGACTCGGAACCAGTCGTCGCGCGTTCAAAACGCGCGACAGTGGTCAGTGGCGCAAACCTGTGAGGTTTTCAAAACCTCACAGGTTTGCCAAGTGGGTTTGGGCTTTTTCAAAGATACTATTTTTGTTTTTGCAAGATTCGGGTTTTTATCGGTTCGTACAAAGTCCGCACTGAAATTTCATTGGGCTTGCGCTGGAAATAGTATCCCTTGGAAACGCAAAACCCGGCACTTTTGGAAAGGCCGGGTTTTGGTGTTTTGAAAGCTACTATTTTGCCGGATTTACTGCACCACAAACTTGATGCGCGTGGTTTGCGAGCCATCGGCGGAGATGAGCGTGGCCACGTAGGCTCCTTTGGCCAGCGTTTCCGTAAACTCCACGGCCACCGAGCCATCCGTGTTGAACGAAGTCCGGTAGCCCACCCGGCGGCCCAGCAAGTCAATGACGGACGACAATTTCACGGTTGGGTCAGTCAGTTTCAGGTTCACGCTGCGGCCATCCGTCGGGTTGGGGAAGAGCGATATTTCGCCCAGCCAGCCCGCCACGCCGATGCTCACTTTCACGATTTTGGAAAGTTCCTCCGATCCGTCCAAATCCACCATGCGCAGGCGGTAGTACGAAACGCCCGTGTACGGGTTGGCATCCACGGCGCGGTAGAGTTGCAGTTGGCTGGTATTGCCGTTGGCCGCCACCTGCGCCACTTTTTCAAACGTTTTGCCATCGCGGCTGCGCTCCACTACGAAATGGCTGGCGTTCTTCTCGGTGCTCGTCTGCCAGTTCAGGTTCACTTGGCGGCTGGCGGCTTCGGCCTTGAAATCAAGCAGCGTGACGGGCAGCGGATTGAAGGTGATTTCCGAAGCCAGCGTGAACGGGCTGAAATTATTGACTGCTCCGGCAGTGCCCGCCGTGTTGTACTGCGACGTAAGCGTGCCGATAAGATTTCCTACGGTCGCCCCGGTGGGATAGTTGGCAAAACCCGTTCCGCCGTGGTTGCGCCACTGGCTGGACCCCAAGGTGCCATCCCAACGGGCAACGCGCAAGCCTTGGTAGTTTGTGGCTACCGAGTTGGTGCCAACCCCGCCGCTCTGCGGTTCTCGCCATGATAGCGACACAAAGGCCGTGGGTGAACCGTTCTCGCGGTTCACCATCCAGAATTCGCGGGCACTCACGTTGATGAGCGGCTGCGAACTGCCGTTCACCGCAGTCTGTATGTTCGCGCTGAGGTTCGGAAAGCCAGCCGAAATCGGATGCTGCAAATAATATTGGCTGATAAACGCACCGGTGCTGCTGCTTATGCCCGACACACCACTGGGCCGGTAGAAGCCCGCGCCGCTGTTGATGACCCCGATCGGAAAGTGAAACACGCCCGATGCCACTTGCCCCACCTTGCGTACCGCCCCCAGCACGAAGCTGATATCCTTGGCCGAGCTGACAATGGCATTGTGCCGGAAAATGAGCAAGCCATCGGTCGGAGCCGTTGTGTAGGTGGGCAGCACCGCAGATTGCACCAACCCTTGCGTAAACGTCATGTTGTTGCTCACGGCCACATTTGATCCCAGCGTAACTGCGGGAGTCGGCACGGCGGTAGTATTGTTTACCACCAAGTTCGCGAAGTCCTGAGTACCCGCCTCCGATATGAAAGCCGAAGTGTTGCGGGTTCTGATATTCTGCGGTATCGAGCCTTCCAGTTCCACCTCACCGGCACGGGCATGGAAACCATTGCCCGGATGCGTGAACCAATTCCCCTGCAGGAAGATTTTTTGGTTGGTCAAGCTGGCATCAAGCAGGTTGTCAGCACCGGAAGCCGCAGCCGCCGTTACGCCGCCGATGGTCAGGTTTTGGCGCACACGTGCTTGATTGGTCAGCGTCTTGGTTGCCGTGCCAGCACCGGGGTTCACAAACGACAACTGCGCGTAGTTGGCAGTGGAGTTGGCGGTACTGTTGAAAACACCCGCCACTGCCTGCGCCTGCCCTGCGTTGTACACCACTGTTGTATTCAGTTCGAATTCTATGTCCGTTCCATTTTGAGTGGTATAGCCGCTTGGGAAAGTCGTGGCCGTTGCGGCTGTGCCCAAAGTCAGGCGGCTTTCACCGGCAGTGCCCAACGTAGCTGTACCCCTTAGATTTTCGGCCAGTGTCACATTGCGCATCCGCAGCGTTTGCCCGGCCACGCCGTTAATCTGTAGGCCGTTGTCCTGAAAGTCCACATTCGGATTGATGTGCAGGTATCCCCTGACCGTTGTTTGCGTCACGGCGTTTGCTCCGCCCAGAGACACGAGTTGCTTCACAGCCAATACCGGGCTGGAGGCATCGGGATTGGTGAACGCCAAATTGGCGTAGTTCTGGTTGGCAGTAGCCGATTGCAACGGACGAACGCTTTGCGTACCGGCCTGCCCGTAATAGGCTACCGTGGTACCCGTCTCGAAATTTATGTCCGCATTATCGTAGCCAGTGGGAAAAGTACGGGCTTGGGCACCATTGCTACCAATGATCAGACGGCTTTCGCCGATGGAACCGATGAGTGTTGTTCCGTCGGCGGGGTCAATAGGGCGTGTCGCATTGTACATATTGAATGCCTGACCAGCAGTGCCGCCTATCTGGAAGTCTCCGTCGGCGAACACATTGTCCGGGAAGATGGTCAACGTGTTGCGGATGGCGGTGGCCCGGTTTTGCAAGGTTTTGACCACCGGAGTTGTGGCAGCCGCAGCCGGATTGATTAGAGACAGGTTGGCATACGTAGCGGTGGTAGTGCCGGCAACGTTGGCAAAACCCTCGACACGTTGGGGGGCTCCCGAGTTGTACACGATGGTTGTCCCGCTTTCAAGCAGCAAATCCGTGCGGCTGGAGCGGCCCGTCCTGAAGCCCAAAGTCGAGTTGGTATTCAGGGCCTCGTCTGAAGGAAAGCGGGTTGCCGTAGCAGCCGTACCAATGGTGAGGCGGCTCTCACCGGTGGTGCCTACTGTTCCGCTGTTGGTTACGGGATTGATGGCCAGTGTTGCGTTGCGCATGATGAATTTTTCATTCCAAGGCGCAGCAGTAGTAGTGCCGGGTACGGTGGCCAGTTGTAAACCAGCGTCAATCAAGTTATTGTTCGGGTTGATGGTAAGTGTGCCACGGACAGTAGCTTCCGCCGACAGCGTTTTGGGAGCTATACGCGGCGATGAATTTACCGGATTGGTCAGCACCAAGTCAGCATACACGCGTTGGGGAGTGGTGAATGTGACCGCAGTTGCCGAATTATTGGGTGTATTGCCTCCTATGCCCAGCGTGTTGTCCAAGCCACGCACGGTCTGTGCCAAACCGGCATTGTACACGATGGTGGTGGTCAGATCAAAATCCAAGTCCGCATCGGCATAATTTGCCGGAAAAAGGGTGGCCACCGTGCCCGTACCCAGCACCAGCCGCGACTCGCCGGTGAAAGTTGCCATACTGTTTAGCGACTGGTTGGCCAAATCGGGATACGCCCGGATGCCGCCATTGGTGGCCGCACCAGTGCCGTTATTGCCGTTGTTGGCATCGTAATTAACACCGGGCGGAGCCTCGTAGTAGCTGTAGTTCAACGCGCCGGGGACACCGGTCTGGGTGGTGCGCAGCACGCTGGCGGGTATCTGCACCCTTGGCACGGCAGATGGAGTACAAGAGGTGCATTGCCATTCGGCATTCAAGCCGTCCCCGCCGCCACCTTGGTGGAAGGTGACCGTGAACGGGTACGTACCCGCCGCCAGCGCAATGGTGCCCGAACGCGTGGTGACCCCCTGCTGGAAGTTGTTGTTCACCACCACCGTGCCGTTTACTTGCAGCATACTGCCATCATCCGAAGACGTATAAAATGTGTATGTGCCTGGGTTTGTAATGGTGATGAATCCGTGAAACCGGAAGCCGTATTCGGCAGGGCGGTGCGTGATGGATAAATCTACCGGTGTGGCACTGGAAGTGACACCAGTGGAAGTGGGTGCCTGGCCGTTGAATGGCGCACCCAAAGGATCAAGGGGAGTTCCAATGGTGGCCGCACTCATCACAAACGCCGACCCGACAGTGCCATTTATTTGCTGGCCGTTGTCCACCAGGTTGTCATTCGGATGGATGATCAGGCTGTTCACCTTTATGGGGCCAGTTGCCTGAATCTCCTTCTCTTTCAACGTCGGTGTGGTTGTGGTGGGGTTCACGAGCACCAGGTTACCGTAGCGTTGGCCGCTGGTTCCCGTGGCGGGCAGGTTGCCGCGCACGATTTGGGGCAGCGATGAGGCATAGACCACGTTGCTGTTCTGGTGGATGTCAATGTTGGCCTGCGTGAAAGCCGGAAAGGTGGTGGCACTGGCCGTGAGTGTGGCCGTACCCGTCACGTTGGTGGCCGGATTGGAACCGGTTCCGCCGGTGGTGGCCACCGTCTGAGCACCCGAGCCTATCACAAGCGTGCTGCCGGTTTGCATGGTCAGCGCGGATGCGGCCGCAACGCCGATCTGGCTTCCCATGTCGTGCAGCAAAATACCCTGTTCAATGGTGAGCCTTCCGTTGATGGCAAGTAGCCTGGAGGCACTGCCCATCGAGAGCCTTTTCTCAGTGGAACTACTGGTCAGGGTATTGAGGCCGTCGGCGGTGCCGGGGTTGGCGTTGCGCAGGTACAGGTTGCCGTAGGCGGCAGGTTCGCTGCTCACGTCTTGGTGGCCGTTGGCACTGTAACTCACCGTGCTGGTGGCTCCCAGCGTAATGTTGCCGCGCACATAGCCCGTCGGGAAACGCGTGCCGAGGATGGCGTTGTTCAGCACGCCCGCCGAAGCATTGGCATGGCCGATGCTCAGCACCGTGCCATTGGCTATGTTAACCGTGCCGGTAGCGTTGCCTTGTATCTGGTAGCCGTTGTCGTACAGGCCGCCACCGGTAATGGCCAAGTCGCGTTCGATGGTGATGCCGTTTTCCCACGAGCCGCGGTTGGCAACTGTGCCGGGGTTGCCGCCGTTGTCAGGGTTGTTGCTGCTGCCTATGTTGTCCAGACTGATCAGGTCATTGCGGTTCTGGATCACCACCCAACGGTTGGCTTGGTCAGGTATGTTCTGGTCGTTGCCGGTGATGTCGGTAGGCACGGGGTTGGACTGCCGGTTGATAGCTATGTTCCAGAAATTGCTGGTGGCACCCACGATGTTTTG
>JAYWIH010000223.1:0-22530 GCA_043789005.1 Sphingobacteriales bacterium
GGCAGCAGCGCGGCCGGGTTGCGGAGCAGCGTCACGGCGGCCTCGGTGAGTTGGCGGCTAATCAGGCGGGCTTGCGGCGTGTTCAGGTCGCGCACGAGGTTGGGCAATGCCACGGGCTTGTAATTGTCCAAACCCGCCCAAGCCTTGGCAGCCAGCACTTTGCGGCAACGCGCATCAATGTCGGCCTGCGTGATTTTCTTCTCCCGGATGGCCTTTTTGATTTCGGCAATGGCTTTGGGCACGTCTTCCGTGAATTCAAGCACATCGTTTCCGGCAATAATCGCCTTGGCATCCGATACGCCGGGAGCGTAAAACTTGGTCAGGCCTTTCATGTTCATGGCATCGGTAAACACCAATCCCTTGAAACCCAAGTCTTTGCGCAAAACGCCGTCCAAAGTGGGTTTGGAAAGTGTGGAAGGCACATTTTTGGCCGAATCCAAGGCCGGAATGTGCAGATGTGACACCATCACACCGCCCGCCCCGGCCGCGATAATCCGCCGGAACGGATAGAATTCCAGCGAATCCAAGGCTTGGCGCGACTTGCTGATCACCGGCAGGTCGTAGTGCGAATCCACGTCGGTGTCGCCGTGGCCCGGAAAATGCTTGGCCGTGGTCAGGATTCTGTTGTCCTGCATTCCGCGCATATACAAAATGGCTTTGCGGGCCACATTCTCCTTGTCCTCGCCAAACGAACGGAAATTGATGACCGGATTGGCGGGATTGTTGTTCACATCCACGACCGGCGCAAAGTTTACGTGGATGCCAATGCGCTGGCACTGCCGCGCAATTTCGGCACCCATCTTGTAAATCAGCGTGTCGCTCTGGATTGCGCCCAGCGTCATCTGGTACGGAAACCTGACGGTGCTGTCGAGACGCATGGCTAGGCCCCATTCGCCGTCAATGGCAACCGTGAGCGGCACCTTGGAAATGGATTGGTAATAATTGGCCTGTTGTGCCTGCCGCACTGGCCCGCCTTGGAAAAACACCAGTCCGCCGATTTTCTGCTGTTGTATCAGTTTGCTTATTTCCTGAATATGCGCCGCGTCGCGGTTGGAATAGGCGGCCACCATGATGAGCTGCGCAATGCGTTCGTCGGGCGTGAGCCGGGCAAACACCGAATCAACCCAGCGCTGGTTGTAGTTGGCGTACGGCACGGGGGTTTGGGCATTTGAAAAGATACTATTTTGGAACAGCGCCAGGAGCAGCAGCGGGAAAATGAGCTTTTTCAAGGGGAATAGGTTTTGGTTTCCGGGTAAAAATACGGGTTTTCGCACAACCCGCCCGAAAAAAAGATTAGTGTGCCGCTTGATGGCAGAAACGGGCAGGTTTGGTCATTTTGAAGGATACTGTTTTGAAAAACGGCTTTTATTCCAGCGTTATCTTGCTTCTCAGTTCAATATGCGTCCGTTTGTCAAATGCGAAATCATGGTAGCTGGCACTTCCCGCCTTGCCATATAACGCCGCTTTTGTCCGGCCAATTTCAAGGCCATTCTTGTCAAAAGCCTTTATTGAAATCTCCTTTTTCAAATCTTTGTTGAATATCACATAAAGCACCAGAAGGTTGTTTTTTCCACCCATCGCATCGTTTTCAACCGAAAACTTCCCCGTTTCCAAACCTTCATCTTTGAGCGGCTGCGACAACACAATGTCGCATTGCAGCGTTTTGTCCACTCCTTCCGATACGCCTTCAAAAAACTCGGTTGCCGTTTTGCCCACGGTTTCCCCGCCTTTGTTGATACCGTCTTTGGCTGTTTCCTTTATTTTGTTGCAGGAAACCATCACGAATACTATTGCCAGAATCATTGGGAGATATTTCATTGCTGCTTGAATTGGAAGGTGTGTGAATTGTGGCGACCTTTTCGGTAGATGTTTGACAAGCAATTTGTTCCGAAGATGAAACGGGCAGGTTTGGTGTTTTCAGCGGATACTATTTCTGCTGCAACTCACGCGCTGTTTTGTCAATGTATTCATCAAGCTGCTCCTGTTCCCAAATCTTTGCCGAGCCAATTGTCTGCAAGAGTTTAACGGCATTATCATATTCCTTGAAAAGTGCGGCCCGCTTGGGCTTGGCCAGCAATAAATCAAACCTGGCGTTATTCTCTTGGGCAAAACTTTGAAGAAGCGTCAGTTTCCCAACGTTAAAGGTGGCTTTCCGATGGATACTTTCCGCACCCTCCAAATCGAAGCTTACCGGATTTACCAGATTGTACGTGCCATTCTGCCAGGCAAAAGGAAATTTATGATCCTTTATTTTAATCTTTTTTTCAAGTTTAGCGAATAAATTCCCGTTTTTCTGCTTTAGACCGTTTTTGTACTGACGAGTTATATACTCATCCGTGTGTTTTTCTTGGTCGCCTTTCAGGTCATATGCAGACAAGTACAAATCATACAGTTGGCTTGCGATTTGGTTCAGGTCTTCGGTATAAAGAATACCCGTGTGTATTTTGCCAAATTGCAAAGCGGAGGCATCACGAATAAATAACTGGTTATCAATAAAGACCTGCGTGTTGTTGAGGTAATCGTCAAACAGCTCAGGTTGGCGATTTACTTCGTCCACACGTTTTTTAATGCCTTTAAAACAAGCTTTCAATGTGCGTTCGGCAACCGCATTCGGGTACACAGCCTTCAAACGGTTCAAAGAAGAAGGATACAGAAAATGCAATTTGCGTTGATCGGGAAACAGCACCAGCAGGGCAATATTCAATACCTCTCCCGAAACGGAGGAATTGTGGTATTGAAACAAAGAGAATTGAAACAGGCTGCTCATGAGATATTATCCATTAGGATTTTACGGAAAACACTGGCTTTCGATTTGACTGCAATCATGTATTTTTTCAGCAACGGGTAATTGCCAACACTTATGTTTTTGCTCTTCAAAAAAGAAGCATACTCATCTAATGCGTTGATGTTCAAGTAGTTTAAATATTCAAAAAAGGTATCAAGAGTAGTATTTTTCTCGTTGTCATGCAAGGATTTCAAAAACGGAAAAAACAAGTGCTTGTTGAAGGGGTACAAAGACATACCGTCTTCAAAATTGCGAATCACAGTGTTATTATAGGTTTCATTATCGTTGGCAAAAGGAAATATTTGTTCGTGGTCAATCAAAATAAAACGCTCATCATCAACCAACAAGTTGGGCTTGTTCCGGAATCCTCCACGATCAATATTCATCACAAAACCGTCGAACGCGAAAACAGTACCTAAATCGTAATTTTTAAGGTGTGGCCTCAACCGCGCCGCATCCACGATTTGCATATCCTCCATTAATTCGCACCCGAATTTCAAAACCTTGGTCTTTTTCACGCAAAAAATTCTCCTTGATTTCTGTTGGAAGCGATTCGATAAACGATTTGCCGAATTCTATCAGGTCAATCTCCGGTGCGGGCAGATCAAATTCCCGGGCAAGCAAATTTCCAAAAACATCCTTTGCAATCGGATGCGTGCCAGCCATCTGACCGGGTGTGAATGACTTCACAACAAATTTCCGCAAAAGATTATTTTCGTCGGCTACGAGGACAACCCACGGATAAGTGGAACCCCCGCTTTTGATGATTTCGATGAAGGCTACTGCTTTATGGATTTTCAAGCAAATGCGGATTTTATCTGTAAACGATGAAAATATCTGCTTCAAATCTACCATGTTAGCCTGCATCACAAAACTTGTTGCGGCATCAGCAGCGACGAATCGCCGTAGCTCAGAAAACGGTACTCGTTTTCCAGTGCCGCCTCATACACCCGCTGCCAATCGGGGCCGAGGAATGCGGCCACCAGCAGAATCAGCGTGGAGCCGGGCTGGTGGTAATTGGTGACCAAGCCTTTGCACACCCGGAAAACATAGCCCGGCACAATCATGATTTGCGTTTCGCCCGCCAATTCGTCCAGGTTTTGGGTTTCCATGTATTCAAGAACCGCCCGGAAAGCCGCTCCGGCAGTGGGCAGCGGTGCATGGCTTTGGTACGGATACAGCTTTTCAATGAAAAACCGCGTTTCGCCTTGCAGCAGTTTCACGCCGTACCAATACAGGCTTTCCAACGAACGCATGGAAGTGGTGCCGACCGCAAAAATGGAATCGGGGGTTTGGGCCAATTTGGCGATACTATTTTTGGTGAAAACCATTTGTTCGGTGTGCATGGGGTGATGAAGCACATTCTCGGCTTTGATCGGTTGGAAAGTGCCCGCGCCAACGTGCAGCGTAATAAACTCACAGTCAACGCCTTTCGATTTCAACGACTCCAGCACGCCATCCGTAAAATGCAGGCCCGCCGTCGGGGCGGCCACGGCTCCTTCGTGGCGCGAATACACGGTTTGGTACTGTTCCGTGTCTTTGCCGGTTGCTTCCCGGTTCAGGTACGGCGGCAACGGGATATTGCCCAAATGCGGCAGAACCTCGGAAAAGGGGATGTGGGCGGGTTGCCACGAAAAATGCACCAAGTTCATTTCCCTGTCAACCAGTGTCGCCGAAACTGTGGCATCCCCGGCGGCGGCTTGCAGCGTTTCGCCTTGTTTCCAGCGTTTCTTGTTGCCAATCATGCACTGCCACGTGCATCCGGCGGTTTGGCGCATGGCTTCGTGTACCGGTTGATGGCTGTTTTGCGGCTGCAACAGGAAAACCTCAACCATGCCGCCCGTGTCGCGCCGGAAGAAAATCCGGGCGGGAATGACTTTGGTATCATTGAAAACCAACAGCGTGTGGGCGGGCACAAAATCTGAAAGGCACCGGAAATGCGTATGTGTCATGTTGCCTTGGTCATACACAAGCAGTTTGGAAGCATCGCGCGGCTCTGCGGGGTGCGCCGCAATGCGGTTTTCGGGCAGGTGGTAGGTGTAATCTTGCAGGCTGATTCTGGAAGTCGGCGCGTCATTTGGGTTCATGGCGAAAAATACGTAAGTTTCGTTCCCTATCGTCGGAAACCGGACATTTTAACGTTTGTTTGTATAGTTTTGCGAAGCAATTCGATGACATCCCCTGAAAAAAAGGGGGGTTTTGACTTAAAAAAACATACTATTTTTGATTGACTGACTTGTGAAGCCGACAGAAGAAAACACTTGGGAAGAAGAGCGGGAACCCGCTTATTACGACGACGAAACGGGCAGCCTCGGCAAGCCGCCGGAGCGTGAAATGTCGTTTATCGACCACTTGGAAGAGTTGCGCTGGCATATTATCCGGTCGGTGGCTTCCATTTTCATTTTTGCCATTGCCGCCATCTACTTCAAGGAATTTGTGTTCCACGATGTGCTGCTCGGCCCCACGCGCACCGACTTCTGGACGTACCGGATGCTTTGCAAACTGGCCGAGGTAACGCACGTGGCAGGCTTGTGCGTGGACAAGCTCGATTTCATTTTGCAAAGCCGGCAGGTGGGCGGGCAATTCACCACGTACATCACCACGGCCGCGCTGGCCGGCCTTATCGGGGCTTTTCCGTATGCCTTCTGGGAAATCTGGCGGTTTGTGAAACCCGGCCTGCATCCCACCGAACGCAAGGCGGCCCGTGGCGCGGTTTTCTTCGTCACGGTGCTGTTCCTGACGGGTGTGCTGTTTGGCTATTACATCATTTCCCCGCTGACAATCAACTTCCTGGCCAACTTCAAGCTCGACGAAACCATTGCCAACGAATTTGACATCGGCTCTTATTTCTCCATCCTTGCCACGCTCACGCTGGCTTGCGGTGCCATGTTCCAGTTGCCGATGGTTGTGTTTTTCCTGTCCAAAGCGGGCATTGTCACGCCGGCCCTCATGAAATCATACCGCCGCCACGCATACGTGGTCATGCTCATTGTGGCGGCCATCATCACGCCCTCGCCCGATATCATCAGCCAGATTCTGGTGGCGTTGCCGCTGTTTTTCCTCTACGAAATCAGTGTCAGTGTTTCGGCACGCATCGAAAAGCAGAAAGCCAAGGACTGGGAAGCCGGAATGGAAAAAGTGTGAGGAAGGCTGATTCTTGAAAGCCGGAAAAGCCCGCCTACACGGGTTTTTCCGGCTTTTGTCGTGCAACGGATGCCGGTTTCTGAACCTGAGTTTGAAATACACCAGAATGGCCGACAACACCAAGGTAACGGCGTTGGCGGCGATAATCGGAAAATCGCGGTTGGCAATGCCATACACAAGCCACAGTAGCACTCCCGTGCAAAAAATAACGTACATTTCCAGCGACAGCCCTTCTGCCGATTTGGTTTTCCAAGTTTTCAGCACCTGCGGCACAAAGGCGGCGGTGGTCAGGATGGCGGCGATGAATCCAAGGACTTGCATCTTTTCGGTTGGTTGATTGCGTACGCAAAGCAACGCAAAATCCAGTGGGAAAACCCATTGCTTGCCACAAAAAATATAACTTTTTACGTAGAGAATCCGCTTTTTGGCACTAATCGCGTAAAATTATAAAACTATTCCACTATTTAAATTCCTGATTGCTGGCTTTCCCAAAATGAAGATTTTCACCTTGTTGCTCGCCCTTTCAATCCATTCGTCGGGTGCGTTTGCCCAGCGGACAGCCGATCCCAGCGCAATCAGACGCGTGATGGACGACCAGGTTACGGCTTGGAACAGCGGCGATATGGTAAAATTCATGGACGGCTACTGGCAGTCGGATTCGTTGCAATTCATTGGCAGCAAAGGCATTGTGTACGGCTGGAAACCAACACTGGAACGCTACCAAAAAAACTATCCCGATGCGGCGGCCCGTGGCACGTTGCGGTTTGAAATCCTCAAGGTTGATCTGCTGGGCAAGGATGCGGCTTTTGTGATTGGCAGGTTTTTCCTGACCCGTCCGCAAAACGGCAATGCCAGTGGATATTTCACGTTGCTGTGGCGCAAAATCGGCGGCAAGTGGAAAATTGTCGTGGATCATACCGGATAACGAAATAGGCCCATGCCGTAACGCACGCTCCGGCTTGTGCGTAAAACCGGAGGTTTTGCCTTTTTAAAACATACTATTTCAGATTGGGACACCCTTTGTTCCAGGCATTTTTTTGCCATCCCCTTCGGAGCCGGGGGTTTCACCTTTTTAAAACATACTATTTTCGCCCCCCAACATTCTCCCTAACCAAACCTTGACTTATGAAAAACCTGCTCTACTCCGTTTGCCTGATTGCTTCGTCCGCTTTCGGCCAAAAAACGCTCATCCACTGCGGCACCTTGATTGACGGCATCCGCAACGATGCGCAAACCCAAATGACAATTGTGGTGGAAGGCAAAAAAATCGTGCGGGTTGACAAGGGCTACACAAATCCGGCAGCCGATGAGAAAGCGATTGACCTGAAAAACAAGACCGTCATGCCCGGCCTCACCGACCTGCACGTACACTTGGAAAACGAAACCAGCAAAGACCAGTACCTGAAACGCATGAGCTACAGCCCGGCCGATGTTGCGTTTGAAGCCCAAAAACACGCCATGACCACGCTGCTGGCCGGTTTCACCACAGTGCGCGACTTGGGCGGCACGGGCGTGAATATTTCGCTGCGCAACGCCATCAACAAAGGCATTGTGGCGGGGCCGCGCATTTTCACGTCGGGCAAAACCATTGCCACCACCGGCGGCCACGGCGACCCGACAAACGGCTGGCGGTCGGACATCCAGTTTCCCGATAAGTTCGACGATGGCGTGGTGGACAGCCCCGATGCGGCGCGGCGGGCGGTGCGGCAACGCTACAAAGACGGCGTGGACTGCATAAAAATCACGGCGACGGGCGGCGTGCTGAGCATTGCCAAAAGCGGCAAAGCCCCTCAGTTTCAAGATGATGAACTGACCGCCATCGTCGCCACGGCCAAGGATTACGGCTTCCACGTGGCCGCCCACGCGCACGGGGCCGAGGGCATGAAACGCGCCATCCGGGCGGGCATCACCACCATTGAGCACGGCACGTTCATGGACGACGAAACGATTGAGCTGTTCAAGAAATACGGCACGTACTACGTTCCTACGATTACAGCCGGAAAAACCGTTGCCGACTCAGCCAAGATTCCGGGCTATTACCATCCGCTGGTGGTGCCCAAAGCCGTTGAAACGGGCCGGCAAATCCAAGCCACATTTGCCAAAGCCTACAAGGCCGGTGTGAAAATCGCGTTTGGCACCGATGCCGGGGTGTTCATCCACGGACGCAACGCCAAGGAATTTGAATACATGACAGAAGTCGGGATGCCGCCCATGCAAGCCATCAAAGCGGCCACCATGGTTGCCGCCGAAGTGCTGGGCATGAAAGAACAGATGGGTTCGATTGAAGCGGGCAAGTTTGCGGACATTGTGGCCACCGGCGAAAACCCGCTGCAAAACATCAAGACGCTGCAAAAAATGCTGTTCGTGATGAAAGACGGAACGGTGTACAAAAATGAATAGTGGCGGACACTTTCCCCGCCCCAAAAATAGTATCTTTTCAAAAGCCCAAACCCCCGCAACAAAAAAAGCCAACCCTATCGGTTGGCTTTTTGGTGTATCAAACCGGGCAAATATCAGGCTAATCCTGAAGATTTTCTCAACTCACTTGTTTCAGCACGCGCACCAATTTCAGTTGTTCTTCCAAGGCTTCCAAATCGGCTTTTTCGTCGTCTTCCAATTCCTCCCAATCCATGGCTTCGCGTTCGTAGTGCAGCCCGGCTTTCTCGGTTTCGCTGTAATACACCAAGTTCCATTCACCGCTCTCGTCTTCGGTCAGCGCACTCAGCGACTCCACCCAATCGCCGGAATTCATGTACACCACATCGCCGTATTCCTTGATGGCCGGTTGGTGGATGTGGCCGCAAATGATGCCGTCGCACTGTTTCACTTTGGCAAGCTCCACGAGTTGCGTTTCAAAATCGGAAATATAACTCACCGCCGACTTCACTTTGGCCTTGATTTTTTGCGAAAGCGAGTAATAAGGCAGACCCCGGCTGGTGCGGTAGTTGTTGTATAACTTATTGACCCACAGCAAAAAAGTGTACCCGATGTCGCCGAGTTGCGCGATCCATTTGAGCTTGGTAGTCACCGAATCGAAGATGTCGCCGTGCGTTACGTAAAACCGCCGCCCGCGCGATTTGAGAATATAGTCGCGCTGGATTGAAAAGCCGCCCACTTTCACGGGCAGTATCTGGTCCAGAAAATCATCGTGGTTGCCGCGCAGGTAAATCACCTGCGTGTCGTAATCCTCCATCATTTTCAGCACCGTCTTGAAAAACCGCGTGTGCTTGCGTTTCCACGCGCCGTATTTTTTCAGTTGCCAGCCATCAATAATGTCGCCGTTGAGGATCAGCTTGTCGCAGCGGTGCTGTTTGAGGAAGTTGGTGACTTGCTTGGCTTTGGAGCCGGATGTGCCCAAATGCACGTCGGAAATGACGATTGTCTTGAAGTGAGTTTTCAATGGCGGTGTTTTATGCAAAGTAAGCGTTCAGTTGTCACTTGAACATTACCGGAATCTTAACAATCGTTTAACATTTGGCCGGATAATCTTGCCAAAGTTAAATTAATGTTAAGTGTGGTATTACTCGAAATTAAATTACAAAACACTGATAATCAACATTTTAATGCTTTAAATTCAACCCAAAATCTATGAATTATCCAAGAAAGGATTGTATGGATTGCCCGATGATTTAAAGCCGTTGCCGATCCGGCCCGCAGGCTGGCCGCTTGGATTGAAAAGGAGCGGGGTTTAGCATGGAAAAAAGATACTATTTTTGCCTCAATACTATTCTTGTCCTTCTGGAAGAACCTTGTGACAAATACGGCGGCTTATAAAATTGGGCGTGTCACAACCTGTCACAAGGTTCTTCCAGAAGGACGGCGAAATGCGAAATGCCCGACAACCGCAAGGTAACTGCCTTTCGGAAGACACCGCTTGCGGCAAACACCGCCGGGAAACAATGCCCGGATGGAGACATTGCAAGCAACGTTTCTACGGTTTGAAATGACAGGGGCGGGTTTCGCCTTTTTGAAACATACTATTTTTGAAACCCTTTTTGCCGGGATTTTCCTGTAAACCCTGAACCAACCGCCATGTCGTTTCTGCACATCGAAAAAGGGAAATACTTCAAATGGATTGCCGGGCTGTGGGTTGCCTTTGCGGTTTCGTTCGCGTTGTTCTGCCTGTACGTTTGGGCGGTCAGCGTTGACTTGGGCGGCTTGTTCGGCTCCATGCCCGGCTTCAAGGAAATAGAAAACCCGAAAAGCAACCTGGCCTCGGTAGTGTATGCCGCCGATGGCACGGTGCTGGGCGCGTATTTTCGCGAGGAAAACCGCAACCGCGTGGAATACAGCCAATTGTCGCCGCACCTGATCCAAGCCTTGGTAGCCACCGAAGACGTGCGTTTCGAGCAGCATTCGGGCATTGACATGAAAGGCACTTTCGCCGTTTTCCCGTACCTGCTCATTGGCAAAAAGCGCGGCTCCAGCACCTTGTCGCAGCAATTGGCCAAAAATCTTTTTGACTTGCGCAAGGAGGAAACACGCGGAGCCATCAATAACATACTGATAATCAAGACAAAAGAGTGGCTCACGGCCATCCAATTGGAACGCAGCTACACCAAGCCCGAAATCCTGACCATGTACCTGAATACGGTCAGTTTCGGCAGCCGGGCGTATGGCATTGAGGCGGCGGCACGCACGTTTTTCCGTACCCGCGCCGCCGACCTCACCGCCCCGCAAGCGGCCTTGCTGGTGGGGATGCTCAACAACCCGAGTTTTTTCAGTCCGGTGCGGCATCCCAAGCGGGCGTTGGCCAAGCGGAATTTCGTGCTCTCGAAAATGGCCGAAACCGGCAGCCTCACCGAAAACCAACTGGCCAAACTCGCCGCCCAGCCGCTGAACCTGGACTACCACCCGGAAAATGCCACGCAGGGCCTGGCCACGTATTTCCGCGCCGAACTGGAAAAGGAGCTGCGCCGGATTGCGCAGAAATACGAGAAAAACCTCTACGCCGACGGCTTGCGCATCTACACCACCATTGACGCACGCCTGCAACGCTACGCCGAGCAGGCCGTGGGCGAACAGATGCAGAAGCAGCAGGCGAAGTTTTTTGCCCAATGGCGCGGCCGCAATCCGTGGACAGACCGCTACGGCAACGAAATCAGGGGCTACGCGGAGGCGGTGGCGCGCAAAATGCCGCGTTTCCAGCAAATGATGGATGAGTACGGCGGCAACGAGGATTCGGTTTGGCTGGAACTGCGCACCCGCGTGCCGATGGCGGTTTTTTCGTGGAACGGCCCGCGCGACACGGTGATGAGTCCGTTGGATTCCATTGCCTACCACAAGAAATTCCTGCAAACCGGCATGATGGCCGTAGAACCGCTCACGGGGCAGGTCAAAGCGTGGGTGGGTGGCATTGACTTCCGGCATTTCCAATACGACCACGTGCGGCAGGGCAAACGGCAACCCGGCTCCACGTTCAAGCCGATACTGTACGCGGCGGCCATTGACAATGCCGGCTACAAACCCTGCGACCGCGAACTGGACCGCCCCATAACGCTGGGCACCTGGACTGCCGAAAACTACAGCCGCAATTTCAGCGACTCGCTGGTGACGTTGCGCGTGGCGTTGGCTCAGTCGCTGAACACCATTCCGGCCCGGCTCACGCAGCGCGTCGGGGCTTCCATGGTCGTGGACTATGCCAAAAGGCTGGGCATCAGCAGTCCGCTCAAGCCGTATCCTGCCATTTGTCTGGGTACCGAATCGGTGAGCTTGTACGAACTGCTGGGTGCTTACGCCACATTTGCCAACGGTGGCGTGTGGCACCAGCCGCAGTATTTGCTGCGCGTGGAAGACCGCAACGGCAACCTGCTCGAAGAATTTGCGCCCCGCAGCCAGGAAGTGATCAGCGAGGAAACCGCCTATCTGATGACCTATATGCTGCGTGGCGGCGTGGAGGAACCCGGAGGCTCGGCGCGGGCATTGCAGCAATATGGCTTTGCGCGGGGCAACGAAATCGGAGCCAAAACCGGCACCACCCAGAACTACGCCGACGGCTGGTTTGTGGGCATCACCCAGGATTTGGCGGCCGCCGTGTGGTTTGGCGGCGACGACATGAACATCCACTTCAGCGATGGCAGCGGCGCGGGCAGCAAAACCGCCCTGCCCATTTGGGCCGCATTCATGGACAAAGCCTACAAGGATCCGTTGGCGGGCCTGAAAAAACAGCCGTTCAAAAAGCCGCGCGTGTTGAACGTGACGCTTGACTGCCGCGAATACAAAAGTGCATCGCAACAAACCGACTCTACGCGCTACGTGCCGCCCACCGTGGATTCGACGCTGGAAAGCGGGGGTTTTTGAAAAAGACCTCACCCCCGGCCCCTCTCCTTCAGAGAGGGGAGCAAAGGCTCTTTTTTTTCACTCCTCCCGGCAGGAGAGAGACCGAGGGATAAGGCCAAAAACAGTATCTTTCAAAATGCCCAAACCCGCCTTGCCTTTTTGATTGCAAATGCGCTTGGCTATATTGCCGACCTAAGCACCATTGACCACCAAATTATATCCTGACCATGTACACCGGACTGCTTCATTTGCACAATGCCATGCGCTGGGCCATCCTGATCCTGCTTTTGGTTGCCATTTACCGGCATTTCGCGGGCATGAACGCCAAGCGGCCAATCAGCAACGCCGACCGCAAAACCGATTTGTTCCTGATGATTTCGGCCCATATCACGCTGCTGATTGGCATTTACCAGTGGGTGGCCGGGCCGTGGGGCTTGCGCAACATCCAGGGTCTGGGCATAAGCGAAGTCATGAAAAGCAGCGTGTACCGTTTCTGGGCCGTGGAACACCTGACCGGCATGGTCATAGGCATCGCGCTGATTACGGCGGGGCGGGGCGTGTTCAGGAAAAACATTGCCGACGAGCGGAAACACCGCCGCGCCCTGCTGCTTTTCACCATTGCGCTGGTGGTCATTGCGGCCTCGGTGCCGTGGCCTTTCCGCGAAGTGGGCGTGGGTAGGCCGCTGTTTCCCGGCGGTGAAAAACGTGTGCTCCCAACCGCCATGAATTACCGTTGAAAAAAGGCGGGGGTTTGGGCTTTTGGGAGGATACTATTTCCAGAATGCCGAATGAGGAATTGCGAATGCGGAATAAAGGATGTGTTTGGGCTTCTTCAAGGATACTGTTTTGCAAAGCCTTACGGGCGAGTTGCAGCAGCTATCGCAGGCTGATACTTCTTCAAGGATACTGTTTTGCAAAGCCGACTATCTAACCGGCTTCGCGCGTCTGGAGACGCAAAGCCAAAAACGTCCCGATTGTAAATCGGGGTGAGCGGGTTCTAGTTAATTCCGCTTTGTTCAATTAAAAATATAATGTTTGTTCCAGCTAAATTTAGACCATACCGTGTCATTTCGTCATCAACCTTTTGCGGTGTTTGCCCTTGGCCATGTCCGCCAAGTTTGTTTCTAATTGTTGGGATACCACTTTCAAGTAGATTTTGCAAAGACGTAAACTGATTTTGGGTGAATGCTGGCACAAGTTCATTCTGAAAGCAAATTTGAACAAGTTTTCTTGCTGTGTCTGTTTGGCTGTAAGCCCAGTCTTTTTCCTTGCAAATTATTTTCATGGTACTTTCGAATGCTTTCAAACATTCCGTCAAACATTCCTTGTTTCTTCCATGTCGGTAATGTTCATGCGCCTTTAAGTACTCTTCGTTTGCCCCCTTAAATTTGTCAATCCATAATAGCGCAATTGCCGGTCTAGTTATCTCGGAGTGAACATAGGTCGAGTCAACCCTGATAATATTACTTCCATCGAATGAATAGCCGATTGCATTTTCCTCAAAGCGTTCATTTAATTCCGCGATTGCCTCATCAGGAGTTATCTTAACAGTCGTGTTAAAGGTGTATCGATCATACTCTTTTTTTATCACTATATCAATATGCTTGAACGAAAGATCTATCACATCAATTACTTCCTCTGTTACTTGCGTTTGAAGTAAAAAATCAAAAACTCTTCCTTGATGATTTTGCTGGTAGCCTTCTGATAATAAGAACTTGCCATACTCACGACACAAGATGTTATGAATAGAAGTATATATATTTTTTGATTGATCTATGCCATATCCGTTATATTCACCTACCGCATCACGGATAATATGAACTACCTGAACTCTTAAATTTTGCGGTATTTTATTATAAGAGTACACGTCTGGGAATTCAGTACGAAGTCGTTTCTGTTTTTTAGAAAAAAGGTCAAATACTGGCATATTTTATATCATTTTGATTTGTTTCACTATTGCGGCATATTTTTCAAAAATACAAAAATTTCGCTTCAGGAACAAACCCTACTCATGCAGCACGCCTTTGCGTTGCAGTTGCGGAATGTAGCTCAAATGTTCCTCCATGATGCTGCCGGGCACGAAGATGAATTTCTTATCATACACTTGGCCGCCGATGAAATAACTGACCCAGTATTCGTTGCTCAGCGCGAAAACCGCCGGGTCAATCGGTTCGATGATGGCCGGTTCGCCGGGAGCGATGCCGCCCAGAAAGTGCCGCAGCACGGAGGTTTTTCGCGGCTCGTCGTCCACGAAACCATACCCGCGCGAGGTAACCATTACGTTTTCAATCGTTACGCTGCCGCTGTTCAGCAGATATACGAACCAGCCCGAATCGCCGGTTTCGC
The DNA here is from genome assembly GCA_043789005.1 of Sphingobacteriales bacterium. Classification (GTDB taxonomy): domain Bacteria; phylum Bacteroidota; class Bacteroidia; order Cytophagales; family 172606-1; genus Xanthocytophaga. Next base: position 14,555 of record JAYWIH010000223.1, read on the forward strand.
CGTCTTTTTGCACTACGGCCACCTTCACATCTTTGACCGGTAGGAAAGGAATGTCTTTTCTCATCGTCTGCTAAAACTGCTGATCCAACAGAAATCCGCCTGTAAAAATAGTATGTTTTAAAAACCCGAAACCCGCTTATCCGTTCGGCAAAACCGGGTCGGCTTTGGTCAACCGCATTCCGAACAGTTCCAACAAATGGCACAACAGTTTTTGTTCAATTTCCGCCACATTTTGCGTGCCACCAAGTTCAGCCGCCATTGAAGTCACCGCCTTGCCTTCAATGCCGCACGGCACAATGTGTTTGAAGTAATCCAAGTTCGTGTTCACGTTCAATGCCAGGCCGTGCATGGTGGCCCAGCGGCCGGTTTTCACACCCAAGGCGCAGATTTTCCGGGCAGTTTGGGGCGTTGCACAATCCAGCCATACGCCGGTCAGCCCGGCAATGCGCCCCGTGTCCAAGCCGTATCCGGCCAGCGTCAGTATTACGGCCTCTTCCAAAATCCGCATATACTTGTGGATGTCGGTGAAAAAATTCTCCAAATCCAGCACCGGATACACCACAACCTGCCCCGGCCCGTGATACGTGATGTCGCCGCCCCGGCTGGTGCGGTAAAAGCCCGCGCCAATTTTAACCAGTTCCTCCTCGCTGCACAACAGGTTTTCGGGTTTGCCATTGCGGCCCAGCGTGTACACGTGCGGATGCTGGCAAAATAACATGAAATTCGGAGTCAAAACCTGCGATTCGGACGGAAGGGGGCGGTTATGGATTTTGATGTCAATAATCTGCTGAAACAATTGCGTCTGGTAATCCCACGCTTGTTGGTAATCAATAAGGCCAAGATGCCGGTACTGGACGGATGGATTGATGTTCGGATTCATGTAATGGTGGGTTCGGCAAGGGTAGCTGGACTTTTCAAGTCCAGCAGGGCAGGGGTTTGGCCCCCGCTAAAGACGGGGCTTTCAGCTTTTGAAAAGATACTATTTTTTCTGCCTTCCGGGCCGTTCACACTTTCGCCAGTTCGTTTTTCAGGTACGCCACGGTTTCACCTTCCAGCGTATCGGCGTTGTTTTCCTGAGCCAGATAAAACGAAGTCCAATCGAACAGATGTATGGCATACACGCACTGCTCCAAGAACGATTTGCCGAAACGCAGGAAAACCTCGGTAGTGCCGCCCGACCGCCTGCCGATGAGCGGGCGGCACAAGTCAATGCGAAGTTTCACGCGCGGGTGGTCGAATTCGGTGGTCAGCAGCACCACCATCGTGTTCAGCAGCACCGGTTCGGGATGCACCCAGCCCGTCAGTTCGTTGTGGTTCATTTCGGGAAACACATTGACGTGGGCCAGTTGTTTGGCATTTTCGTTGAGTTGTTGCTGGAAGCGCAGCAGCACCGGCATGAACCTGGCATCGCCATACAGCACCGGCAGCTTGCCTTTCAGTCCGGCGGCCATGCTTCGCGCACCTTCCCTGATAAAATCCTCCCGCTCTTCAATCAGTTCAATCGCCGCGTGCAATTGCCCTGTAAATTGATCAGAAACCAGCCCGTGATTTTTCAGGATAAACAATAATTGGATGAAATTGTACATCGCAAACGCCTTCGGCACTGAAATGTCGCTCGGAATCGATACCAGCGTAAAATTGTTGGCCCGTGCGATGTCGGTCAGTTTGCCGCCCGCCGTGAGGCAAACCGTGGTGGCGTTGCGCTGCGCCACTTGCTCCATTACCGCCAGCGTTTCCTCGGTGTTGCCCGAAAACGAGGAGGCAATAAACAGCGTGTGCGCGTCCACGAAAGCGGGCAGGTCGTAGCTTTTAATGATGGTCATGGGCACTTTCATCTCACCCGAAACCACGGCCTGCACCAGTTCGGCGGCCATGCCCGAGCCACCCAAGCCCGCCACCACCACGTTGCGGATGTCGCGGTTGGCAGGATTGACGCGCATTTTGCCGCCCGCTTCAAGGCCGTCGCGGAGTTGGTTGGTGAAGTTTTCAATCAGTTGCTGCATCATGGGAAGTTGGGGTTGTTGAGAGCCAAACTTTGGCAAAGTTTAAAACTTTGCCAAAGTTAACCGCAGAATCACCGGAATTTCGGCATAACTTCACCCATGAACCAAACCCAAAAACTGGGAAAGGAAGGCGAACGGATGGCCGCCAAACTGCTTGAAAGCAAAGGCTTTGCGGTTGTGGCGCGCAATTTCCGTTACAAAAGGTCGGAGATAGACCTGATTGTGGGCAAAGAAAACCTGTTGGTTTTTGTGGAAGTGAAAACGCGCACCAACTTGGATTTCGGCCAGCCCGAAACCTTTGTGACGGCCAACCAACGCCGCCAAATCCACGCGGCGGCGGGTGAGTACATCCACCAGACCGACTGGCCGCACGACATCCGTTTCGACATCATCGCCATCACGCCCGGCAACCCACCCCAAATCCTGCACATCGAGGATGCGTTTTACTGAACGGCCTCCCCCAACCCCCTCCGAAGGAGGGGGCTTTTAAACAGGCGGGTTTGGGGTTTTCGAAAGATACTATTTTTTCACTCCCTCTCCTTCGGGGAGGGCCGGGGTGGGGCTTCTCCCCCTTCGGGGGCTGGGGGGCTGTTTCATTCAAACTTCTTTTTCAACTGATCCAGCACATTTTCGCCCGCCGGAAAGATTAATGAGGCTTTGCTGATGATGGTGGGCGCAATGGGAGCTACAATGGGATAGACGTACGTGTTTTCCTTGGCTTGCACCGATATTTTGACCCCGATGGCCATGACCAGCCACAAGAACACACTCACGCCGAACGCCCACAGAAACAGCCCCACAATGGCTCCGGCAATGCTGTCGAAACTGCCGATCAGCGTGTATTTCCACGAGTTGCGCAGCATCTTGCCGAGCTTATTCACCAGAAATATGATCGGGAAAAACATCGTCGAGAAGCCGATGTAGGGCAGCACACTGCGCGGTACGCCGCTCACGTATGGGGCCAGCCACTCCAGGCCCACGTGCAGCAATTTGAAGCCCAGTACCACCGCAATCACAAACGCCGCCACCGCCACAATGGCCATGAGCAGACCCTTGCGGTAGCCGCTGTACGCACCCCACAGCAACGGCAGCAGTATCAGGATATCCAGTGTTTTCATGGGCGAATTACAGTTGCATTGGTGGTGCAATTTCCTTTTTATCCGCTTGAATTCAAAGGTTTATGGCATATTCGGTGCTGGTTTGGCTGGTTGTGCGGCACTTGCCAACTTGAAAATAGTATCTTTGAAAATGCCCAAACCCCAAACTTTCCGCGTGTACGAACGGTTAGAAAATAGGCGTTTTACGGTTATATTTGCCAGTGATGCCAAGCGTGGGTGGACTTTCCAAGTCCGGCGGGACGGACGGGGGTTTGGGCTTTCCAGAAGATACTATTTCCTTATCCTTCCGACAAAGGAAGAATCCGGCCTTCACTCACCGGCAACTCCGGGCTTGCGTGCGCGATAAACACCGGATTCCTCGCTTTCGCCGGAATGACAAAAAGGGGGTTTGTCACTTCAAAAACATACTATTTTTGCTTCCTTCTGGAGTTTTTCCAATCAACACACACAAAACAGCCAATACATTTTATGAACATCAACCTCCAACATTCCGAAGCCTTCGCCACGCGCCACATCGGCCCGGATGCCGCACAAACGGCGGCCATGCTGCAAACCATCGGCGCGGCATCGCTTGATGAACTGATTGCCCAGACCGTGCCCGAAGCCATCCGCTTGGTGCGGCCGCTGCAGTTGCCACCGCCCAAAACCGAGTTCCAATTCATCCGGGATTTCAAGAAACTGGCGCAAAAAAACCAGGTCAACAAGTCATACATCGGGCTGGGCTATTACAATACCATCACGCCGCCTGTGATTTTGCGCAACATCCTTGAAAATCCGGGCTGGTACACGGCCTACACGCCTTACCAAGCCGAAATCGCGCAGGGCCGCTTGGAAGCGTTACTCAATTTCCAAACCACCGTCATTGACCTGACGGGCATGGAAATCGCCAACGCCTCGCTGCTGGACGAGGCCACCGCCGCCGCCGAAGCATTGCATATGCTGTACAGCATGCGCAAAGGAAGCCGCAAAAATGCCACGACGTTTGTGGTTTCGCGGCACGCTTTTCCGCAAACCATTGACCTGCTCATGACCCGCGCCGAGCCGTTGGGAATTACCATTGAAGTGGCCGACCACACGGAAACCGACCTGACTAATCCGGACATTTTCGGTGTATTGCTGCAATATCCGGCTGCTGACGGTTCGGTGCATGATTACAAGAATTTCATCACGGCGGCGCACGAACACGATATTTTCGTGGTGGTGGCCGCTGACTTGTTGTCGCTCACGCTGCTCACGCCGCCCGGCGAAATGGGAGCCGACGTGGTGGTGGGTTCGGCGCAGCGGTTTGGCGTGCCGATGGGCTACGGCGGGCCGCACGCCGCGTTTTTCGCCACGCGCGACGAGTTCAAGCGTCAGATTCCGGGCCGCATCATCGGCGTGTCAATAGATGCGCAGGGCAACCGCGCCTTGCGGATGGCCTTGCAGACCCGCGAACAGCACATCCGCCGTGAAAAGGCGACGAGCAACATCTGCACGGCGCAAGTGCTGCTGTCGGTGATGGCCAGCAGTTATGCGGTGTATCACGGCGCGGAAGGCTTGCGAAACATCGCTGAACGCACCCACGGCCTGACGCAATTGCTGGCCAAAGGCTTGGAAAAAATCGGGGTGAAGGTTGTGAACGAGCATTATTTCGATACGGTCACTTTCCAGATGAGCCAGCAAAATAGTATCCGCCGGAAAGCCGAAACCGCGCACCTCAATTTCCGCTACACGGCGGATGATGAGGTTTCCATTTCATTGGACGAAACAACTTCCGTGGCCGATGTGCAGGAAATAATCGCCGTAATTGCCGACGGCATTGGCGCGGCCAACCACATTGACCTGGCTCCGCTGGCCCAAACCGTTTTGCTGCAATACCCCGAAAACCTGGCCCGGAAATCGGCGTACCTGACGCATCCGGTTTTCAATGCGCACCACTCGGAACACGAAATGCTGCGCTACTTGAAGTACTTGGAAAACAAGGACTTGTCGCTGGCGCACTCCATGATTGCGCTGGGAAGTTGCACCATGAAACTGAACGCCACCACCGAAATGATTCCCGTGACGTGGCCCGAATTTGGCGGCCTGCATCCGTTTGCGCCCATCAGCCAGACGGCGGGTTACCAGCAGTTGTTCAGCGATTTGAACGATTGGCTGTGCGAAATCACGGGCTTTGCGGCCATGTCGCTGCAACCCAACTCGGGTGCGCAGGGCGAATACGCCGGACTGATGACCATCCGCGCCTACCACCAGAGCCGTGGCGACCACCACCGCAACATCGCTCTGATTCCAGCTTCGGCACACGGTACCAATCCGGCCAGCGCGGTTATGGCGGGTATGCAGGTGGTGGTGACCAAAACCGACGGGCAAGGCAACATTGACTTTGCCGACCTGCAAGCCAAAGCCGAACAATACAAGGACACGCTGGCCGCGCTGATGGTCACGTATCCGTCCACGCACGGCGTGTTCGAGGAAAACATCCGCGAAATCTGCGACCTGATCCACACGCACGGCGGCCAAGTGTACATGGACGGAGCCAACATGAACGCGCAAGTGGGCCTGACCAGCCCCGCCAACATCGGGGCCGATGTTTGCCACCTGAACCTGCACAAGACTTTCTGCATCCCGCACGGTGGCGGCGGGCCGGGCATGGGGCCAATCGGCGTGGTGGCGCATTTGGCCGGGTTTCTGCCGGGTCACTTTAACCTCACCCCCGCCCCCTCTCCTGCTGAGAGGGGTGAAAAAAAGGGAGCCTTTGCTCCCCTCTCAGCAGGAGAGGGGCCGGGGGTGAGGTCTTTCGGGGCCGTTTCTGCCGCGCCTTGGGGCAGTGCTTCGATTTTGCCGATTTCGTACGCGTACATTGCCATGATGGGCGGCCAAGGCTTGACCAACGCGACCGAAGTGGCGATTCTGAACGCCAACTATATTAAAGCGCGGTTGGAAACGCATTATCCGGTGCTGTACACCAACAAAAACGGACGTTGCGCCCACGAATTTATTCTGGATTGCCGGTCGTTCAAAGCCTTTGGCGTGGAGGTGGAGGACATTGCCAAACGGCTGATGGATTACGGTTTCCACGCGCCGACGGTTTCGTTTCCGGTGGCCGGCACGCTGATGATTGAACCGACCGAAAGCGAGCCGAAACGCGAACTCGACCGGTTCTGCGAGGCCATGATTGCCATCCGCGAGGAAATCCGCGAAGTGGAAACCGGCCTTGCCGACAAGCAGGACAACCTGCTGAAACACGCCCCGCACACGGCCGCCATTATCATGGCTGATGACTGGAACCGTCCGTACAGCCGCCAGAAAGCCGCCTATCCGCTGCCCTACGTGAAAGCAGCCAAATTCTGGCCGTCGGTGAGCCGCATTGACAGTGCCTACGGCGACCGCAACCTTGTGTGTGCCTGCGAACCGCTGGAAAGCTACGCTACCGAAGACGAGAAAATGGCCGCAATGGAAAAATAGTATCTTTTAGAAACGCCAAACCTGCCGGAGAAGTACCACCTTTGCAAAGGTGGTACTTCTTTGATTTACAGGCATGGCAAACGCATAAGGCTTATGTTGCACTCAATTATAAATGCAAAAGTCCAAGATTGGCTTCATTCACAACAATGTTCCATCCGGCCCTTGCTACAGTACATCCGCGAACGGGGAGGCCTGCGGGAGGCGCAGGTGGAGGCGGTTGAAACCTATCTTTTTTTAAAAATATCCGGCTTGAACAAACCTTTGTGGCAACTGTTTGCGGATGGTTTTTTCAATCGGGAATTGGACTTGTCTTCCCTGCACATCAGCCAACAGACACGGCGGGTGCTTGAAAACAATCCGGCGGCCATGGCCTTGTTTCAGTTTGCCAGCCAAAAGAACGACAACGGAACCGCATTGCCGGAACTGGAAAAATACATCCTTGCCCATCCCGGTTCCATTGATTACACAGAAGTAATCAGGAAAATTTTCTACGGCACAAATTATACCGACTACCTGTTCAGTTTGCCAATGGGAGCCGGAAAAACGTTTTTGATGGCAACATTCATCTATCTGGATTTGTATTTCGCCATCAATGAGCCGGAAAACCCCGTCTTTGCGCACAACTTTATTATTCTGGCACCGTCCGGTCTCAAGTCGTCCATTATTCCCAGCCTGAAAACCATTGAGAAATTCAACCCGGCTTGGGTGGTGCCCGAACCGACCGCATCCGCACTCAAAAAACTCATTAAATTTGAAATACTGGACCAAGCCAAAACCGCCAAAAAAGGCAGTAAGCAAAACCCGAATGCCCAAAAAATAACCCAACACCAGCCTTTCGCGGATTTGATGGGTTTAGTCATGCTGGTGAACGCCGAAAAAGTAATCCTCGACCGCATCAAAGACGGTACGCAACTGGAACTGCTGGAACAATCGGTGGATGAGAAGGACAAACAGGCCAACGGACTCCGCAACCTGATTGGCAAGATACCCGGCCTGCAAATCCATATTGACGAAGTACACCATGCGCAGACTGACGAGATCAAGTTGAGGCAGGTGGTGGGAAAGTGGCACGCCGCCAGCCATGTAAACAGTGTGGTCGGCTATTCGGGCACGCCGTATCTGGCATCGCCCGAAAAAATCAAGGTGAGCGATGAGGTGAGCCTGAAATTTTCGCAAATCACCAATACGGTTCACTATTATCCGCTGACGCTGGCCATCCGCAACTTCCTTAAAAAGCCCCGTGTGGAAGTGGCCTCGGGCCTGCAACCCTTGCAAATCATTGAAAAAGGGGTCAGGGATTTTTACCAACGCTACCAGCACAAGACATACGCGAATGGAACTTGCGCCAAAGCCGCCATCTATTGCGGCTCCATTGAACGCTTGGAAAAGGAGGTTTACCCGTTTTTGGTGG